>CAZUCD010000176.1:2443-7143 GCA_964618855.1 uncultured Candidatus Sumerlaeota bacterium
GGCCGCCTCCTGGTGGTGGCCTCAACCCGCTTGCGGGTGGCGCCGGCGCGAATCCATTCGGCGGCCCACCCTCGAACGACCCGTTCGCCGGCTCGCCCGCGCAGGGAGGGGCGTCCCCGTTCCCCCCGCCGTCCGAGTCCCAGGCCGCACCCACGCCGGCGCCCACGCCCTTCCCGGCAGGTCCCGCGCCCGGGTTCGAGTAAGGCCCGTCCTGCCGCCTGTGAAGACAACGCCGCCGCGCCCCGCGCGGCCTGCGGCAGGCTGACGTGCTGCAGTTCCTCTTCGTCGTCTTCGTGGGGCTGTGCCTCCTGCTGCTCCTCCCAGGCATTCGCGACACGCGCCGCGTGTACGAATTCCCGTTCTTCATGGGCGTCACCTTCCTCGGGTTCATGGGGCCGCACATCTACGCGATCGTGCAGCGCAACGTCCCCATGCCGGAGGAGATCGCCGTCCGCGGGCTGACGATGACGTGCCTGTGCGTCTTCTGCTGCTGGGTCGGGTACAACATCCGGCCAAGCCCCATCGTCCTCTCCAAGCTCCAGTTCCCCACGAGCGACCGCCGCCTCTTTCACGTCGGGGCCGCCTTTGCACTCGTCTCAACTTACTTTTTCGTGATGGTGCGCCTGCATCCCGGCGCCACCGGCTCGCAGTGGACCGGGAGCGTCCTGCGGTACCTCTTCTTCGTGGGCCTCTCCGCGCCGGCGCTTGCGATATGCCTCTACTTTGCCCTCCGGAAGCGTCGGCTCTCCACGCTCCTCTTCCTCGGGATCGCGGTCCTCGCGCCGCTCTATGCCGTCTACATCGGCCGCCGGGGCATCACGTTCCTGTTCCTTGTCACCATAGGCTTCGCGCTGTACTACGTGAGGAACTTCCGACCGCCCCGGTGGGCGCTCGCGGCCCTGATCGTCGCGGGTCTCGTCCACCTGTTCGCCATCGGGGAGTACCGCCGCGTCGTCCATTCCGGCAGGTTTGAGCTGTCCAGCCTGCTCGACATGAACATCGAGCGGAACCTCGAGCGCGCCGTCGGCAAGCGGAAGGCCAGCCTTTCCGAGACCGCCTATGGCTACTACATGCTCGACTCCGTGGCGGAACGGCAGAGCTACGAGTTTGGTGCGGCCTTCTGGAACATGCTCGTTGTCTTCTACGTCCCGGGCCAGATCGTGGGCCACGACTTCAAGAAGCAGCTCCAGATCAACATCGGCCAGGGGGACTTCACCGACCTCTCGGAACGCCTCCGCGTGGATCTCAATACGGGCACGACGCTCACCGGGATTTACAGCGCGTTCAAGCAGTTCGGCTACTTCGGCTGCCTGCTCTTTCTCGGCTACGGCATAGCCTACCGCCACCTTTGGGCCGCCGTCATGAACCGCCAGAACAAGGTGCTGATCGCCCTGTATCCCTCGATGATCATCTACGGCATGTACATTGTAACGCACCACGTCGCCTATGCGACCACGCAGTTTCTCTTCTACTCGACCTTTTGCATCATCGGATACGCCTACGCGAGGCGCGATCCCGGGCTTCCTCCGCGCCACGGCGCAACGACTCCCCTTGAGCGCCCCCCTTCGCGTCGCGAAGCTCGCACCATTCCCCTGCAGGAAGCGCCACCGCCGCCATGCCCGTCGACCTAGAGAAGCTCCAGACACTGCTGCGCAACAAGCTGAGCGAGAAGTTCGGCGAACAGCTCGAGTCCGTCACCACGGCGCACGGCGAGGTCACCGTGCAGGTCCACCGCGAGGCCATCGTGCCCGTCTGCACCTTGCTGCGCGACGACCCGGACTTCCGCTTCGACCTGCTCTCCTACGCGACGGCCGTGGACATGTCCGCACTCGGCAGGACCCCGCGCTTCCAGATGGCCTACAACCTCTACTCGATCCCCCTGAAGCACCGCGTCCGCGTAAAGGCCGGCATTCCCGAGGAAGATCCCCGCATCGACACCGTCGAAGGGGTCTGGAAGACCGCAAACTGGCTGGAGCGCGAGACCTTCGACATGTTTGGCATCATCTTCGAGGGCCACACCGACCTGCGGCGCATCCTCATGCCGGAGGACTGGATCGGGCACCCACTCCGCAAGGAGTTCCCGCTAGGTGGCGTGAAGAGCTTCTACTTCAAGCGCGACACGAACCCGCGCGCGGGTGAGCCCAAGGGTCTCGTCCCCCGCGTTCGCGAGCAGCTCGGCGACGTCTGAGCCGCCACGCGTGCGGCGCATCCTGGCGGCACTGCTGGTCGTCCTGGCGGGGACTATGCTCCCCGGCTGCGCACGCACACCCGCCCCCGCCGGCGTAGGGCAGCCCGAACCACACTTCGACAACCCCCGGGCGCAGTTCCTCCGCGGCCTCCGCATCTGTCTGGACCCCGGGCATGGCGGCGACGTGGGGGAGCACTTTGAGCGCACGCGCTACAAACGCGGTCCCACCGGCCTGCGGGAGGCCGACGCCAACATGCGCACGGCGCTGGCCCTGGCCGACGCGCTCCGCTCCGCCGGCGCCGAGGTGCTTCTCACGCGCGACGGCGACACAAGCGTCTCGCTCGAACAACGCGCCGCCATCGCAAACGAGTGGCCCGCGGACATCTTCCTCAGCATCCACCACAACGCCGCCTCCTCCCCGAGGACGAACTACTCCAGCGTCTGGTACCACGGTGACGGTTCGGCCTTCCCCGCCTCGCTCGACATTGCGCGCGCCCTGTCGGACGGGCTTGCCCGCGGCCTGCGCCTCGATCCCAAGCCGTCCGGCATCTACTCCGATTTGTTGATCTACGGGACGGGATTCGCGGTGCTCCGCCATTGCCGCATGCCCGCCGTGCTGGCCGAGTGCAGCTTCTTTACGAACCCGGCTGAGGAGGAGCGCCTCCGCGATCCCGCGCACAATGCCCGCGTCGCTGCCGCGCTCTTCGACGGCCTGTGCGACTGGGCCGCCAACGGCGTCCCGCGCTGGAAACTCAAGGTCGTCGGCCGCGGCGAGGTTGTGGTCGTCCTCTCCGACGGCATGAAGGAGGGCTGGGGGAGCGACCGGCTGCGTGTGCGCGAGGATTCGATCCGGGTCACCTTGGATGGCCTGCCCGTCGGGGGATGGAGCCTGGCGGGGTTCGAGCTCACGGTCACGCGGCCGGAGGGCGACGGCCACCTGCTGGACATCCGGCTTCAAAACCGCGCGGGGAACGCAAGCGTGACCCCCCCGCAGAGCCTCGAGCCTCCACGCAGGTGAGCCGGTGGGCGCCCTGCGTCGCTACTCGTCCAATCTCAGCACGGCCATGAAGGCCTGCTGCGGAATCTCGACGTTGCCGATCTGCTTCATGCGCTTCTTACCCTCGCGCTGCTTGTCGAGGAGCTTGCGCTTGCGGGAAATGTCGCCGCCGTAGCACTTCGCCGTCACGTCCTTGCGCAGGGCGGAGACGGACTCCCTCGCCACGATCTTGCCGCCGATCGCAGCCTGGATCGCGATCACGAAGAGCTGCCGAGGCACGATCTCCTTCAGCTTCTTGCAGAGCACGCGGCCCTTCGATGAGGCGTCGTCCCGGTGGCAGATCACCGAGAGCGCGTCCACCGGGTCGCCGTTCACCATGATGTCCATCTTCACGAGCTGGCCCTCGCGGTAGCCGATCACCTCGTAGTCGAAGCTCGCGTAGCCGCTCGTCACCGACTTCAGGCGGTCGTGGAAGTCCGTGATGATCTCGCTGAGCGGGAACTCGTAGCGCACCATGACGCGCTCGGAGGTGATGAAGACCATCTCCTTCTGCGAGCCCTTCTTCGCCTGGCAGAGCGCGAGGACGTTCCCCGTGAACTTGTTGGGGAAGTAGATGCGCGCCTCGGCGTAGGGCTCCTCGACGCGCTCGATGTAGTTCGCCGCGGGCATGCGGCTCGGATTCTCGATCTCGACATTTTCCCCGTTGGTCAGCTCCACGCGGTAGGTGACGCTCGGGGCGGTGAAGAGCAGGTCGAGGTTGTATTCGCGCTCCAGCCGCTCCTGGATGATCTCCATGTGGAGAAGCCCAAGGAACCCGACGCGGAAGCCGAAGCCGAGCGCGTCGCTCGTCTCTGGCTCCACGTGCAGCGCGGCGTCGTTCAGCCGCAGTTTCTCGATCGAGTCCTTCAGGTTCTTGTAGTCGTCGGAGTTCACCGGATAGACGCCCGCGAAGACGACCGGTTTCACGGCCTTGTAGCCCGGGAGGGGCTCCGTCGTGCCGTGGCGGTGGAACGTCACGGTGTCGCCGACGCGCACCTCGTGGATGTCGCGGATGCCCGCGACGACGTAGCCCACCTCGCCGGCCTTCAGCTCGGCGATCGGCTTGAGGCGGGGCGTCATCGTCCCCAGCTCGGTCACCTCGTAGTTGCCGGTGCCCTGCATGAACTGGATGCGGTCCCCAAGCTTGATCGCGCCGTCCACGACGCGGATGTAGCTGACCACGCCCTTGTAGTCGTCGTAGAAGGAGTCGAAGACGAGCGCGCGCAGCGGCCCGTCCGCCCTGCCCTTCGGGGGCGGGATCCTGTCGATCACCGCCTGGAGCAGCTCCATCACGCCGAGGCCGGTCTTGCCAGAGACGATGAGGGCGTTGTCGGGATTGAGCCCGACGGCCGAGCGGATCTGCTCCTTCGCGCTCTCGATGTCGGCGCCGGGCAGGTCCACCTTGTTGATGACGGGGATGATCTCGAGGTTGTTCTCGAGGGCGAGGTAGACGTTGGCGAGCGTCTGCGCCTCGAC
>CAZUCD010000177.1:0-7068 GCA_964618855.1 uncultured Candidatus Sumerlaeota bacterium
TCTCGCGCGTGCGCTGCGTCACGCTCGCCAGCATGATGTTCATGATCCCGATGCCGCCAACGATCAGCGAGATCGCCGCGATGAAGAGGAGCACCTGGCTGAGGATGTTCTTCGTCTTCTGGCGCTGACGGATGAGCTCCTCGGGCACGGTCACTGCGAAGTCGGCGACTCCGTTGTGCCTGCGCAGGAGCATGCGCTCCGCCAGCGCCGCGGACTCCCGCAGCATCGTCGCGTCCCTTGCGCGCAGGATGATCTCCGTCAGCTTGTCCGCCCGCAGGTCCACCGTCCCGATCCGGCGGATCGATGTCGAAATCGGGATGAACACGGTGCGGTCCGCCTCGAGGGATTCGACGACGGCACCCGACTCGAGGCGCGACCGCGGTGCGAGCACGCCGATCACCGTGAAGGGGCGGCCGTCGATCTGGATGGTCCGGCCGAGGGGGCTCTCCAGCGGGAAGGCGGCTAGGCGGATGCTGTCCCCAATGACGCAGACGAGGCGGGACTCCGCGTCGTCGTACTCGGTGAGGAACCGGCCCTCGTCGAGGGCGTAGCGCACGACGGAGGGCAGGGTGGCGTCGGTGCCGACGATGTCCGCCTGGAGCTGCCGCCCCCTGTGCGCGATGGTGACATCGACCTTCTTGATGGGTGCGGCGGCCTCGATGCCGGGGATCATGTTCCTGAGGGCTTCGGCGTCGGCGCGCGTGAGGCCCGCCGGGTTCTTGCGGCGGGCCTCGGTGTCCTCCGCGCCGCGCAGCTTTGCCGCGGTGACGCGCACCGTGTTGGCGCCGAGCTGCTCGAGTTGGCGCTCCAGCTCCTGGCGCGCCCCTGCGCCGATCGCGGCCGTGCTGATGACGGCCGCGACGCCGAAGATCACGCCGAGCATCGTCAGCGCGCTCCGCATCTTGTGCTGCGCGATTTCGAGGATGCCGATCCTGAGCGACTCGCCAAGGTCCATCGTGCCGTTGTGCCCCCCGTGGGACGGAGCGAATTCGCGGCCAGTCGCGTCGGGCGCGCCAACCGGTTTTTCGTGCCCTTGCCCCCGGGGGCGACGCGCCCACCAACGGCCCCAAGCTGCGTCGCGGCGTTCGGCAGGCCTGGTGGGACTTCTACGACTGCCTCTGGCGGCTCGTGGCCGCGAACATGGCACTGGGCACGGTGGCGATCCTCATCCTGTTCGCGACGCACGACCTGGCGGAGTCGATGTTGGCGGCGCCGGGCTCGGCGCTCCTGCTCGCCTCGGTCTACTGCGTCGTCCTGTGGCCGCTGTTTGGTGCCCTGTGGCTCGGGGCGCTCGGGCACTTCGCCCGCAGGAACTCCGTGCATGGAGAGGCCACCTTCCGCGACATGGCCGACGGCGTGCGGCTTCACTTCGCTGGGCTGTGGCGGTGCCTTGCTGTCTCGGGCGCGCTCCTGCTGCTGCTCGGGACGAACCTATGGTTCTACCTCGCCTCCGGAGTCGTCCCCGCGGAGTTCGCCCTCGGCGCGTACGTGCTGGCGTTCCTGACGGCGTGGCTCGCCGCGGGGGTGGTCGGCGCGACGATCCACGGCGCGATGCTCGTCGTGGCGCGGGGGATTGCGCCGATGCGCGCCCTCAGGCTGGGGGCCGCCCTCACGGTCGCGCTGCCGGGCGCGACGCTGGGCACGCTCGCATGGCTCGCCGTGCTCTGGGCAGCCTCCGCATCGTGCCAGTTCGCGGGATTCCTCCTCGCGGCATTCGCCGCGACGGCCGTCATGGCGAATGCGCTCCACGATGCCGTGGAGGACTGGGAGGAGGGGCTCAGCCCGACGGAATCTCCACAGCGTGCGGAACGCCGCGAGTCCCACGACCGGCGCTACGACCGCGGTTGGCGCTACATGCTGCGGCCGTGGGAGTTCTAGCCGGCCGTCCGGCCATCATCGGGCGGTCCGCCGTCCCCCAGACCCAACGCCCGGTGCCTACTTGTCCCTGAACTTCGCCTCACGCTTTTCCAGGAACGCCGTGAACCCCTCGCGCATGTCCTCCGTGCGGGAGAGTTCGCTGAAGAGCTCCGACTCGCGGTCCATCCCCTGCTCGGCGTCGAACTCGAAGTTGTAGGCTATCAGCTCGCGGTTGGCCTCGATCACATGCCTGCCGAAGGAGGCGATGCGGTTGACGATCTTGCGTCCCGCTTCGAGTGCGTCCTCGCCCTCCCCGGTGAGGATGGTCGCCAGGCCCCAGTCGTAGGCCGTGCGCGCGTCGATCTGCTCGCCGGTGAAGAGGAGGTATGCGGCGCGCGAGTGTCCGATGATGCGGGGCAGGCGCTGCGTCGCGCCGAACCCGGGGCAGATGCCGAGCTTGATCTCGGGCTGTCCGAAGACGGCCGTGCGGTCCGCGATGCGCATGTGGCAGGCCATGGCCAGCTCGCATCCACCCCCGAGGCAGAACCCACGCACTGCCGCCACCCACACCGCGCGGCCACGCTCGATGTCATAGAACGAGGAGTGCCCGTTGCTTGAGAACTCGTTCACGGGGTCCCCGGCGGGCAGGGAGGAGATCTCCTTGATGTCCGCGCCCGCGGCGAAGTTCTTCCCCGCTCCCGAGAGCAGCACCACCTTCACCGAATGGTCGTCGTGAATCTCCCGCGCAGCCTTTCCAAGCTCCGCGATGAGGTCGGAGTTCAGCGCGTTGATCGGGGGACGGTTCAGCTCGACGTGGACGACGGCGCCATCACGGGTGATGTTCAGGTGCTTGTAGGCCATTGTGGGCTCCTTCGATCAGGTCTGGATGACGCCGGAACGGAACTCCGGCGGGAGTGGCGCCTCATTGCAGGCCGCGACCAGGCGACTTATGGTCGCGCGCGTTTCCCGTGGGTCGATGACCGCATCGATCCAGAGTTTCGATGCCGCATGATACGGGCTTGAACACTCATTGTACCGTTCGACGGTCCGGGCAAGGAAAGCCTGCTCCTCGTCCCTGGTCATCGGGTGGCCCTCCCCCCTGCGCTGCTTCTCGAGGGAGAGGAGGGTCTTCGCCGCCTGGTCCCCGCCCATGACCGAAATGCGGGAGGTCGGCCACGCGACGACGAACCTCGGCCCGAAAGCGCGGCCGCACAGCGCATAGTTCCCCGCACCATTCGAGTTCCCGGCCACCACCGTTATCTGGGGGACGCGCGAGTTCGAGACGGCGTTCACGAGCTTCGCCCCATCCTTGATGATGCCGCCCCGCTCCGCCCGGCTGCCGACCATGAACCCGGTCACGTCCTGGAGGTAGATGATGGGCAGCCCCTTCTGGTTGCAGAGGAGGACAAACCGCGCAGCCTTGTCCGCCGAGTCGGAGTAGATGACCCCTCCGATCTGGATCTCCCCAGCGCCGGACTTCACCAGCTCGCGCTGGTTGGCTACGATCCCCACGGCCCAACCATCGATCCGCGCCGTGCCGCAAAGGATCGTGCGCCCGAAGCTCTTCTTGAACTCTGTGAAGCTGCCCGCATCCACGATGCAGTCGAGGACCTTGCGCATGTCGTAGGCCGCGGACCGCGCCGCAGGCAGGATGGTCAGGATGTCCTGTGCGGGCCTCGCTGGGTCGGCTGGGACCTCGCGGACAAAGTTGGCCGGATCGCGCCGCCAGCCGCGGGCGATCTCGCGCACGCGCGAAAGTGCGGATTGCTCCGACTCCTCCTCGTAGTCCGCCGTCCCGGACATCCGGCCATGCATCTCGGCGCCGCCGAGAGCCTCGGCGTCGATCTTCTCCCCGATGGCGGCCTCGACGAGGAATGGGCCGGCGAGGAACATGCTGCTCGTCCCGCGCACCATCAGGACCTCGTCGCTCAGCACGGGCAGGTATGCGCCCCCCGCGACGCACGGCCCGCAGACGACCGCCACCTGCGGGATGCCCATCGCGGACATGCGGGAGTTGTTGTAGAAGATGCGCCCCGCGTGGTCGCGGTCGGGGAAGATCTCCTCCTGGAGAGGGAGGTACACGCCTGCGGAGTCCACGAGGTACACTGTGGGCAGGCGGTTCTCGATCGCGATCTCCTGGCCGCGGAGCATCTTTCGGATCGTGAGCGGGAACCACGCCCCCGCCTTCACCATCGAGTCGTTTGCGATGACCATGGCGGGCCGGCCGTGGATCTGGCCAATGACGACGCGGCACCCCGCGGCGGTGATCTTCCCGCCGTAGGCGCCCTCCATGTCGTCCGCCGCAAAGGCTCCGACTTCGAACCGCGGCGCTCCCGCGTCGAGCACGAGGTCCAGGCGCTCCGGAACCGTCAGCTTGTTCTTCTCGTGCTGCTTCGCGATGGCCTTCGGGTGGTGGGTGGCGTTCTCACGGAGCCTTCGCGCCAATTCGTCGCAGGCTGCGACGTTGGGGTGCGGCGGCGCGGCAGGCTGCAAAGCCCCCTGGGGCGACCTGTTCGGAAGTTGCATCGAGCGTGGATTTCCTTGATTTCCGCGACTTTTTCCTGCGCAGGGGGGGAATAGTCCATGGGGGCGGACGGGTGGGGAAGGGGGAAAAGCCCTGCGCGCGGGCTGGCACGGCGCTTGATACTGTTCAAACAATAGTTGTTGCAACAACTAATTCCGCCGGAGAGCACTCCCATGAACGAAGCAGCCGAAGCCACCAACGTCGCCCGCCTCCACGAACTCCTCGACTACGTCCGCCAGGGTCGCATCATCGACGCCATGCGCGACTTCTACGCGGAGGACACCGTCATGCAGGAAAACCTCTCCGAGCCGACGCGCGGCCGCGGGGCGAACATCGTGCGCGAGCAGGCCTTCGTCGATTCCGTCGCCGAGTGGACGGGGTTTGAGGTGACGGCCCTCGCCGGGGACGGGGACGTGACCTTCTACGAGTCGACGCTCAGCTTCGTGCCGAAGGGCGGCGCGCCGGTGTCGATCACGCAGGTTGCGGTGCAGCGCTGGCGCGACGGACGCATCGTGCACGAGCGCTTCTACCACAACTGAGGACGCATTCCACCACGCCCCCCCGAGCCGCGCCCATGCTTGACGCTTCCCCGGCCTTGGTTTCTCCTTCTGCATCCGCAGGAGGGGACCCCGCGCACGTGGCCGACCACCTGATCCGCGAAATCAAGCAGACCAAGCCCTTCAAGAGCCTGGAGGAGGAGGTCAGCCTGCAGATCAAGCGCACGGAGGACCACGTGAGCTACGCGTTCGTGCAGCTCTTCCGGCAGGAGGAGCTGACGGGGACGCAGTACAACGCGCTGAGGATCCTGAGGGGTGCGGGGCCGGCCGGCCTGCCGAGCGGCGAGGTGGGCGAACGCATGGTCACCCACGTGCCCGACATCACGCGATTGCTCGACCGCCTTGAGCGCGCGAAGCTGGTGAAGCGCACCCGCTCGAAGCAGGACCGCCGCGTTGTCACGGCGCACATCACGGAGCGCGGCCTGGAGGCCCTCGCCAGGTTGGACGAGCCGGTCACGCGCCTGACGCGCGAGTTGCTCGGGCACATGTCGCAGGATGAGCTTCGCCACCTGTCGGCGCTCCTGGAGAAGGCGCGCCACCCGGAGGATACTGGGAAGCAGGGATCAGGGGCCCGGGGGTAACGGCCGCGGCCCGGCATCACGACAGGTCGCGTCATGCAGCACGAATCGTATCGGCAACGCGCCGCGGTCATTCGGGCCGCGCGCCAAACACACTCATTTCCCAAAGGGGACTCATCATGAACAAGGAACTGGTTTCGCGCATTTTCTCGACGCATTGCGACTGGGCGGTTGCCGTCCTGCGCGTCGTGGTCGGGGTGGTCTTCATCGTGCACGGCTGGGACAAGATCCAGATGGGGCCAGACAAGGTTGCCGGTTTCTTCGGCAACGTCGGGATACCATTTCCGACGCTGAGCGCCTATCTCGCGATGTGGACGGAATTCCTCGGGGGCATCCTGCTCGTCCTGGGAGCCGCCACGCGGCTGATCTCGATCCCGCTGGCGTTCACGATGATCGTCGCATTCGCGTTCGTTCACGCGAAGGGCGGGTTCAAGCTGCCGTCGGGCTTCGAGTATGTGCTGGTGCTGTTCGCCGCGTTGATGGTGACGCTGCGCAACGGGGCCGGGGCGCTCGGGGTGGATGGACTGCTGGCGCGGAAGCTCGCGCCAGCAGCCCCCGCAGCGGATTGACAGGGGGAGCACCGGGCGGCAGGATCAGCGCCGTGGAGGGACGGAGATGCCGAATGGCGGGAAACCCCGGAAGGACCTCGCGGCGAAGCCCCCCGAGGGGGTGGCGGAGGCGATGGCCCAATACGCTGCGGCGCTCGGGCCGCATGGGGCCGGAGAGTTCACCTCACTCCTGAATCAGGTGGCACCCATCCGCATCGAGGATCACTGCGATTTGTGGCAGCATGTCTCGCGGCACCCGGGGGTGGGGCGTTTCGTCGTCGCGGCGATGAAGGAACTCACCACTGCGACCAAGGGAGTCGCAAGATTCGAACTGCGCTGGTCGCCTCCTGCTGACGAGGGCCAAGGTGAACCCGTGCTTTGCGTCCGGCTAGGCTCATACCCGAAGGGTTTCCTTCGCGAATTGGCGCAATTGCGCAGCCGGCTCCGGGGTCGGGGTTTCGCCAACTCCGAGACCCTCGCGATCACTACAGACTTCGGTTCGTGCGAGTAGAACCTTGGCCTTCGAATGGCGTTCATTTATCGCCGTCGCCAATCGGCTGCTGACCCTGGGTGAAGCAGAACGGGACACGAGTGTTCAGGAGGCACTACTGCGCTCCGCAGTGAGCCGGGCGTACTATGCAGCCTACCACGAATCCGTCCGATTCGCCAAGCAGCGCCTGGGATTCGTTCCTGCAAAGCAGGCTGCTGCGGGGTCGCACTTGGAGGTCGTCGAGTTCCTTCAGAAACACCCCGATCTATCTCGGATCGGCGATCTTGGTGATCGTCTGGATCTGATCCGTATTGCGCGGAAGCAAGCCGACTACATCGAAAGGGAACCGTCAAAGTTCATGGTGCTGTGGGCGAACGAACATGTGGCCTCCGCGGAGTCAATCCTGGAGGACATGGGGCGTCTCTGATAGGTCATAGAGTCCGAGACGGCTTTACTGCCCCCCCCTCACACCCCCACCGGCGCCGCGACCTCGTTGTAGAGCGTGTCGCGCTGC
>CAZUCD010000178.1:0-6717 GCA_964618855.1 uncultured Candidatus Sumerlaeota bacterium
CGGATCGCACGCGAGCACGGAGAGCCCCAGCGCCGTCGCCACCCGGGCGACCTGCGCGCCGATGCGCCCGTGGCCAACGATGCCGAGCGTGCCGCGCGCCCCGGCCTCCAACAGCGCGGCCACGACATACTCCACCACGGAACGTGCATTCGAACCCGCTGCCGAAGCGAACCCGATCCCCGCCCCCGCAAGCCACCCCTCGTCGACATGGTCCGTACCCGTGGTCGCCGTCGCGACGAAGCGCACCGCCGTCCCCTCCAGCAACTCCCGGCCCACACGAGTGACCGAGCGCACGATGAGGGCATCCACGCCGGCGAGGTCCCCGCGTGCCATCGACCTGCCGGCACGCAGCTCCACCTCCCCCATTGAACCAAACGCTTCCCGCGCCTGGGGGATGTTCTCGTCGATCAGGAAACGTGGCATGGATCCGATGGGGCTTCGGGATTCGGGCTCGGGGCCCCGGACAGGACAGCGTTCGCGCCCCCTCGGCGAGGTGGGGCCTACTGCGGCGCCTCGGCCAGCGCCGCGTCCGTCGTCTCGAAGATCTTGAAGATGTTCGTGAACCCCGTCGTGTCCACGACCTTCCGGACGAACTCGGTCATGGCGCACAGGACGACGGTGCCGCCGAGCGGCTTGAGCGACTTGCGCGCCTGCAGCAGCACGCGCAGTCCCGAGCTGGAAACGTACTCCAGCCCGGACATCTCCAGCACGAGGTAGCGCTGGCCCTCGTCGATGATCGCCTGCAGCTCGTTCCCGAGTTCCTTCGAGTTCAGGATGTCGAGCCTGCCGGAGATCCTGACGACCATGGCGCTTCCGCGCGGTTCCTTCACGACTTCCATGGGGGCGCTTCCTTTCGTGCGCGGCCGGTTGCCGCCTTGGGTGTTGTCGGAAACCCTGCGTGTTATGATGAGGACGTTGCGGTCCTGCTCGCGGCGGTACTCAACCGAGTCCATCAGCTTGCGCGTCAGGTGGATGCCGAGCCCGCCGATGGGCCGGTCCTCCACGTCGGAGTCTATCTTCACGTCGGGGCGGTCGAGCGGGTTGAACGGGATGCCCCGGTCCTCGATCCGCATCGTCAGCACGCCAGCCTCGCACTTCATCGTCACGTACACCTTGTCCGCGCGTCCCGACTCCAGGCCGTAGCTGATGACGTTTGCGACGATCTCCTCCAGCACGAGGTGGACGTCGTTCATGATGTCGCGCGCGAGCGCGTGCCTCAGGCCAAACTCGTCGGTAAGCTCGACGAGCCGGTGGATCTCCCCCATGTCGTTGGAGAGTTCCACCATGAGGGTCGTGTCCGTGGCCACGGTCAGGCGCCCTTCCGGCCCTTGTAGCGAACGGCGAGCGCCGTGATGTCGTCGCTCTGCGGCGCATCCCCCGCGTAGTCCACCACGGCGCGGAAGACCCCGTCCACGATCTCCTCCGACGAGCGTCCGCTCAACTGCCCCAGCGCCGCGAGCAGCCGGTCCTTCTCGAACAGCTCCTCCGCCATGTTCTGCGCCTCCGTCACGCCGTCCGTGTAGAGGAACACCGCATCACCCGGCGAGAGCTGGATCGAGCCCGCGCGGAACTCGAAGTCCTCCTCGATCCCGAGCGCCAGGTTCGGCGAACTTGCCAGCGGGCACACGAAGCTCTCGTCCGTGATGATGTACGCGGCGTCGTGCCCCCCGTTGCAGTACTGAAGTTCCCCCGTCTCCAGGTCCAGGATGCCGAAGAACGTCGTCACGAACATGGACGATGCATTGTCCATGCAGATCATCCGGTTGGCGTAGTTGAGGCACTCGCTTGCCGAGTCGCACGTCATGCCCGCGGCCCGCAGGAGCGTCCTGCTCATCACCATGAACAGCGCCGAGGCCATGCCCTTGCCGGAAACGTCCCCGACGTGGAAGCCGAGCTTGTTGTTCCCGATGCGGAAGTAGTCGAAGAAGTCGCCGCCGACCTCCCGTGCCGGCTTCATCCGCGCGAAGATGTCGAACTCCGCCCGGTCGGATGGGGCCAGCGATCCCGCGGGCATCAGCGACTGCTGGATGATGCTCGCGACCTCGAGTTCCTGCCTCAGCGTCGAGAGCTCGGTCTGCACCGCCGACGCGTGCCGAAGCAGCCGCACCTGCTCCTGCGTGCGGTGGATCGTGTTGTGCAGGTCCCCGAAGTCGATCGGCTTCGTCACGAAGTCGAAGGCGCCGCGGTTCATCGCCGTCCGGATGTTCCCAAGGTCCCCGTACGCCGAGACCACCACGCAGCGCAGCGTCAGCCCGAGGTTCTTGATCTCCATCAGGAGCGAGAGCCCGTCCATGCGCGGCATGTTGATGTCCGTCAGGACAACCTCGACGTCCTCGTGCGTGCGCAGGGCGTCGAGGGCCTCGAGCCCGTTGCCCGCGAAGAGGAACGAGAACTCCTTGTTCCGGATCTCCCTGCGGAACTTCTGCTCGATCAGCAGGCGCAGGTCCGGCTCGTCGTCCACGACGAGGATCTTCGCGGGTTGGCGCGTTTCCGTGGCCGACATGGCTTCAGGCCAGCCCGAGGCGCTTGCCGAGCGCGTCGAAGTCGATCGGCTTCGTGATGTAGTCGGTCGCGCCAAGCCCCATCACTTCCTCGCGGAGCGTGGCGCTGTCGTCCCCGGAGATCATCACAACCGGCAGCGAGGGATGCCCCTCCCGGATGTGCCTCAGGAGCTGGATGCCGGACATCCCGGGCATGTTGATGTCGGAAAGTATCAGCACAACGTCCGCGCCACCCCCGAGCATCTCCAGCGCCTTCTCCCCGTTGAAAGCGAAGACGAACTCCAGGCGCCCGTCGCGGATCTCGCGGCGGAACCTCAGCTCGAAGAGGATCTTCACGTCCTCCTCGTCGTCGATCACCATGACTTTCTTCGTCATCGGTCAGGCCTTTGCCCCCGGCAGTGTGATGGTGAACTCCGCGAACTCGCCCTCATCGCTCTCGACCTCGATCTTGCCACGATGCTGGTCCACGATGATGTCCCAACTGATCGAGAGGCCAAGCCCTGTTCCCTCCCCCGTCGGCTTCGTCGTGTAGAACGGCTCGAATATCCGCCCCAGCCGGTCCTTCGCAATCCCGCGTCCGTTGTCGCGGATGCGCACCTGCACGCGGTCCCCCGTCCTCTTCGTGGAGACCGTCAGCTTGGGCTCGAATTGGTCGCCGAGTTCCAGCCGCTTCTTGTGGGCGGAGTAGCATGCGTTGTTCACGATGTTCAGGAACACGCGCGACAGGTCCTGCGGCACGCCGGGGACCTCGCCCGCCCCCGGGTCGTAGTCCGAGATGATCGTGATGTTGAAGTTCGAGTCCTTGGCGCGCATGCCGTGGAAGGCGAGGTTCACGTACTCGCGGACCATTGCATTCAGGTCGATCGGGACGCGCTCACCCGTCTTGCCGCGCGAGTGCGCCAGCATCCCCTTCACGATGCCATCCGCGCGGACGCCGTGCTCGTGGATCTTGCGCAGGTTCCCGTCGAGCGTCTTCATCAGGTCGTCGAGGTCGTCCCGCGTCGCCTCATCCATCGAACCCGCATGCTTCTCGACGATCTCGCGCACCTCGGCGAGCAGGTCTGTCGAAAGGTCCGCGAAGTTGTTCACGAAGTTCAGCGGGTTCTTTATCTCGTGCGCGATGCCCGCCGTGAGGTTGCCGAGCGACGCCATCTTCTCCGAGACGACGAGCTGGTTCTGCGCGTCCTTCAGGCGGTCCATCGCCGCCTGGAGTTCCGTGTTCTTCTCGCCGATCTCCGCCGTGCGCTCGTCGATCTTTTGCTGGAGGTGGGCCGTGTAGTCCTCGAGCTGGTTGCGTGCCCGTTCCAGCGCGCCGATGTGCTGGTTGATGCTCTTCGACATGCGCAGGACCGCCGCCGCGAGCGTCCCGACCTCGTCCATCGACACCACCGAGCGGATCGACTCCTGGTCCTCCGGCCCGACGTTCGACTGTGACGCGATGCGGTTTGCGATCATCGAAAGCCGCCCGACGCGCCGGCTCACGCTCCCGGAGACGTACAGAACCAGCACGAGGCTGAGCATGAACAGCGTCGAGACAAGGGCCATCAGCAGGCCCTTCTCGTAGTAGTGGTCCGCGATGCGCCGGCTCAGCAGCGAGCCCAGCACCCGCGCAGACTGGTCCCAAAGTCCGCTCATCGACTCCATCGCGAGGCGCGCATCCACCTCCAGCTTCTCGTTTGAGTCCTCGAACTCCCCCGTCGGCATTGTCTGGAGGGTCGCGCTGTATGGCTCCAGGCGCGACCGCAGCCCCAGCAGATTCTCCTGCAGGATCCCCTGCTGGTCTGCTGCGACCCGGCTCTCAAGCGAGGAGAGCGCATCCTCCGTCCTGTCGATGAACGAGCGCAGCCTGCCCGCGAGCACGATCAGCCGGGTCTTGCTCTCCTCGCCCATCACCCCGGTGCGCCCGCTCGCCCGCAGGATGAAGTAGGACTCCACAAGCGCATCCATGGCCTCGGGCAGCCTGTTCACCACGATGTCCACCATGAAGTACGTGGAGAGGTCGGGGTCCAGGACGAGGTTCGAGCGGTTGCCGATCTGCGTCGTCAGGCCCCGCAACGCCTGCATCGCGGCCTGGTGGCTCCCCTCGGCGGGTGTCTTCGAATCCGACTCGAGGGTGGAGAGCAGCCGCATCGACTCCGACCGCACCACGAACACCTGCTCCCCGATGTCGATCCCGCCCGGGTCGTTGGCGGCCACCTCGAGGCGACCGAACGCGTCGAGGAGCCGCGGCCGCACCTTGGCCAGTTCCGCGCGGCGCTCCTCGACTGTGGCATCGGGAACCGTCCCATCGATGGCGACCTTGATCATCGCGTCGTACAGGTCGCGTGCGGGGGAGATTAGCGCCGCACCCGCAAGCTCGCGCTCGCAGAACTCGAGCTGCCGGTTCTTCTCCACCACCAGCAGGTAGAGCAGCGCGATGCTGGGGACCGCCGCGATCGCCGCGATCAGCAGCAGCTTCAGGCGCATGCCCATGTTGTCGAGCGGTGCCATGCGCACCGTCTGCTGTGCCTGGCTCACGTTGGGGTTTGGCCCGGGGAGTGTGTCATCGCGGACGAATTACGCGCGAGGGAGGGAACGGGATGCAAAGCTGAAATCCTCCCCGGACCTCCACTCCTCCCCGGCGGGCTCCCCCAGCCCTTTCCCCTCGATCCCCGGCATTGCGGGGATTCACGCTCCCACCCGTTCGTCACCCTCCCTCCAAGGACCCACCGATGCGAGCCCTGCTTTCCGTTAGCGACAAGACGGGATTGATCGATCTTGCGCGCGGCCTCGCGGGGCTTGGCGCGGAGCTCGTCGCCACCGGTGGCACGGCGCGCACCCTCCGCGAGGCGGGCCTTCCCACGTCCGACGTCGCCGACGCAACCCGCTTCCCGGAGATGCTCGACGGCCGCGTGAAGACCCTTCATCCGGCCATCCACGGCGCCCTCCTGGCCCGCAGGGACGAGCCCTCCCACATGGACGCCATCCGCGGCCACGGCATCAGCCCCATGGACGTGGTCGTGGTGAACCTCTATCCCTTCGCGGCGGCAGTCTCCGACCCGTCCGTTCCGGAAGCCCACGCCATCGAGAACATCGACATCGGCGGGCCCGCCATGCTGCGCTCCGCCTCCAAGAACTTCGAGTCCGTCACCGTCCTGTGCGATCCCGCGGACTACGGGGAAGCCCTCTCGCGCCTCCGGAGTGGCGGCACGACCCGCGAGTGGAGGAGGTCCCTCGCCCTCAAGGCCTTCCGCCACACCTCGACCTACGACGCGACCATCGCCGAGTGGCTCGCGCGCACCGGCGACTCGGATGAGTTCCCGGCGGAATTGGCCCTCGCGGCCCGGCGCGTCCAGCCCCTGCGCTACGGCGAAAACCCGCACCAGCGCGCCGCGTTCTATGCCGTGCCCGGACCCGCAGAGACCAGCCTCGCCTCCGCGCGACAGCTTCAGGGCAAGGAACTCTCCTACAACAACATCCTGGACGGCGATGGCGCCCTGGAGGCCGTGCGCGACTTCGCCGACCTCGCACCCGCCGCATGCGTCATCGTCAAGCACGGCAACCCATGCGGCATCGCCCTGGGAGCGACCAGCCTCGAGGCGTTCGAGGCAGCCCGCGCCACCGACCCGGATTCCGCCTTTGGCGGCATCATCGCCCTGTCCGCCCCAGCCGATGAAGAAACGGCCCGCGCCATCCGCGACATGTTCATCGAGGTCGTCATAGCCCCCGCGTTCGACGAAGGCGCGCGCGCAGCCTTCGCCCCCAAGAAGAGCCTGCGCCTCCTGGAGACCGGCCCATTCACGCCGCGCAAGCCACGCGTCCTGGCGCGATCCGTGGTCGGCGGCATGCTGCTCGTGGACCGCGACCTGGGCACGGTCGGCCTCGCGGACCTCAAGTGCGTCACCCGCGCTGTCCCTTCGGAGGCCGACCTCTCCGGCCTCCTCTTCGCATGGCGATGCGCAAAGTGGGTGAAGAGCAACGCCATCGTGTATGCCGGATCCCGCGCGACCATCGGCATTGGCGCAGGCCAGATGTCCCGCGTGGACTCCGCCCGCATCGGCGCAATGAAGGCCCGTTCATCGCTCGATGGCTGCTACCTCGCGAGCGACGCGTTCTTCCCGTTCCGAGACGGCGTGGATTCCGCGGCGGCCCATGGCGTGCGCGCCATCATCCAGCCCGGCGGCAGCGTCCGCGACCCGGAGGTCATCACCGCGGCCGACGAGCACGGCATGGCGAT
>CAZUCD010000178.1:6727-6994 GCA_964618855.1 uncultured Candidatus Sumerlaeota bacterium
TGGTCTTCACCGGCATGCGGCACTTCAGGCACTGAGGCGCGGCGGGCGCGCTGGCCGCGTCCAGCGCGCTACTGCTGCCTCGACAATCGCTCCCTCAGCCGCTTGGCGACGGCCGACGCATCGTCTCCCGTGATGGTCTCGATGATCGACGCGATTCGTTGCGCCTCTGGGCGTGCGCGGGCGGCGCGCCGCGCCCCTTCCCCCAGCGCCCGGCCGAGCGACACCACGGCGGCGCCCCCCGTGTCCGCGACCCACCGCGCGGCCACC
>CAZUCD010000179.1:0-6993 GCA_964618855.1 uncultured Candidatus Sumerlaeota bacterium
CGTCGTGGACTTCCCGCAGCCTGAGGGGCCGACCAGGACGAGGAATTCCTTGTCCTTGATCTCGAGGTTGACGTCGTTCACCGCCATCACCCCGCCCGGGTAGATCTTGAACACGTGTTCGAGCGTAACGGATGCCATGCGCGCTTCCTGCGGTGATGTGACCGCCGTCCCCGGGGGGGCTGGCGGAATGGCGGTGACTGAGACCCCGCTTTTTAGCCACGCCCCGCCGCAAGGGCGCAAATGCGAAAGCGCAGGGGGCGAACCTGGCGCGGCAGGGCGCTGCGCTACTCCTCCGCCGGTTTTCTGCGGAGCACCTTCTTGCGGGCAGTGACGGCCTTTGCCCGGAGCTTCGCCTCCTTGGCGCCCCGCGGAACGCGCGTTTTGACCCGCTTCTTGGGCTTGTGCGACCGGCGTTCGAGTCGCTTGCGCAACTCCTCCAGCGCGGCCGCCTTGTTCGAGTGCTGGCTGCGTTCCGACTGGCACTGCACCACCACGCCGGACGGCAGGTGCGTCAGCCGCACGGCGCTCTCCGTCTTGTTGACGTGCTGGCCTCCCCGCCCGCCGGAGCGGTGGGTGTCCACCCGGCACTGGGACAGCAACTCCGAGTCGCTGAGTGCCGGCGAGTAGGAGTAAACGGTCGTCCCCTCGGTCCGCTCAGCCGGGCCCGGGTCGTCCCCACCGGCCCCGGGCACCCGGTCCCCGGCCCCCGCCTTCACCGGTAGCGCGCCCGCATCATGTTCAGTACTTTGTGGTTCATGTCGCGAACGCGCTCGGCGAGGACACCGGCGATGGCCTTGTGGAAGAGCAGCCCCTCGGCGGGCATCTCCGCGCAGACCTTCTCCACGTGGGCGATCGGGATGGCGATCAGCACGGAGGGCTCCCGCGTGACGATCGTCGCGCTGCGCGAAGTCTCCCCGAGCAGGCCCATTTCCCCGAAAATCTCCCCCGACTCGATGCGGTTGATGCCGACCTCGATGTTGGGCGCGATGGACTCGATCTGGACGGAGAGCTTGCCGCGGATCAGGAAGAAGACCTCCTTCGCCTCCTCGCCTTCCTCGATGATCGTCTGGCCTCTGTAGGTGGAGTACACCCGCGCCTCCGAGGCGAGGGCCTCGAGAAACGCTTGCGAGACCGTGGCCAGCATCCTGAGGCGAGCGAGGGCCTCGCGCGCCGGCGGCAGCACCGGGGCGTCGCATTCGGTGTCCCGTGACTCTGGTCGGTCCATCGGAGCGGGGCCGCTGCCTCTCTTGAAGAACGGCCTACGGGGCCGTCGTTGCGGGTGCCGGGCGCTCGAGCAGCGGATGGCGCTCGATCCCGTGCCGCTCGAAGTCCGAACGCAGCATCAATTCCACTAGCTGCCGGAAAGTCACCTCCGGCTTCCAGCCGAGCTTGGCCTGCGCCTTTGCGGGGTCGCCAATCAGGAGGTCCACCTCTGCCGGTCGGATGAAGGCCGGGTCGATCACGACGTGCTTCTCCCAATCGAGCCCGGCGAGTTCGAACGCCACCTGGACCAGTTCCCGCACCGAGTGCGTCTCCCCCGTCGCGACCACGTAGTCATCCGGTTCGTCCTGCTGGAGCATCAGCCACATGGCGCGCACGTAGTCCCCCGCAAAGCCCCAGTCCCGGCGCGCATCAAGGTTGCCCATGCGGAGTTCCTTCGCCTTCCCCGCGACAATCCGGGCAACGCCGTCCGTGACCTTGCGCGTCACGAACTCCAGCCCGCGCCGGGGGGATTCGTGGTTGAACAGGATGCCCGAGACGCAGAACATCCCGTAGGATTCCCGGTAGTTGACCGTGATCCAATGCCCATAGACCTTCGCGACGCCGTACGGGCTGCGCGGGTAGAACGGAGTGGTCTCGCGCTGGGGAACCTCCTGCACGCGGCCGAACATCTCGCTGCTGGAGGCCTGGTAGAACCGGATCGAGGGATCGACCAGCCTGATGGATTCGAGCATGCGGGCCACGCCGATGGCCGTGAACTCACCCGTCAGGATCGGCTGGGACCAACTGGCCGGAACGAAGCTTTGTGCCGCGAGGTTGTATATCTCCTGCGGCTTCACGAGCCGGATGGCGTGAGCCAGGCTGTTCTGGTCGAGCAGGTCCCCCTGAACCAGCTCTATCCGGTCCATCAGGTGGGAAATGCGCTCAATGTTCTCCGTGCTCGTGCGGCGGTTGAGGCCCGCAACCCTGTAGCCCCTTGCCAGCAGGAACTCGGCGAGGTAGGAACCGTCCTGCCCGGTGATGCCCGTGATCAGCGCTGTTTTTTGCATCGTCTCGCGCACTCCAAACGCGGGGCGGAAGTGTCGGGTCCCATCGTTGCAGCGGCAATCGCAAAACCCCACGCCCCCCAGAGGCAATCCATGTCCCGTCGCATCCTGTCCACGTTGGCCATCGCCCTGATCGCGGGTCTTGCCCCTGCCCAGCAAGGGGATCCTGCGACGCGCGACGCCCTTCGCGCCCTCCAGGCGGACTACCCCGCGCAGCCCATGGCCCTGCCCGCGATGCCATACCGCGGCACCATCCTGGTGCTTCAGGAGACCCCGTCGGTGGGGGATGGCCACACGGCGGAGATCGCCCGGTGGGTGGCCCTGCACCTCGACATGAACGCCCGGTCTGGCATCTCGGTGATTGAGGCGAAGGCACTGGACGAGTACGTGGACTTTGCTTCGGGCAACGATGATTCCCCGGGCGACCTCTCTGCCGAGGAGCGTGCACGCCTCGTCGCCTATGTCGCCCCCACCATCCAGGTGGGCCTGGCCGTCCGGCGCGAGGGGGGCGAACTCGTGGCCGACTGCAGGCTCGTCACGCCAAAGGGCATCGAGTCGAAGGAGTTCCGCGCGCCCGGGGACGCGGACCTCTCGCTCGCACGCCAGGTGGCCGTCTGGGCCTCCGGTTCCGGCGCGATCGAGTTTTCCAAGGAGGAGGGGGAGACCTACGCCCTGCCCCTGTTCGGCTCTCTGGGTGAATCAACGCGCGATGCGAAGCTCGCAGGCCTCCTGGACGGGGACCTCGCGGCAGTCGATGCCGCGCTAGCCGCCGAGCCGGAAAACATCGCGGTGCGGTACTTCGCGTCGCGGGCCGCGCTTCGCGCGCGCAAGGCGGCGGACTACGCCAAGACGATGCTCACGCGACCCCTGGACTTGCAGGCTCGATCCTCCGCATACCGCCACATCACGCAGGCGAACCTCCTCGAGGGCATGGGCGCCAACGGACCGGCCATGCGGGAGCGGCTGGTCGCCGTGGCCGCCTACCCCGTCAACGAGCCGCTCTATGCGGCCTCGATCAAGCGGCTGCCCCCCGCGCGCCTGGACGACAACTTCATCATGGAGGTCGCCCCTTGGCGCGGCAGGCTCGGCAAGCGGCCCATCGATGACGCCCGCGGCGCGAACCTCATGCACAAGGCCGCCCTCCACCACATGCCTGCGGACGGGTTCGCCGCCGCCGACCCGGAGGCCCGCGACGCCATGGCATACTACGCGCGCGCCGCCGAGGACCACGTCCAGGCGGGGCTGAAGAACGCCGGGCCCGTGCCCGCACTCGTCGCCCTCGCCATGGCAGATATGATGATGCAGGAGCGGCGCGACGCGATCCCCTCACTCTTCGAGTCCTCGCTCAAGGATTACGCCGCCTCCCGCAAACTTTGGCGCGAACGGCTCGCCCTGGAACAGCCGTCCATGGGGGGTAGCCTCGACGCCGCGAACGAACTGGTCGAGCGCGCCCTCAATCTGGCGGAGCAGGTCCCTGTGCTCGGCCTGGTCGCCTGCGACCAGTTCGCCCTCCGCGTACTGGCCGAGGGCGGAGAGTTTGCGCAGGCCGCGGCCAAGCTCCGGCAGTCCGACCCCGCCGCATGGGACCGCGTGATGCGCGGGATCGGGCTGAGCATGAAGGGCGCGCCATCACCGGATCGGCTCGCGGAGGTGGCACAGTTCCTCGCCTCGGCGGGGGACCTGCCAGCCATCGCCCCCCTGGCGGCGGCGTGCAGCGCGGAAACCCGGGCCAGGGCCACCGAACTCCTGCGCAAGCAGGGGGATTCGGCCGCCGCCGATGCGGTCGCCGCGGCTGGGTCCTGAACGAGTGCCCTTGCGATTCGCACGCGCCAGGCCAAGCCCTTCTCCATGAACACGCAGCCCACCATGGACGACATCCGCGAAAACGCACGTCGCATCGCGGAGGAATTCAATCCGGATGGGAAAATCCTCTTCGGATCTTGGGCGCGGGGGGACCAGCGCCCGGACTCGGACGTGGACTTGGCCGTCACGCTCCCTCTCTCCGTCACGCAGATTCAACAGGCAGTGACCAACCCTCTGCGTGTCCCGTGGTGATCTGCCTGAGGCTTGCTCGCTCTTGCGCCGATGACTCTTGGGGCCAAGGTTTGTCGGGTAGCCTCTTTCATCGCGAGGTTGGCACCAAGGGGTTCACGCTGCATGGAGGACGACACCCCAGGGTGGCACGCGTGGGCACAGGCGGACCTCGACGCCGCCACGACTTTCGATTGAAGCCCACGAGCGGGGCATGTCCGTCGCGTTTTTTGATCTGACGCCCAACTGCGGACGGAACAGGGCATCAACGCCCCTGCTGCGGAGCTGGAAGTGAATCCACCCAGAACGCATGACTGATGCTGCCCATAGGGGTCGCACAGGGACGTTGGGCGGGAACCACGTGTTTTGACGAAGGCCGCCATCAAGCTGACGAGATGTGCGGTGGCGGGCCGAGGCAACAGCCTCGGCCCGTCCAGGGAAAGGTGGATGTAAGCACTTCGGCCTGCCAGCCTCGCCTTGCAACTCGCACAAGGGCTGGGTGAGGATTCCTCCCGCAAAGGACCACAGACGCCATGATAGACTACCATCGCCTCGGCAAAGTCCCCGAGAAGAACCACATCTGGATGCGCTCCGACTCGGGACATCTGTACCAGGAGCACTGCATCACACGCGCCGGCTTCGAGAAGGCCTACTCCATCCTCTACCACGTCAATCCCCCGACGGTGGAGCTGCACACGGCGCCTTCGCCGCTCGACGGGTCGGAGTTCCTTCCCCAGGCGAAGCCGAACGGGGACCTCGACTTCCCCCGCCGCCGCCGCCACATCGACACCACCCGATGCCCGGAAGGGGGCTCATGGCTCTCTTCGCGCAAAGCGATCCTTTTCAACCAGGACATCACCGTCAGCCTGGCCCGCCCGACGGAGAACAGCACCGACGTCTTCGCCAACGGCGACGCCGACGAGCTTGTGTTCTTCTTCAAGGGATCCGGCCGCCTCGAGTCGGTGTACGGGATCGTGGATTTCGACGAGGGCGACTACGTGCTCGTGCCCCGCTCCACGCCGCACCGGTTCGTCTTCAATCCTGGCCCCGTGTTCGGACTCGTGTTCGAGGGACACCGCGACATCCAGGTGCCGCCGTACTTCCGCAACGAGTTCGGCCAGCTCAAGCTCGACGCGCCCTACTGCCATCGCGACTTCCGCAGGCCCGACCGCCTCGTCTGGGATGGCCAGGCCCCCCTCCCCAAGGCGACCGATGGCCACGGCTACAAGCTCGTGGTCAAGCGCGTCGGCCGCATCAGCGACCACATCCTCAAGTACTACCCCTTCGACATCATCGGGTGGGACGGATACGTCTATCCCTTCGCCTTCCCCATCATGAAGTACCAGCCGAAGACGGGGCAGATCCACCTGCCCCCGACCACGCACACGACGTTCAGCTCGGCGTGTGGCATGCACGGCGAGGACACGCGCTACGTGATCTGCTCCTTCGTTCCGCGCAAGGTGGACTACCATCCGAAGGCGATCCCCTGCCCGTATAACCACAGCTCTCCCGATGCGGACGAGATACTGTTCTATGTCCGCGGCAACTTCACCAGCCGAAAGGGCATCCACCCGGGCTCGATCAGCCTCCACCCGACGGCCCTGCCCCATGGCCCCCACCCAGGGGCCTACGAGGCAAGCATCGGCTCCACGGAAACCCATGAACTCGCCGTCATGATGGACACCATGTCCCCCCTTCGGATGACGAACTTCGGCTCCGACATCGAGGTTGGCGACTACCACGAAACGTGGGTTCCGAGCGGTCCGAAGCCGCCGGAGGTGAAGGACCTGATCACCGGCCTCTGACCGCCACGTGAGAAAAGTCCGGTTCCCGCATCCCGTCCAGGAGGGCGACACCGTCGCCCTCCTGGCCCTTTCATCCCCGGCAAAGGCCGATCACGAAGTGGATGGGGCGCGGGCAATCCTCGAGTCGTGGGGGCTGCGCGTGCGCATGGGGCGTAGCCTCCGGCTTCGGCGGGACTACCTCGCGGGGACGGCCCGCGAGCGTGCCGCCGACCTTGCCCGCGCCGTCGCCGACAAGCAGGTCCGCGCCCTCTTCTTCCTCCGCGGCGGCTACGGCGCCGCCCAGGCGATGCCCCTGATCGACCTCGACGCGATCATCCGACGCCGCCTTTTCGTCGCAGGATTCAGCGACCTGACGATCCTGCTGAACGCGCTCGCGGCCCGGGGCCTGGCCACCCTGCACGCACCAACCCTTGCATCGCACTTCGTGAACACCCGCGCCTCGGCGGAACTCGAGTCCGCCATGCGCCGACTGATGGCGGGGGTGGATCGGTCGATAAGCTGGACGGCAGCCCGCGCCGAGCCCCTCTTCAACCGCGGAGGGGCCGCCCGTGGTCCCCTGATCGGGGGAAACCTCACCGTCTTCACCACGATGATTGGGACGCCGTGGCTCCCGAAGCCGGACGGGGCGATCCTACTCCTCGAGGAGGTGCACGAATCCCCCTACCGCGTCGATCGCATGATCACGCACCTGAGGAATGCAGGATACCTCGGGAAACTCTCGGGAATCGCGCTCGGGGACTTCACCGACTGCGATGGCAATTCGATGGGGCGCTGGAACTGGCGCGAGGGCGCCGCCGAGGCGCTGCGGGGAATCCGCGTGCCCGTCCTGGCGGGACTTCCGATCGGGCACGACTCGGTGTCACTCCCTGTTTGGCTGGGGGCCGAAACAC
>CAZUCD010000180.1:0-6820 GCA_964618855.1 uncultured Candidatus Sumerlaeota bacterium
GCCTTGAGGCGTTCCTCGAACTGGCCGCGGTACGTCGTCCCCGCGACGATGGCCGCGAGGTCCAGGGAGAGCAGGCGCTTGTTCAGCAGCAGTTCCGGGATGTCCTCGCTGACGATGCGCTGCGCGAGGCCCTCGACGATGGCCGTCTTGCCGACGCCCGGCTCGCCCAGCAGGATCGGGTTGTTCTTCGTGCGGCGGCACAGCGTCTGGAGGATGCGCTCGATCTCGTCCTCCCGCCCGATGACGGGGTCGAGCTTCTGCTCGCGCGCGAGCTGGGTCAGGTCCCGCCCGAATGTGTCGAGCGCGGGCGTCTTCGACTTCTCGCTTCCGCCGGACTCGCTCCTCGTCTGCGAGGTCGCACCCCCGCCGGAGGACTTCTGCCCCGCGTTGTTGCCGTCGATCAGGTTCAGGACCTCGCGCTTCACCTTGTTGAAGTCCAGGCCGAAACCCTTGAGGCACTTGGAGGCCGCCGTGCCCTCCTCGCTGATCAGGGCGAGGAGCAGGTGCTCCGTGCCGATCCAGTTGTGGCGGAGTTGCTTGGCGATGTTCTTCGCGGCCTCGATGACCTTTTTCGCCTCGATGTTCTGCGGGAAGATGCCCACCGTGGGGCCCTGCCCGACAGGCAGGTTGCGTTCGAGCTCCTGCTTGATGTCGTCCAGGTCCACGTCGAGGTTCAGGAGCGTTTGGACCGCTAGACCCTCACCCTTGCGGATGATGCCGAGCAGAAAGTGCTCCGGGCCGATGTAGTCATGCCCGAGCCTTCCCGCTTCGTTGCGGGACTGGCGCATCACTTCCTTCCAGCCTGGCGTGAAGGGTGTGTCGTTAAGGGGCATGGGAGGGGGTGCTCCGGAGTGCGGGTGGCGGGGGATGATCCGGATTGGCGCCCTTGCGGGTCCGTCAACCGGTCCCCCAGGACCTGACAGTGCAAGTTTGGTTCCGTTTTGCTCGCGTGTCAGGCCTGCGCGTTCAGAGAAACCACGCGGCGCGAAAGGACGGTCAACCAGTTTCCGACTCTTGTTGTTGCCGCACCCGCACTATCCGCGCACGTTGGACGCCGAACCAGCCATGAGCGACCCGACTCCCCGCAACGAACATCCCCCCGCAGGGGAGGGCTCACCTGGGGAATCCATCCGCCCGCCCCTGCGTGAGATGACCGCCCATACGGCCAACTTGTGGGGCGAGTCGATCGCGCCCTCGCAATGGGTCGTCGACGGAACTGCACAGACGGTTGACCTTCCCCACCTGAAGGCTCCCGTCCAGAAGACGCAGCCTGTGCCCACCAGCGCGGACTTCCACCTCCGGCGCGTCGTGGGGCGCGGCGGCTACGGCGAGGTGTGGGAGGCCGTGCAGTCGTCGCTGGGGCGCATCGTCGCCGTGAAGCGCATCCGGCGGGACCAGCTCGACCAGGCACGCCAGGAACGCCCGCTCGAGGCAGCACTCATCGAGGCCGAGTTCCGCCAGGAGGCCGTCACCACCGCCGTCCTCGACCATCCAAACATCGTGCCAGTGTACGACCTTGGGGTGGACTCCACGGGGAGCCCGCTCCTCGCGATGAAGCTGGTGCGCGGCAAGGCCTGGAACGAGCTGATCCGCGAGGACGCGAAGCTGCCGATGCCCGACCTGCTCGCGCGGCACCTGCCCATCCTCAAGCAGGTGGCGCAGGCGGTCGCGTTCGCCCACTCGCGCGGTGTCATCCACCGCGACCTGAAGCCATCGCAGGTCATGGTCGGGGAGTTCGGCGAAGTCATCCTGATGGACTGGGGGCTCGCCGTCGCCTTCCTGAAGTCCACGCCGCAGATGCTCTCGGGCGAGGTCCCGTTGATGACACCCTCGGCGTCGGCGCCCTACACGACCCACGCCAGCAACCCCGCCGGCACGCCCTCCTTCATGGCGCCGGAGCAGACGATGCAGACGGGGGAGCTCCTCGGGCCCTGGACCGATGTGTACCTGCTCGGCGGCGTGCTCTACTACCTGCTCACGTTTACCGCGCCGCATCCCGGCCAGACAATGGCCTCGGTCATGATGCATGCGGCGGAGGGGGAAATCGAGCCCGCAAGCGAGCGCGCCCCGGGCCGCGACATCCCCCCGGAACTTGAAGCCCTGTGCCAACGGACGCTGCGCCGCGAGCCGCGCGAGCGAATCGCCACGGTTGAGGAGTTCGTCCAGGCCCTCGACGACTATGTCACGGGCTCGGGGCGCCGCAGGGAATCGCTCCGGCTCCTGGAGGAGGCCCGGGCCCTCCTCGGGGAGGTGGCCAGAGCCCGCGAGGAGGCGTTGATCCGTTCCTTCGGGCCGCTTGAGCAGGCGATCCTGCGCTGGCCGGAGAACCACGCTGCACGGCGGATGCTGGAGGAGGCGCGCGGGCGCCTCGAAACCGTCCGCGCCCAGCACGCGGCCCAGCGCCGCAATGCCATCATCGGCTTCGCCGTCGTCGTCGTCGGCTTCCTGACACTCTCGGTCTGGCAGCAGGGCCGCAACAGCGCCGCGCTCGACCGCGTCGCGAGCCAGAGCATCACCTCCGCGCGCCTGGCGTCGATCAACAGCCTCCAGTCCCGCGAGGCCGCGCTCGCCGAGAGGCTTGTCGCCCTGCTTCCGCTTCCGGATTCCCTCCTTCCGGATTCGGACGAGTCCACGTTCCTTGAGCACAACCGGGACCGGATCGCGGCGCTGCAAACCGAGCGTGGCGCGCTCCGCACCGAGCGCATCCGCCTCCTTTCCCAGGGACTGCGCCTGGACCCGGAGCCGGTCGCGCTGGTTCTCGCAGAGGCTAACCTGCGCGTGCGCCAGGGCCCGGGTACCGAGCACGCGCTCGCCGCCTATGGACTCTACTCGGCCGCTGCGCGTGAGTCGGAGAACAACTTCGACGCGCTGATGGGCCGCGGGATCGCCGCCGCCCGCGCGGGCAGGTTCACCTCCGCCACGCTCCACCTGGAGGAGGCCGGCACGGCCATCGCGCGCCTCGTCGGCGAGGAGAACCCGCGATACGACCGTGCCATCGCACTCGTGGGGGAGGCCTACCGCAACCTCGACGCGTCCGGGGACGCGTTCCGCGCCTACTACAAGCGAAGCCTCGACACCCTTGAGCCACAGTGGATCGCGCTGGCGCAGGACATCGCCGACAGGCACCGCAGTCTCGGTGATGCCGACCGGCTGCTGGAGTTCACGTCCCCGGCGCTCGCGCTCGCACGGCGCATCGGGGGATCGGACCGCGATGTGCTCGCAAAGGCGCTCATCGGCGTGGGGGACGACCTGCGCGAGCGCGCCGAGTATCCGCCGGCGCTGGACGCGTACGATGAAGCGCTCCGGATCCTGGAGGAATTGCACGGCAGGTCGGACCCACGGGTTCTCGGCGTAAGGACCTCCATCTCATCCATCCTCGCGGAGATGGGATCCTATGACCGCGCCGTCGAGGTTGCGCGCGAGTGCCTGGCCGATTCGGTGGCGGCCTTTGGCGAGAATTCACAGCAGACCTTCTCGGCCCGCAGGAGCCTCGCGACCGCGCTGAACTATTCGGACAAGGTCCGGGAGTCCGTCGAGGTCCTGCGCCCCGCCGTGGAGTACGCCGAACGCACCTGGGGCCGGGACCACATCTACACGGCGCGCGCGTACTCGGATTTCGCCGTCTTTCTGGACTCGACCGGCGAGCGCGTGGAGTCGCGCCGGTACTATGACCTCGCCCTGGAATCCACGCGCGCGATCTTCGGCGAGGAACACCCCGAGACCGCCGCGTGCTACAACAACATCGGCTACGTGCTGCAGCAGTCGCGCGAGTTCGACGCCGCAATCGCCAACTTCCGCAAGGCGTGGAACATCCGGCGCAAACTCCAGGGCGACAGCCACCCCGAGACGGCCATCGTCGCGAACAACCTCGGCACTTCCTACCACCAGGCGGGGGATGTTTCCCGCGGGATCGCCTTCATGGTCCGCGGATTCCGGCCGATCCGCTCGATGCTCGGCCCGGGGCATCCCAACACGGGCCTCCTACTGAACAACATCGCGGTGTCGCTCGTCAGGATCGGCAGGTTCGAAGAGGGTGAGAACCTCCAGTGGCTCGCCGTCTCCCTGCTCGAGGATCTGCTGCCACGCGACCACCCCATGTACCTGGACACGATGCGCAACAGCATCGAGGCCCACCTTCGCCACCACGCCCGGACCGATCCGGCCAAGGTGGCGCCGTTCCTTCGCATCCACGCCGACCTGATTGCACGATGCGAACTGCCGCGCGTTGTGGACCGCAGGATCCTCGCCCGCGACTACGCCTACCTGATGGTAGCGACCAGCAGGCTCCTCTCGGAGTTGGATCCGCCCCGGGACGCCGATGCGAGGGCATATGCCCTGCGCGGAGCGGCCATCGCGGAGCTCGTCGATCGTGGCACCACAGAGTCGCTGGCCGTGGATTGCTTCACGCGAATCCACCAGCCCGATCCGCCTGCGGACTTTCCCAGGGTCCCGGACGACGTCTGGCCCGATCGCGAGGCGCCAGTGAACATGGATGCCATCGTAGCCGCCCTGGATCGCGTGGCACGCGTCCCCGGGATTGAGTGGACACGGGAGGCGCCGTGGCCACGAGCGGTGGACATCGCCGGGCCGATGGCGCAACTCGAGGAGCAGTGCGAGTCCATCATCGAGAAACTGACTTCGGAGGGGGAGGGCCTCACCCGCGATGAACCAGCACCTTGAGCGAATCCGCGACACAATTGCTTCGCTACCCGGGATGCAGGCGGCCTTCGCGGCCTACCAGGAGGCCGCGTTTCCCCCGCGCACGGCGCAGTTCTTTGCGCTCGAACTCGCAGGCGAAGCGGGGGAGGTGGCCAACAACGAGAAGAAAGTCTGGAAGGGGTCGCACGTGCCGCGCGAACATCTGGAGGACGAGGCGGCCGACGTCCTCATCGCCCTCGTGAACTACGCCAACGCGAACGGCATCGACCTCGCGGCTGCGGTTGGCCGGAAGCTCGGAATCATCGAGCAGCGGCGCAGCGCCGCGCCCGACGAAGGGGTCATTGGAGCCGCTGGGCTGCCGCCTCCTCCGCGAGCTGGAGTTCCTCCTGCGTGAGCACCCCGTTGTTGTCCCGGTCCACGCGCCGGAACAGCTCCTGCGCAAAGCCCGCCTCCCCCTGCGCCAGGTCCCCCGAGGCGTCCTTGTCCCGATCGGCAAGGAACTTGGCCGAGCCATTGCGAACCAACTCCTGCGCGACGGGGAGTGCCTGGACGCGGCGCCTTGATTCGCGCACGCGCTCAGCCACCGGGATCGTCGGCCGAACGGGCCCCGTGTAGGCGACCGCACGCGGGGCGTCGCGGGTGCCCAACTCCCGATCAATCCTCGCTTCCAGCGCGGCGGGGTCGCACCAGCTCCACCGCTCGACGACGCAGCCATCCGGGCCGATCAGGTAGGTCTGGTTGATGAACCCCCCGTAGACCGTCCGAGCTATCGCAGGATCGGCATCCGTGACGAGTCGCGTGCCCTCATGGGCCGACTCGTGCCCGCGCAGGAACGCGACCCACTTGCGCTCATCGACGCGTTCGCGTTCGGCGCGGCGGTCCTCCCGGGCCGCGCGGCCGTTGCGCTCGTACTCACCCGTGCCGACCACGGTCCAGAACTCGATCCTGTCATTGCCCGAGTACTTCGCGCGAAGCGCGTTCATCGCGGTCGCCTTGGCTGCGACAGTCTCGTCCTCCGGGTGCACGAATTCGAACACCAGGTACTTCCCCCGCGCATCCGAGAGCCGTACCCGGTCCCCGTCGATCGAGAGGAGCTCCACATCGTGGCACATTTCGCCGGGTTCCGGCGTCCTGGGGCCGAACTCGAAGCCCTGCATGGACCTGTCGCGCCGCTGCGCCCAGCCTTGCGCCGCCATCAAAACCATCGCCGCCACCAGAAGGAGTGTTCTCATCCGTTGCACCTCGCCGTGGTGCAGCCGTGCCAATCAAGGATCGCGCCAACTGGGGCGGCTAAAGCGGGTCCGTCCCCATGGAACGGCGGATTGCCTCCTCCGCACGCCCGATGTCATCGGCGACGTCCACGCCAATCGAGTCCACCGGGCTCTCTATGCAGACGAAGCGCATGCCGGCCTCGAGCGCGCGGAGCTGCTCCAGCGACTCCGCCCGCTCCAGTGGAGAAGGCGGCATCGATACGAATCGCTCCAGCGCGGCCCGCCTGTAGATGTAAATGCCCAGATGCTTGTGGCCGAATGGGACCGTCGTCCCCAGGCCGGGGGTGCCTTCGCGGCGCGCGAGGGACGGGATGGGGGAGCGACTGAAGAAGAGAGCCCGGCCCCCCTCCCCGCGGACGACCTTGACCACCATCGGGTTCTCGAACGTCGCCCGGTCGAAAATGGGCACGCAGCCCGTCGCGATGTCGAAGTCCCCCGAAGCCGAGAGCGCCCCGTGCGCCCGGGAAAGCGCCTCCACGGGCATTGCGGGTTCGTCCCCCTGTAGGTTGACGACGAAATCCGCCTCCCTGTCCCGCATGGCGGCATGTATGCGGTCCGTCCCGGAGGGGAGTTCCGGGTCGGTCATGACGGCCTCGGCGCCCGCTGCCCTCGCCGCCTGCGCGATGGCCTCGTGGTCCGTGGCGACGAGGACGCCGTTGAACTCAGGAACGCGCTTGGCCACGCCGATCACCCACGCAATCATCGGCCTGCCGTTCAGCATCGCCAGCGGCTTCGCGGGAAGCCGCGTCGAGCCATACCTCGCCGGGATGACGCAGATGGTCCGCATGCTTGGGTCACACCCCCGCACGAATGGCCCGAAACTCGCCCCCCGATGGGAGGCGGGCGCAACGGCACTGTGCGTGATTATGCTGGCCGGCCTGAATGGCCTG
>CAZUCD010000181.1:0-6783 GCA_964618855.1 uncultured Candidatus Sumerlaeota bacterium
GCGCGCGGGCCGGGCGCCGGGCCCCGGCGTCCTCCCCGGAGTAGGCGAGGCTCTGCGCGGTGGGCATGGGCCGAAGGGGCCGCACGGCGGCGAGCGCCTCCTGCGCCGCGCGGAAGAGCGACGGGGGCAGGTCGTCCTCCGTGACCGTCTCCTCTTCGCTCAGCGCGAAGATGCGCTCGATGGCGTTCTGCAGCTCGCGCACATTGCCAGGCCACGGGTACGACGTGAGCCGGTTCATCGCCTCCGGGCTGATGGCCTTGGGCGCGACGTCGTACTCCTTGGCGTACATGATGACGAAGTGGTTGATGAGCTGCGGGATGTCCTCGGGGCGCTCGCGCAGCGAATCGACGTGGATGTTGACGACGTTGAGGCGGTAGAAGAGGTCCTGGCGGAATGCGGCCTCGCGGACTTCGTATTCGAGGTCGCGGTTCGTCGCGCAGATGAGCCGCACGTTGACGCGGATCGGCTGCGTGTCGCCCACGGGGATGATCTCGTGCTGCTGGATCGCGCGCAGGAGCTTCACCTGGAGGTGCGGGGACATCTCGGAGATTTCATCGAGGAAGAGCGTGCCGTTCTCCGCGGCCTGGAAGAAGCCGATGTGGTCGTTGACGGCCCCGGTGAACGCGCCGCGGCGGTGGCCGAAGAGCTGGGATTCGAGGAGGGTTTCGCTGAGCGCGCCGCAGTTCACCGCGATGAACGGAAACCGCGCGAACGGTCCGCTGTCGTGGATGGCGCGCGCGATCAGTTCCTTGCCAACACCGCTTTCACCCGTGATGAGGACGTTCGAGCGGTTGCGCGCGACGCTCGAGACCATCTTCAGGATGCCGCGGATCGAGAGGGAGTTTCCGATGATCTCGGAGGATGGCTCGTAGCGCTGGAGCCGCTCGCGCAGGTGGCGGTTCTCGGCGCGCAGGCGGCTCGCCTCGATCGTGCGCGAGAGGACGAGCAGGATCTCGTCCGGGTTGCACGGCTTGATCAGGTAGTCCGCCGCGCCCGCCTTCATTGCCTCGACAGCGCTCTCCACGGACCCGTGCCCCGTGAGCACGATGACCGGGATCTCCGGGCGTTCGGCGCGCAGGCGCTTGAGGAGCGCCATGCCGTCGAGCCGCGGCATCTGCAAGTCGGTCACGATGCAGTCGAACGGGGGGACGACCTCGCGGGGCGGCTCGTCGGGCGCGGGCGGTGCAGTCGCGGCCACGAGGCGCAGCGCCTCCTCCCCGTCGAGGGCGGTCTCGACCGCTTGCCCCTTTCGGGAGATGATGCGGGCGAGGGTCGCGACGAGGTTCTTCTCGTCATCGACGACGAGTATGCGGGCGTTGCCGCCGGCGGTCTGGCTATCCATGGGCAGAGCGTCCCCTTGTGGGCAGGTGAATGTCCATCATGACCCACGATGCAACATTCGCGCCCGTGCCCGGCCGCGCGCGCAGGGGCGGGCCTATTCCGTCGCGGGCATCGCCGCCCGTGTCAGGCGGTCGCGAACGCCATCCCACTCGCCTCCCTCCGGGGGGCGCTCGATTCGGATCGAGTCCGCTCCGGTGGCGACGGCCTCGCGCAGCGTCTGGTAGAGGCGGGCGGCCGCGTGGTCGGCCCGGCGCGGCAGGACGAAAACGCGGCTGGTCCACATCATCGAGCGCTCGCCGAACAGGATGACGCACTCGCCCGGGCGGGGGCGGCTGGAGTGGGTCCACTCCTCCTCCAGCCAGCCGACGGGAATCGGCGGGGCGTAGTGCCGGCCCAACATGCCGGGCGACTTTGGCGCGTGCTCGATGAGCGGGGAGTGCACCGCGACGGGTCGCCCGAGGACGCGCGCAAACTCGTCCGCGGAGATCGCGCCGGGGCGCAGCAGCACCGGCTCGCCGCCGGACAGGTCGATGACGCTCGACTCGATGCCCACGCCGCACGTGCCGCCGTCCAGGATCGCGGCGACCTCGCGATGGGAAAGGGAGGACTCGACGTCCGAGGCGCGCGTGGGGGAAAGCTCCCCGCTGCGGTTGGCGCTGGGCGCGGCAAGGGGAAGCCGCGTGGCCTCCAGCAGGGCGCGCGTCACGGGATGGGCGGGGACGCGGAGGGCGATGGTGTCCCCCCCCGCGAGCACCAGCGGCGAGATGCCAATGGGACCGCGGACGACGACGGTGGCGGGGCCCGGCCAGAAGACCTCCGCGATCCGGTGCGCATCCTCCGTCCACGACCCGACCCAGCGCATCGCCTCGACCTCGTTGGCGACGTGCACGATGAGCGGGTTGCTTGTGGGGCGGCCCTTCGCGGCAAAGACGCGCGCTGCGGCGTCGTCGCTGTCCGCGCGCGCCGCAAGGCCGTACACCGTCTCGGTCGGGATCGCGACGAGGAGCCCCGCGCGCAGCAGGTCCGCCGCACGCGCGACCGCGGGGTCCGCGGGCACGGGGGAGGTCGGGGTCAGGATCGTGTGCGGCAACTCAGGGCTTCCTTCGCGGATTCTATTGTAGCGACAAGTCTGACGCCGGTGCTCAACTCTATTCCCACTCCAGAGTGTCGAACGATTCACGAGACGGATGCAGCACGCGCGACGACCGCCCTTCAAGCTTCGATGCTCGGCCCAATTGCTCGTCCTCCCGAATACATTCTAGCCCCGCCCCAAGAGGAGGCACCAACCTGTTTGCTGGCGAGTTTCCGGCAGCCCACCAACTGGACTCCCGGACCCACCGGCAGACGTGCCACCGACCTGAGTTTTGCCCCAGTTCTTAAGTTCATGTTCCTCAGTCCAGACTTGAAGAGGCCAGCAGTTCTGAAGCCTGCCCTTGGTGCGGCGACCCAAGAAATTGTCGTTGCGCAGCATGGCCGACACCGAGAGAATGTCGCCACGATTTACACCAATTCCCATTCTGTCGGAGGAAGAACCATGCGCAATCCGAGCATCGGAAGCAGGTTCGCTGCGGGTTTCATGGCATTCTGTTTGGTCGCGGGCGTTGACCTCGCGACCGCGAGCGGGACATCAACTGGAAGGGACGCGGCGATTCGGACCCTGAACATGGGGAACGCTTCGGAACTGGCGGCGGGAGGAAGTGAAACGGCGGCCCGCGGCGGGTACTCGGGATACCACCTCGGGGGGACCATCTGCCTCGATGTCGTGCCCTATGACTTCCACCCGTATGGATACGCCATGTGGGGTTGGAACGGGCGCAACTGGGAGTTCTGGTGGTGGAGCGGTTGGCGTACGTCTGCATACGGCGGCGACGTCACGTGGCTTCGAGTCGCTGCCCCCAGCACGTGCGTCATTCTCGGGGGCTACGGGTGGAGCCAGCAGTACAACCGCAGCTACGACCGCAACGGTGCCTACGGCTGCTACGGAAACGGCTGGGCTTGGCAAGGGGTCGGTTGAGCCCGTATCAGACCTGCCGGCCTGCACGGAGGCATGCATGATCCAGCCCCGGCGTCGTCGCTCAGCGAGGCGCCGGGGTTGAGTTTGTCGAGCCCATTGCCGCAACCCACGTGGCCGGGACTCGGCGATTGATGTGCGAGGAGTGGAGGGGGGAAGCGGTTCTGGGCAGCCGTTACAAGGACTCAAGCGACGCAGCATGAGAACCCATAGGCAGTACCTCATCCCCGTAATCGTCGGGATCGTCGTTGCGCTCGCTTTTGTGGCCATCCGGCGGCGCGAAGCGATGGTCCTCTCGCCCGCGGGCCAAGCCAACGCGGCGGCACTCCTCCCGGCCACTCCAGGGATCGCACCGGCAGTGGCCGATCCGCATGCGACAGGCACGCAAGTCAAGTCACAGGGGACGCATCTCGCCGACTCGACGGGCGCCCGACTGGGCGTCGGCAACCAGCCCGCGCGACCCCCTGCGACTCCGGCGGCGACGCATGAAGTTGTCATTCAAGGACTCATTCGCATCGAGGAACCGGAACAGAAGGAGGAGTTTCCAGCTGGAATCAGCCCGTTCGGCCTCCGCGAGATGACCGGTTCGGCGGAGGCAGCACTGCATTCTGTTCTCGTCGAAGCCACGACGGGCGAAGTCTCGCAAGTGGACGAAGGAGGAGCCTTTAGGATGGTGGTTCGCTTGCCGGTGGGCCAGGAACAGGTCGCCTTGCGATTCACGAGTCCCTTTCTGATCTACGGGGAACATCCGGGAGACACCATGCCTGTGCTGATACCGGTCGGGGCGTCTACCGTCGATATCGAGGTCTTCATGCGGCTTGGCATGACTTTCCAGCCGATGTTCGACGGTAGGCCCATCACCCCGGATGACATGTCGAATCCGGAGGTTCAACGAGCCTTCTTCGAGCAATCTGCGGCCTTCATTGACCGCTACTTTCCACATTCAGGCAACGGGGAGCGGGGGACTTCGGATCCGGTCGAGCTGACCATTCCAGCGCCTGGTGGCTTCCCGCCCGGGAGGTTTGGCGGTCCGCCAAAACCATGAGAATCCTGCTCGTCGCCACGGAGTCGTTCCTGACCTCGGGGGCCGGTATCGCCACCTACACCCAACAGGCCGTGTCCGCACACCTGGCTGCTGGAAACACCATCCACCTTCTGGTCGTCAACCGCGAGGACGCACCTGTCCGGCCCTTCCAGCATGAACGGTTTAGCACGACAGTCGTCACCCGGGGGGAGTTGGAGGAAGCTTCGAAGCGATCCGCCTGCGCGAATGGAGAGTACAACACTTCGATCCACCTGACCGACAGGGTGCGGACCATCCTGTCTCAGGAGCACATCGACCTCATCGAGACGCAGGACTATCTGGCGCCGCTTCACCATGCCATCTTCCTCAAACGATCAGGGCATTTTCCGGAGTGTCCCCCAATCATCGTGTTCGGGCATGGAATGACGCGTTTCTTTTACTCTGCGCTCGGGGTCTTTCCCTCGGAACCAGAGTTGAGGGTCCAACTCGCGGAGCAGCAGCAGGCGGAGTTTGCCGACCTGTTCATCGCACCTTCAGAGTTCTACGCCGGGGTCCTGCGGCGAGACCTGCGAAGGTCCGAGCATGTCCGAGTCATTCGAGAGCCATGGAGCCAGCCGGAACGGAACCCTCCAAGGGGACGGGGAGGGCGCGTCTGCCATCTAGGGCGGGTCTCGCACGGAAAGGGTGCCGACCTCGTAGTCTACGCCGCCAACTCGATGCGTCCCTATTGGCCTCTGGAGGCGATTCGGTTCATCGGTGGAGTTGTTCCCGGTTCTTTTCGATTCAAGGACTACAGGGAACAACTAACCCGGCGTTTGCATCCCGATCTACGGGACAGGATTGAGTTCCTGGGGGCCCTGCCGCGCGAGGATGCGATTCGCGAGGTCGGATCCTGCCACCTGCACGCCAACTTTTCCCGCTTCGAGACCTTCTCCTATGCGCAACTCGAGTCGATCTCACAAGGGGTCGCTCCCCTCGTGCTGGAAGACTCTGCGATGGCGGAGTTCATTCCCCCCGTCCTGCGCGCTGGCGTTCTCACGCATCGGGACTTTGACTCCGGGGACTTCCGACGGGTGCTTGAATTCTGGATGGACTCCCCCGGGAGTGAGGGGCGGATGCACGACTTGCGCGAACATGTGGCCGCCCTCTGTTCCCCCGAGAAGTTCGCTGCCGACTACTCGCGCATGGTCGAGGGACTTCTCGGCAGGACTGTGGCAAGCACCCGGCCTGCGGCCAGGTTCCGTGGGACGGACACCACGGTTATCATCTCCTGCCACAATGATGGCAGACTATTGCGCGGTGCCGTCGGGTCCGTCCAGGCTCAGGACGAACCCGTGGCGGAGATCGTAGTGTTTGACGACGGTTCGCATCTGGAAGAACACCACGACATCCTGAGTGAGCTGGAGGGCGCGGGCGCGATCCGCCTCATTCGGAGCACGAACGTCGGCCTGGTTGCCGCCCGCCAAAGACTGGTCGAGGCAGCGCGCACGCCTTTCGTCACATTCCTCGATGCCGACGACCGTCTTTCGCCAAACTTCGTCTCGACCTTGCTTCACACTCTGAACACGCACTCGGATGCGGACGCAGTGATTCCCTACCGGCGCAACTTTGGATCAAACCAAGATCTCGTGACCGACCATCCTCTCGGGACGGCGTATCATTGGGCGTTCAGCGAGTACCGGATGACCTCCCTCTTGCGGCGAGAGTCGGCAGTCAAGCTGGGATTTCCTTATCTCATGAAGGAGGATGGGGCGGACGACTGGTACTTCTGGCTGCGGTTCGCTGCGCATGGCTACAGGGCCGAGTTGTGCCCCATCGCCGTGTTCGAGTATGCGTTCCACGAGGGAAGCATGACCTGGCCCTGGTCGGAGGGACAGGCCGCCACGTCGTCCATGTGGAGACGACGAGTCCTTGGTGAGGCGGCGGCGAACAACGTGGACCTCCTGCCAATCTGCCGACTGCTCGAAGAGGCACACAGTGCGCGCTACTATGATTCGATCAGAGTCAGGGGAAACAGTGCGGATGCCGCCCTCGTCAGGGGGCTTCTCGAAAGCAAGTGGCTTGCGCTGGGCACAATCCTGGGTCAGGCGGCGCCATTGCGCAGGGCACTGGAGGATCCCATAGTGAATGCAGACCAGTTGCGCGCACACCTGCGGCAGAGCCGTTGGATGCAAATGGGGCGGCGATTCGGCCTCGGCTTGGAGGCTTGAAGGGACCGAGCCGCAACCAAACGCACCCAATCCCCCTTGCGGCTTGGGTGCCCGGCTCGTGGAACCTGCGGCAATCGCTCACCCTGGGGGAACGCCATGCCGGGACCCGTTGAAGTCCACCTGTCGCTCGTCGATGGAAGCGTGCACCGCTTCCGCCAGAACGACTTCGCGACGTTTGCGAAGTTCCTGCCCTTGCT
>CAZUCD010000182.1:0-6736 GCA_964618855.1 uncultured Candidatus Sumerlaeota bacterium
ATGCTCCATCGACTCGCACCCGAGGGAGGGTGATGGTTCTCAAACACTTTCTCAGGCAGCCGCGAGCAGACCTTTTCCTCGGACCCGTGCCTGTGCGATGAGCAGGACTCGACAGCCGGGACCGAACACCTGCGCGACCCGAGAGGCAACATGGGCTACAGTTACTGACAGGAGAGGGACGTGGCGACCGAGCCTGAATGAAATGCGGACCATCGCCTGCCCGACTCCCTGACGGCCCAGCACAGCCTGCTCGCGGAAGGCGGCGCGGAGCAGATCATGCGTTGGGTGACTTGGGACGCGCCACGCCCCGCCGCCCCTCCCCCCGAATTCCCGGCTTGCGGCCCCCGGCGGGGGAGTGGTGCCCTTCCCCTCCCCAATCCGACCACGGCTACGACCGGGCAACAAGGACCCCCTCCATCACATGAATCCCCGCCTTCAGGTTCCCTCCATCCTCCTTGGCCTCTTCCTGCGCAAGCTGGAGATCAACGACGCCAAGAACCTGACGGAGTCCCTTCCGTGGCGCCTGCCGGAGTTCGACGGCCAGACCGCGTTCAACACGGGCATCCCGCAGAACGCCCCGCCGGACGTTCCACGCGTGCGCTTCACCAGCCGCGACGGACGCCTCTCGCTCGAACTCGCCCCCGCCAAGCTCCAGTTCCGCATGGTCCCCGGTGAGATCACCAAGAACGAGAACGGCCAGTTCAACCTCACCCTCAAGAGCTTCGCGGAGTCGATGGACCTCTTCGTCCCGATGGCGACGCGCATCCACACCGTCTTCTCCGAGCACTACGGCCTGACGGCGAACCGCATCGGCGTCCTGACGGAGTTCATCGGCGTCGTCGGGCAGTCCGCCAGCCAGCGCATGCACCAGGTCTTCTTCGGCGGGAACCCGTACTTTGGCGAGCGCATCCAGGAGCTGCAGATCAACGCGCTCTCGCGCACGGGCCTCGACGGCACGGACCGCCAGGTGAACCAGTGGCTTCGCGTCAGCACCGTCCGCGGCGATGCCCAGGGTCCCGTGGCCGATCCCGCCATGCAGATCCAGGTCGATCTCAACACCCTGCCCGAGGACACGTACGACATCTCGGCCGCCGAGTTCGAGAAGTTCCTCGGCGGGCTGCGCAACCACATCACCAACAAGATCGAGCTCCTCAAGAACGAGGAACTCTTCAAGGCGTCCTGACCCGATGACCCCCGCGGGTCCGGTCTGGCGAAAGGGCACGAGCGGCGGAGCCAACTCCGCCGCTCTTTCCTTTACATCGGGATGGGACGTAGCCGCGCGGCCCGCAGCCGATGAACGGCTCGCACAGCACGACCTCGACACCAACGCCGCCCACCTCGTGATGCTCGCGGCGCGGCGAATCCTCCCCGCTGCGGATGCCGTCGCGCTCGCGAAGGGGCTCCTCCAACTGCGGGCGCGCCACCAGCGGGGCCAGTCCTTCCTCCGCGCCGAGTGCGAGGACATCCACATGAGCACGGAGGCCGCGCTCGAGGAGTCGATCGGCCCCGCGGCGGGGCGGCTGCACACAGCGCGCTCCCGGAACGACCAGGCCGCGACGGACATGCGCCTTTGGCTCCGCGCGGAGGTGCAAGCGGTCCTCGCCGACCTCCTCACGCTCCACGAATCCATCGGCCGGCACGCGCGCAGGCACGCCGCAGCCGCGTGTCCCGGGCTGTCCCACGTGCAGCCCGCCATGCCGACCACATGGGGGCATTGGTGCGCTTCATACCTGCCGCCGCTCGAAAGGGCCGCCGGGCAGATTGAGCTGCTGCTCAGGGACCTCGGGGAGTGCCCGCTCGGGGCGGCCGCCGGATTCGGAACCTCGTGGAAGATCGACCCCGCCTTGACTGCGAGGCTGCTTGGCTTCTCGGGGAGCCTGCGAAACAGCACGGATGCGGTGGCGGCGCGCGGCGAGTTCGAGGCGCGCTTCGCCTTCGGCGCCTCGGCGATCATGGCCATCCTCGCCCGCATCGCGCAGGACCTGATCCTGCTTTCATCCCCGCCGAGATGCTGGCTGAGGCTGGACGATGCGCACGTGACCGGCAGCTCGATCATGCCGCAGAAGCGCAACCCGGACTTCGCGGAGGTGGCAATCGCCCGTGCTGCCGTCGCACGCGAACTCGTCGCGGCTCTCGGCGCCATCCCACCGGCACTGCCCGGCGGGTACCACCGCGGGCTGCAATGGACCAAGTACCTTGCGTTCGACGCGGCGGACAACCTGCACGGCGCCATGCCCGTCTTCGCGGAGGTGTTCGCGGGCCTGGCCGTGGATGCGCGGGCAATGCGCGCGGCGTGCAGGGGCGGGTTCCTCGGAGCGGCGGACCTGGCCGACCTGTTGGCCTCCCGGCGCGGCATGCCGTTTCGAGATGCCTACCGGATCGTGGGGGAGTTGGCTGCCTCCGCAGCGGACGCGGGCACTCCCACAGTCGCCGAAGCCAACACAGTCCTTTCGCGCCACGGGATTTCAATGCTCGATGACGCGGAGCGCACGGCGCTCGAGGACCCGGCCGAACTGCTCGCGCAGAGGAGCACACCGGGGAGCCCCGGGGTCGGGCCGCTGAAGGCTTCGCTCGGCGAGGCCAGGACCTGGCGGGCCGCTGCGGCGCGCAGGGTCGCCGCGGCAACGCGCGCATCGGAGACCTCCCGCACGCGCCTCTGGCGCCGTGTGGACAAGCTCGCTTCGGCGCGGGCCTGAGCCCCCGATGCCGCGACCCATCGCGGGCAGGGCCGGTCGCGCAGGGGCATCCGCATGGCTCCCCGCGGCTGTCGCCGTTCCATTCCTCGTCCTCTATGTGGTCACCGCCATCGGGAGATTGACGGTCCCGTTTGAGCTTGAGTGGAACGAAGGGCACACTGCAGAGCAGGCGATCCGTTTCGCACTGCGCGAGCCGCTGTATCCGGCACCCGAATCCGGGTGGGTGCCGTACATGTATGCCCCCCTCTACCACATCCTGTTGGGGGTGCTTTTCGACCTGACTGGTTCGGTGGCCCTGGGGTGGGGACGCGCACTCTCGTTCGCCGCCTCGCTGGCCTCGGCCTTCCTCGCGGGACGCATCGTGTGGGATTCCACCCGGCGAATAGAGGCCGCCGTGTGCGCCGCAGGGCTCACGGCTTACTGGTTCCGTGCGGCGGGTTGCTGGCACGATCTTGCGCGCGTCGATTCGCTCGGACAGGCGCTTGCCATCGCGGGCGTGTGGCTCATCCTCGGCCGCGGGAGCGGACCATGGCGGTGGTTCTGGGGGAGCCTTCTCATGGCGGCCGCCGCATTCACGAAGCAGCCGCTTGCGGTCGTGGCGCTCGTCTCCGCCCCCGTGTGCCTTCTCCGCAACGGAAGGCGTGCCCTCATGCCACTCGCGATGGCGCTCCTCGTTTCCGCAAATGCTCTCAAGTACTTCATCGACGCAGGAAACCCGTACTTCCTGCACTATGCCGTGCACAATGCGTCTGCGCACGCCTCGTGGTGGGCGCAGCTCATCCCCGGTGGCGCCCGTCCGGCCGAGTTCTTCGCGGGCATGGGCCCAATCGGAGAAATCGCGAAGTACCTGAGCGAGTTCCCGTCGGATCCCCCCGCCATTTGGCGCGAGGCGGGACGCCACGTCGTGTTCGTCCTATGCTGGTGCGCGCTGGGGCTGGCCTGCGCAGCGGGGAGGCTGCCCCGCCTCAAGCGGGTCGTCCCCCACTTTGGGATGATGGCGGCACTCGCAGTGGTCTGCACCATGGGCTACGCCAAGTTCGGCGGGTACGTGAACAACTTCATGCCGCTTCACCTGTGGCTTGCCGTATGTGCCCCGCTGGCCTGGTGGGAATCGAGGCGGCGCGTGCGCCCGTTGGCCGCGGATGTCGCCTTTGCGGCGATCATCGCGCTCCAGGCACTTCAGCCGTGGACGTCGTCGGGCCTGCTTTGGAGCCCTGCGGCCCAATGGCCCTCCGGGGACGACAGGCGCGCGCACGGCGCCATGCTGGACTGGCTGCGCGCTCGCCGTGCGCACGGCGAGCGCGTCCTCGTCGTGCACCATCAGTACTACGGCTACCTCACTGGCCACGGACTCGCCACCAACGTGGACATGGTCCGTTGCGCCCAGTGGGCTGGCGACCCGGTGCCGGCCCCCCTCACGGATGCGTTCGTGTCGCGCGCACACGACTTTCTCGTCCTCGACCAGAAGGACCCCGAGGAGGATTGGCTGCCGCCCGGGTTCGCTGAGCTGGTGACGGCCGGGTACGAATACGACGGACCACTTCCCGGCTCGGTCGCGGAGGATGGCCGGTGGCTCATGGTGCCGAGGACCGGTGCTCCCGTCCGACCCGGATTCGTGTTCCGGATTCGGCCGCCGACCCCGCAGGTCAGCCCGCCGCCGGGTCCCTGATCATCAAGTCGTCCACGCGGTAGCCCTGTCCGTAAATCGTCGAGATGAACGGGGGGGCGTTTTCGTCCAACTCGACCTTTCGGCGAAGGCGCGAGACGTGGGTGTCCATCGCGGAGTCGTGGTGGGGGTCGTCGCTCGCGAAGAGCAGGCGGCGCAGGTCCTCGCGCGGCACGGTCTGGCCCGCGCGCTCGACGAGGTATTGCAGCAGCCGGAACTCCTTCGGCGTGAGCGAAACACGGCGCTCGCGCAGGGTGACCTCCCGAGTCTCGATGTCCATGCGCAGCCCGTAGCCGGGCAGTTCCAGCACCTTGCGCGTCAGTTCGGGGCTTCCCTCGTTCCGCCGGAGGACGGCGCGGATCCGCGCAATCAACTCCTCGGCATCGAAGGGCTTCGAGATGTAGTCGTCCGCGCCCGCCTCGAGCGCAACGACCTTGTCGCGCGTGTTCCCGCGCGCACTAAGCATCAAGACCGGGACTCGTGAGAAGGTCCTCAATCTCTTCAGGACAGAAAGCCCGTCGCCCTCGCGGAGTACCCAGTCGAGCACGACCGCCACGGGGGCAGTATCCCGCGCGCGCGCAATCGCCTCTTCCTCCGTCTCGGCGTGGACGGGCTGAAAGCCCAGAAACTCGATACTTCTCCCCAGGAACTCAGACGTTTCGGGGTGATCCTCCACGATGAGGACCCTTGGCGACAGCTTGGTCTCTGCGGACTGGCTGGACACGCAGGATTCTCCCGTTCTTTATTCTGACTAACTCTAAAGATTCCCCGGAAGTCTCTCGGGCGCGCAAGGCAAAACACAACTGCGTCAACATTCCGCGGTTGGATGCCCGGCTTTGGAAGGTTGCCAAAACGAAAGAAACCCACATTGCCGCCATCGGCACACCATCCTGCTTCACTTGCCTCCGTCGGTGAATAGTTCACGCTATCCGTGGTTTCTACCATCCATTCTGCACAGGCGAATCGCCAAGGACCCCAGGATGCCGCGCAAAGCCAAGCCCCAGACCACTGCCGAACACGATAGGCTGCGGGAGGACGCTGCCCGGACACGCAACTGGAAGCGGTGGGGGCCCTACCTGTCGGAGCGCCAATGGGCCACAGTCCGCGAGGACTACAGTCCTGGCGGGGAGTGTTGGGACTACTTCCCCCACGACCATGCCCGCAGCCGCGCCTACCGCTGGGGCGAGGACGGCCTGCTGGGCATCACGGACCGGGAGTGCCGCCTGTGCTTCGCCGTCGCGCTCTGGAACGGGGTCGATCCCATCCTCAAGGAACGCCTGTTCGGCCTGACCGGACCCGAGGGGAACCATGGCGAGGACGTGAAGGAATTGTACTACTACCTCGACTCCACGCCGACGCACTCATGGATGCGGGCGCTCTACAAGTACCCCCAGCGCGCCTATCCGTACGAGCGGCTCATCCGAGAGAATCGCACGCGAGGAAGGGGCGCGCACGAGTTCGAAATCACCGAGGCGGGCCTCTTCGACGACGGGCGCTACTTCGACATCGAGGCCGAGTATGCCAAGGCCGGCCCGGACGACGTCCTGATCGAGTTGAGGGCCGTGAACCGGGGTCCCGAGCGCGCCACGCTCCACCTGATCCCCACGCTGTGGTACCGCAACACATGGTCCTGGGGCTGCAAGCACGAGGGCTGCACGCTGAAGCCGCTGCTCAAGCTCGACGGACCATCGACGGTCGTTGGTTCCCACGAGACGCTGGGCGGCTCGATGTTCGACGTGGAACTCGCGGAGGGAGCCGCGCGGCCGGAGATTCTCTTCACGGACAACCACACGAACATCGAGCGCCTCTACGGGGTGCCCAATCGCGACCACTGGCTGAAGGATGCATTCCATCGGCACATCGTCGGGGGGGAACGCGGAGTCACGAATCCCGCCAACCGCGGCACCAAGGTCGGATTCCACCACCAGGTCGAGCTCGAACCCGGCGGTGAGTTCCGCGTCCGCTTCAGGCTGCGCACGGGTGTCGTCGCCGCCGACGGCCACTTTGGGCGCGAGTTCGACCGCGTCGTCGAATCCCGCAAGGCCGAGGCCGACGAGTTCTACGCGCACATCCTTCCCGAGGGCCTTGCGCCGGAGGAGCGCAACGTCGCCCGCCAGGCCTTCGCGGGCCTGCTTTGGAGCAAGCAGTTCTACCACTACATCGTGAAGGACTGGCTGGAGGGGGACCCGGACATGCCGGAGCCCCCCTCGTCGCGCCGCGAGGGGCGCAACCGCGACTGGGAGCACCTCTTCAACCGCGACATCATCTCCATGCCCGACAAGTGGGAGTACCCGTGGTACGCGGCGTGGGACCTCGCGTTCCACATGGTCCCGTTCGCGCCGCTGGACCCCGACTTCGCGAAGCAGCAACTGCT
>CAZUCD010000183.1:0-6689 GCA_964618855.1 uncultured Candidatus Sumerlaeota bacterium
GAACCACAAGTACGACGCCCAGGACTACTTCGCCGTGTCTCCCGAATACGGCACGCGCGACGACGTGAAGGCGCTCGCCACCGACGTACACGGGCGCGGCATGAAGCTCGTCCTCGATGGCGTCTTCAACCACATGGGGCGCACTTCCCCGTGGTTCCGCGATGCGATGGCGAACCCCTCGAGCCCGTGGCGGGACTGGTACTACATCGGCCCGCAGTACAAGCTCGGCTATCGCGCGTGGGTGAACGTCCCGAACCTGCCGGAGGTGAACCTGGAGTCGCCGCGCGTGCGTGCCCGCCTCTGGGGGGACCGCGACTCCGTGATCCAGGGCTACCTGCGCGATGGCGTGGACGGGTGGCGCCTCGATGTCGCCTTCGACATCGGATTCGAGTACCTCTCGGAGCTGACGCGCGGGGCGCACTCGGCAAGGCCCGGATCCCTCGTCGTCGGCGAGCTCTGGAACTATCCGCAGGAGTGGGTGCCCGCCGTGGATGGCACGATGAACATGCCGCTGCGCGAGCTGCTCCTGCAGTTCACCAGGGGCGAGGTGCAGGGCGCCACCGCCGGACGCCAGGTCGAGCGCATGGTCGCCGACACCGGCATCGAGCCACTCCTGAAGTCCTGGCTCATCCTCGACAACCATGACACGCCGCGACTCGCCCACTCGCTTCCGGAGGAGTGGCAGCGCCGCATGGCGCAGGTTCTGCAGTTCACGCTCCCCGGTTCCCCCTGCCTCTACTATGGCACGGAGCTTGGCATGACCGGCGGCGACGACCCGGAGCAGCGCGCCCCGATGCGCTGGGACCTCGTAAGCGGGGACAACGCGACGTACGCGTTCACGCGGCGCCTCATCGCGATGCACAACGGCTGCGCCGCGCTGCGGCACGGCGACTACCGCGCGCTCGACTCCAGGGAGGCCCTCGCATTCATGCGCACCACCAGCAACGCCCGCGACACGGCCATTGTGCTCGCGAACGCCGGCGCCGAACCCGTGCGCGAGAACCTCATGATCCGCGACTCGAAGATGATGAGCTACACGAAGCTCCGCGACGAGCTCACCGGCGCGGAGTTCACTGTCATGGCCGCGACGCTCTCCCTCACGATCCCTCCGCGCACGGTGCTGGTCCTCCGCCCGGTCATCGAGGAGACCATCGAGTACACGCCCTACAAGCGCGTCCCCTGAGGGGCCTACTCGTATCGCGACCAGCCGGCCGCGCCCGTCGACACCGCCGGGTTCGGGTCGAGCAGGCCGATGCTCGCCCGCGCCCCGGCCATGTTGAATGCCTCGACGGACGAGTCCATCGTCCCCGCGAGTTCGAGCACGCCCCCGGGTCCGTTCGTGGCCACCGATCCGGAGTGAACCTCCGAGGACACGAGAACGAGGTTTCCGCCGGCGGGATTTGGGGGCGGGGCCCCGCCGGAGAGGGCGGCCGAGGCGGCCGCGGCGGCAAGCGCCGTCAGGAGCAGCCGGCGCGTGCTCATGGCGCCACCTCCCCGTCACCCGCGAGCGACAGCACCTGCGCGGGCGTCGTGCGTTCCGTGGCGGGAAGCTGCGGTTCGAACTGCGCGCGCCACTCCTCCGCCGGGATGTAGACCGGCAGGTCCTCGAACCCTGTGCGCACGGCGTAGGCAACCCAGTCCACCTCGTACGCGCCCGTTCCCGAGGACAACTCGACCGCGTCGAACCCCGCGGCCGTCACGTTCTCCGCCGCCAGGCCGCGGGAGGACGCCGACCTGGGGGTCAGCGACACCGTCACGGAATCGGCGGCGGCCAACGATCGGAAGTGCCCGGGGAAGTCAATGCGCACGCGCCCTTCCGCCAGCCGCGCCTTGCCCCGGCAGTACATCGCCGCCTCGGGCCCCTCCAGGCACACGTAGCGGATCATCCGGTCGGCGCGCTGCGGATCCTGCGCGACGAAGGACTTGGTCCCGTTGCCGATGAGCTGGACGCCGACAGTCCCCGCCGAGTTGCTGATGTTGATGACCCCGTGCCCCGCGACGACCTGCGTCGCGACGATGCGCGCCCCGCCCGACGCATCCGCCACCTGGAAGTAGCCGCCGTTCGCCGAACTCGTCCCCGCCGTCACGACAGGGATGTTCGAGGCCGTCCCCGCATAGACATCCAGCAGGCCGGACCCGGCCCCGCTGACCGTCATGGTGGTCGTGAAGTTCTGGCTGCCGTTGAAGACGGCGACCTGTCCCCCGGCATTCGTTCCGGCGGGATCCCCGATCATGGCGGCGCCGGTCAGGGCCGGGTTTGCCATGCGCATTGCGGCGATGCCTCCGGAGCCGCCCGTCGCGGCCGCCATGCGGGCCGACTGGTTGCCGGACTCGTCGCTTGCCTCGACGCGGCCTCCGTCCGCGGTGCGCGCCAACTGCGCCGCGACGAGCCCCCCCGTCAGCGCGGTCGTCGCGCGCACGCTCCCCACCGAGTCCACGTTGCCGCTGCTCGCCATGCCGCCCGCGCCCGTGATCGTCACGGCGCCGTTTGCGGCGTTGATCGTGCGCCCGGCCCCTGCTCCGGTTCCGTCGTATGCGCCCTGCAGCGTGACGCCTGACTTGAGGGCGTAGGATGCCGCGGGCACCCCGCCGAGCGAATCCGAGTCGAGCGCCGCAAGCGCGTCCTGCGCCATCAGCGCGAACGGCACGCTGTGCAGCCTGGGCCGCCCGGCAAAGATGTCGCCGGAGTCCACCCCGTCCGGCGTCGCCGCGCTGTCCACCGCCAGCTCGTAGTACACGTCGCCACCGGCGAAGACCCCCGACGGCGGCACCACCTCGATCGTGAAGCGTCCCGTCACCGGGATGCTTGCCGTGCCCGTCAGGTCCCCGCCAATCTGGAAACCGGCGGATGGATGGTCGAAGAACCGGACCCGGTATCCACGGTTTCCCGTGAGTGGCTGACCCGAACCGTTCTCGAGCTTGCCCTGGATGACGATCGTCTGCGGCACCTGCGCCCCGCCGACGGCCGTGCCGAGTGTGAGTACCGCCGCCGCCGCGAGTCGTGCCATGCGATTCATGGTTGTGGTCCTTGCCGTGTAAGTCCGCGACCAATCGACCGGCCTCCGTGTCCCCGCGCAAGCATGAACCCGGGGCGGGAAGAATCCGCGTGCCCCAGTCGCCGCGCCCGCAAACATGCCCACCATGGACCCGACGCCAGAACCGATGAGCCGCCGCGAGTGGATGCTCGCCGCCGCCGGCTTGTGGGGGGTCGTGGTGCTCCTTCATGGAGCGCTCGCGTGGGGAGGCGCCGCGGCCGCTGGGGGCGACCTCGTCAACCAGCTCCTCCCGATGACCGTGTCGTGGCTCAGGCACGGAGCGGGATGGGCGCCGGGGACTTTCTCCGGCCGGCCCCTCTTCGCCGATCCACAGTCGGGCATCCTCTACCCGCCCAACTGGCTCCACCTCCTCATGGGTGAATCGCAGGTGCCGCGGACGACGACGATCCTGCTCGTCGCCCACCTTGTCTGGGCCGGACTTGGCATGCACGCGTTCGTGCGGAAGTTCACGGGCGCGGCAGGCGCAGCCTTTGCCGCTGCGACGTGGATTGCCTGCGGGGTTTACGGGGCACGCCTGTCCAGCGGCATCGCCGTCTTCGTCACCGCGGGCGCGTGGCTTCCTTGGGTGATGTGGGGAATCGAGGGCGGCCGCGGGGAAGGCACGCCGGCGCTCCGGCGACTGGGCTTCCTGGCGCTCTTCGCAGCCATGCAGATTCTCGCGGGCGCGCCGCAGGTCGTGCAGGTCACTTGGGCGGGGGCGCTCGCTTGGTCGGCGCTCCGCACGGGATTCGGAGCGGACAGACGGAGCGCCGGCGCCTGGCTGCATGCCCTCGGGGTCCCGCTGGCGGCGTTCGCGCTCGGCATCGTCGTGGCGCTGCCTCAGCTCGCGGCGTCGGCGGAACTCGCAGGCCTCGCCGCACCGCGCGACGGGGGGGACCGCTGGGCATTCGTGACATCCGACTCACTCCAGTTGCGCCAGATGGTGCACTGGCTCTTTCCCGACTTCTACGGCGCGGGGAACTCCGCATACTATTGGGGCTCCGCGAGCGGGTTTCACGATTCGACGTGCTGGATCGGCATGCCCGCCCTCGTGCTTGCCGCATTCGGAGTTGCCGTGTCGGCGGGGACGCGCCGCCAGCTCTGGTGGCCCTGCGCCGTCGTCGCCGCCTTGTCGCTCGCGCTCGCCTTCGGGCGGTCGAGCCCCCTCTTCAGGTTCGCATTCGAGTTCATCCCGACATTCGACGGCTTTCGCGTCCCGGCACGGTGGATCATCTGGCTTGGCTTCATGGCCGTGGCGCTCGCGGGCATTGGGCTCGACGCGTTGTTCTCCCGCGCTGGGAACCGTGCTGATTCGCGGCGCTGGCTCGCGTCGTCGCTTGCCGTGCTGCTTCCCTGCGCCGCCTTCCTCGTGGCTCTCGGGCCGATACTATGGCGCGTGCTCGACCTGTCGCGGGGCATCGCGGATCTGGGCGCGCTGGCGCCCCCCGATGCAGCCACAACCATGGCGACGGAGGCGCGCCAGGCCGTCGTTTGGGGCGTCGCGATGGCCGCGGCGACATGCGTGCTCGGGCTTGCGATACTCGCGGGGCGCATGAAGCCCGCATGGGCCCTGGTTGCGCTGGGCGTCCTCTCCCTCGTGGATGCGCGCAGGTTCTGGACGCCGTTCCACTCGGAGTTTCCCACCGACGTTGCGCAGGAACTCGTCGAGTCCATCGAGCGCCATCCCCGCGTCGGCAACCCCGCCAAGTTCGCTTCCGCGTTCTACCCGCGCACGCCGTTGGTGGAGGAGCTCCAGGGCAGGGGGGGACGCTACATCTTCACCGACGACGTGCAGGGGTGGTTCTTCGACCAGAACCAGCGCGAGGTCCAGATGGAGTCCGCGCACGTCACCGGCCTGGAGAGCGCGCGCGGATACCAGCAGCTCATCCCGCGCGCGTACCTGGAGGAGATTCAGCGTGCAGGCGAACCCCTGCGGCCCGGACTCCGCCCCGTGCCCTTCCTCAGCCTCGAGCGCCTCCGTTCCCGCAAGCCTCTCGACGCCTACAACGTGACCTCGGTGCTCACCTACGCGGCGCTCCAGGATCCCGCCGACTTCCTGGCGATGGGACTGGTCGAGCCGCGCATCATGCACCCGGCCGGCCTCGTGCTCCTGGGGAACCCCCGCGCGCGAGGGTGGGCATGGGTGTCCTCCCGGGAAACGTGGCTCGACGCCGAACCGGAACCCCTCGTCGGCCAGGCCCAGGCGACGTCGCGCAACGGCGGGCGCGAACTCTACCGCGTCCGAATCCAGGCGGCGGGGGGGGCTTGGCTGCACGTCTCCTCGCCCGAGTATCCCGGGTGGGAGTGGACAGGGCTGCCCGAGGGAGCCCGCATCGCGTCCACGCGGTCCGTTTTCCTCCCCCCAGGGGAGCACAGGGTTGGACGCGAGTTCCGGGTGCGCCATCTTGGGGCGGGCTGGCTCGCCGTGTCTCTGGCGGGGGTTCTGACCGCGCTGGCCTGCATCGGATTCGGCGGAAGACCCCGAAAATCGGCGTGACCCCGTGAATGGCTTCGCCCCGCATCGGTAGCAGTAGTCGTATGAATCGCGAGGCAGTGACCACACTCCCGGAGACGAGGCCATGTCCGACATGATCACCCAGGTCGCCCAGGCTGCACAGGCAGCGCAGGACGCTCAGGACGCGATGGCCAGACTGAACCAGACTGGCGGCGGCCCGCGCCACCAACCCCCCAAGCTCTCCCTCTCCGCTCCCGTCCGTTTCATGACGTTCCTCTTCGTCAACGCCGTCGGGGCATTCATCGGATTCGGCATCATCGGTGTCCCGCTCGGGATCATCGCCGTGCCGCTCTTCTTCATCCTGTCGATCATCATCGTGAGGATGATCCACATCACGGCGCAGTGGGAACGCGGCGTCGTGCTCCGACTCGGCAGGTTCGAGAGCATCCGCGGCCCCGGCCTGGTGGTGATCTTCCCCGTGATCGACAACCTGACGGTGATCGACACGCGCGTGCAGACGATCGAGATCCCGCGCCAGCGCGTCATCACGCGCGACAACATCCCCGTCTCCGTCAACGGCGTGCTGTACTTCAAGGTGGAGAACGTGGCCGACGCGCTCACCAAGGTGCAGGACTACGAGTTCAGCATCCTCAACTACGCGATGGCGGCCCTGCGCGACGTCATCGGCAGGCTGACGCTCGACGAGATGCTCGCCGAGCGCGACCAGATCCAGCGCGAGGTCCAGGAGGCGATCGACAAGCACGCCACCGCTTGGGGCCTCGCCGTGGATGCGCTGCGCCTCCAGGACATCGACATGCCGGAGGAGCTGAAGCGGATGATGTCCCGCCAGGCCAGCGCCGAGCGCGAGAAGCGCGCGACGATCACGAAGGCCGAGGGCGACAAGCTCGCCGCGCTCAACCTCGCCGAGGCCGCCGCCACGATGCTCCGGAGCCCGGGCGCCATGCAGCTCCGCTCGTTGCAGACCCTCGACAGCCTGGGCGCCTCGCCCTCCAACACCGTCGTGCTCGCGATCCCGACCGACTTCTACCAGGCCCTCAACCGCGTTGCGGGAGGGAAGGGACTCGAGTCCCCCAACGCCGCGCCCGAAGCACCCAAGTCCGAGTAGGAGCAGACCGTGCCAAGGCTCATACCAGCACCCACCGTCATCGAGGCGGCCGGCAACAAGCCGAAGTTGATCG
>CAZUCD010000184.1:0-5169 GCA_964618855.1 uncultured Candidatus Sumerlaeota bacterium
CGGGCGATGGAGTGCTGCGCGCCTGCGTACGGCATGTCGCACGTCGCACTGAGGTACTTCAACGCGGCCGGGGCGATTCCATCGCGCGGCGAGCACCATGCCCCGGAGACGCACCTGATACCGCTCGTGCTCCAGGTGGCGCTCGGGCAGCGCGCGTCGATCTCCGTGTTCGGCACGGACTACGACACGCCGGATGGGACGTGCGTGCGGGACTACATCCACGTGGAGGATCTGGCGTCGGCGCACCTGCTGGCGCTGGACCACCTGCGCGGCGGGGGCCAACCGGTGGCGTGCAACCTTGGCAACGGGCTTGGCTACTCGGTGCGCGAGGTCATCGAGGTGTGCCGCGCGGTGACGGGGCGCGAGATCCGCGCGGTCGAGTCCCCCCGGCGAGCGGGAGACCCGAGTCGGCTCGTGGCCTCCGCCGAACGCGCGCGCCGGGTGCTCGGCTGGGTGCCGCGCAAGCCGGAGCTGGAGATGATCGTGCGGGACGCGTGGGCGTGGCACCTCGCGCACCCGCAGGGGTATGGCGCCGCAGGCTAGGTTCGCAGGGGCCCAGCCCTGTGACTACGGTGACGGCGCAGGCGCGGCATCCTCCTCGCGCCGGCGGCGTTCGACCTCGAGGCGATGCTGCATCCCCTCGTACATGATGAGGGCGGAGCGTTCGGCGACGAACGCCTCCAACTCGCGCGTGTCGGCGGCGGGGCGCGCAATTGTCCATCCGGGTGCATGCATCTCCAACATCCTCGGACCATGCTGCATTTCCGACACATCAAGGTTCCGAATGGGCAGGCGAACGACCTCCCCTTCGGGTCCTGTCATGACGGCCCAGTCCACTTCGTACTCATAAGTTCCCTTGAAAGTGGACATCGTCCCTGCCGAGTAGCGGAGTGAATCGAAACGCAAACCAACCTCATCCCTGGAGAAGTGGAACTTGTAAGTTGCCAGGAGTGGAGGTCTGCACTCGATGACGACTTCGATGATTGATCCGTCGTGGGAGTGCGCGATCGTGATTGGAGTCGTTGCCCTGAGTTCGGGGTTGTCGATGTACATGCCCCGCCACTCGTCCAGAAACTCCGCCGTCGGCTTGCCTGCGACGCGGTCCATCGAGTCGATGGCGTCGAATAGCCGCGAATCATCGACGAGTTGCGGCTCTATCGTCGACCATCTCGGGTCGAGGCGCGGCACGGCCTGCCGAATTGCACGCGGTTGCGCGTCGGGCGAGAGCCTATGCGCTAGCACGGGACGGGGGAAATCGACCTCCTCGACTCCGTTGAACTTCTCCGAGAGGCGGTACGTCTCCGAGACCAGTGCCCCGAGTTTGTAGTCCCCCAGGCACTCGTGCCGCCACCGCCGTTCGACCGTGCCCGTGGTGGTGGCATCAAAGGCGATGTTGTAATGGACTGAAACCTCCACGTTCGTGGAGAACGCGAGCTTGCACTCGCGCAGGGCCCGGTGGGACTCGGCCGCGGACAGGAAGACCTGGCGCGCCACTTCCGCGGGAGTCGGCGGCGGGGCAGGCTCGTCCCCGCAGAGCGTTCCTGGAGCAAGGACCGCGAGCAGGAAAATGGTCAGTGCGGCGGCGCCGTTCATGTCGTGCCTTCTCCCTACATCCGGGCCGCAGACTCAACGGCAGGAAGCTCTGTGTCACTTTGGTCGAGATTGCAGAAACGATGCGGCACCTTTTCCCACGGGCCGGTGGGAGGAGCGCCGCTTGAACGGAGGCTGCGGCAACCCCCGAATGTGTTGGGGGCGGAGACGCAGCCTCCCCCAAGCGGAGAGCAGGCTAAGCCGTCCATCGGGAGGCCAAAAGTGCACTCGAACGTTCGCGTGCAGTTGATGTCGAAACCCGAGCACACACCGAGATTGACCGGCGCAGCGACACAGGCACTCGGGGCGAGTCCGGATGCCTGGGTGCCCGTGAGCGTGAGGAAAAGCGTGTCACCCGACCCAACTGTGCACGATCCGCACGCAGCCGCCGCAGCACCTCGCGCACATGGGCTCGGAGTGACCACGGCATCCCCTGAGCAATCGCGGATCCTGCGTTCGCCCTCCTGGGCAACACCAGCGAGGGCCGCCAGTGTCCACACCCAGACAAACACCGGGAGAAGAACCTTCTTCATTGCCATCATTCCTGAACCGGGTCGCCTGCCCCCGACGGATTGGCACCACGGCACGGATTGTGTGTGTGTGTGGAACCGCGCAAGCCCAATTGTTTGCAGGCACTCCACGAGATCAACAAAAACGCTATCGCCTGCGCTCCAGCAGCGCCGACCTCGGCAGGGCGCCCTCCGTGGCGTACTCGAACGCGGCGACGTCGCGCTCCTTCGTGTAGAGGATCAGGTCCGCGCGGAGTGTGAGCTTTACGGAGAGCACAATGGGGCCCGCGTACTCCTCCTGCACGGGGAGGTGGCGCCTGCGCACAAGTTCCTCCAGGTATCCAAGGGCAAACTTTTCCGCGTCGCGCCTGAGCGCGGGGTCGTCCGGCGCGGCGGGCCATGCCGATCGGCGGAAGAGCTCGAACTCGATGCGCGGTGCGCGGTCGGAGGACTCCTCGATGGCTCGCTCGAGGGTTCCCGTCGTGGATGCGCGGTCCACGGCGGGGTCGGTCAGCGCGCTCCCCCACATGAGCTGCGTCGCGCCGAGGCGCGTGCCCGAGAGCGACGGCAGCCGCTCCAGGAGCGGCTGCGCGGGGGGGGGCAGGGGGAGCTGCGAACCCGAGGCCATCGGCCACAGGATCGCCGAGATGCCGATGAACACCAGGCCGAACGTGATGCGCGCTGAGTACTGCGGCTGCATGTGGTGGCGCATCCAGTTCGGGCCGAGCGCCTCCTTCATCGCCGCGAAGTCGAGCGGGGGCTCCGTGCGGTGGCGCACGACGGTGCCGGCCCAGAAGTCGTGCAGGCCCTGCTTGAACGGGTTGAATCCCGCCGCGACCGTGTTGGCGGTCAGCACCGCGACGGCGAGCACCGCCGTCACGGCCATCGCGAGGAACCTCGGCATCACCTCCTCCGGCAGTTCCGGCACCGCGGCGTTCAGGCCGTGGAAGGTGAAGACGAACGGAAAGAAGAGGAGCGTCCTGCCGAGCGATTGCGACCACGTGGGCACGCCGCCGTCGAGCGTCGAGGTGCGCAGGCGGAGGATGGCCTTTCCGATCGTGGCGCCGCCGCCCTGCGGCCCGTTCAGGCTCGCGAAGTAGTACAGGAACACGAACATCGACCCCGCGGCCGTGATGCGCTCGTCACGGAACACCAGATCCCCAAGCCCCCACGCGCAGAACCGGAAGAAGTAGTGCAGGAAGACGATGTCCAGCAGCAGGGCAAAGAACCGCGCCCAGAATCCCGCCAGCGAAGGAATGTGCGGGATGAGGCCGTGCGCGACGCGCGGCGGTGGCAGGGCTGGTGCCGCCGGATCCGTGGAAGGCATGGGCGTGTTGTTCAGGCGCGCCGGGAGCGGGGCTTGGGCGCCGGGACGCCGGCATCCAGGGAGGCGCGCACCTTGCGCGGGAGCTTCGCGAGGACGACGGCATGCGCCCGCGAGAGGTACTCGCGCAGTTCGCGGTCCCTCAGGATGCCCGGCCCCTCGACGTGCACCCAGTCGTAACGTGCAAGATATGGCGCCGGGATGATGCCGTCACGTGAAAGCAGTTCGTCGAGGTCCTCGCCCCGCGCCTTGAACGAGTAGCTCCCCCCGGCCTCCGCCCCCATGCCGAAAATGGCGAACATCTTCCCCCCGACGCAGAAGCACAGATGGTCCCCCCACTTCACGTCCTCCGTGCAGTGCGGCAGCGTCAGGCAGTAGGCGCGGATGGCTTCGAGGTTCATGGAATTCGGGATTCGGGAATTGGGGATTTCGAGGTTGGGCCCTGCGCGGCAACTGTCGAGACGCTGCGGAGCCAGGCACCCCCGATCACTCCGGTCCCTGACCCCTGGCCCCTGACCTCGGATTCCCGCGTCTAGAATGTGGCGCGGTACTCGATCCCCGCGCCGCCGACCGCGCGCTCGACCATGCCGAGCTTGGATTCAATGGCGCCGAACAGTGTCGGGCGCCGGATGGGGCCCCGCACGGTGCGTGGCTCGCCCTTGATGCCGGCCTGCCGGGCCGCGAAGTCGATAGCGTCCTTCAGCGTGCCGAGCTCGTCCACCATGCCGAGCTCAAGCGCCTGGCGGCCTCTGAAGATGCGGCCGTCACAGATGTCGCGCGCGTGGGACTCGATCTGCTCCTTGGAGACGGGCGCGCCGCCGGCCTGCTCCTTCAGCCGCGCCTCGATCGTCGCGGACCGGTTCTCGATCACGGCCTCGAGGAACTGCTCGTATGTGTCGAGGATCGTGTCCTGCAGGAGCGCGCGCTCCTCCGATGTCATGGCGCGCGAGCCCGAGCCGAGGTCCTTGAACTCGCCGCTCTTGATCGAGCGGGAGCGCAGGCCGACCTTCTCCTGGATGCCCTGGAAGTCGTAGAAGTTGAAGATGACGCCGATGCTCCCCGTGAGGGTTCCGGGGTTCGCGTAAATCTTGTCCGTCGCTATCGCGGTGTAGAATCCGCCGGAGGCCGCGATGTCGCCCATCGAGGTGACGACCGGATTGCCGGTCTCCTTGCTGTACTCGCGGAGTGCCTGGTAAAGTTCCTGGGTGGCGCTGACCGCGCCGCCGGGGCTGTTCACCCGCACGACGAGGGCTCGGATCGAGTTGTTGTCCTGCCACTGCTTCACCTGCGCGATCAGGGCCGCGGTGTCGGCCTGGTAGCCGGGGCCCTCGCCGAGCACGCCCGTGACGTCGAGGACCGCGACCTTCTCACCGAACGGCATGAGGCCACCGGAGGTGGTTGTGGTCGTGCCGCCGCCGGCGCCGGCGAGCGCCGTGCCCAGCACCATGAGGCCTCCGCCCACGATGAAGAGGAGGAAAATCGCCGCTGCGATCATCATGGGCAGATTCGACCGGCGCTTCGGGGGAGGAGCAAATCCCGGCGGACGATACCCGCCCGGCGGCCCGTAGCCGGGAGGGGGGGCGAATGGCCCGGGCTGCTGCATCGGGGCCATCTGCGGCGGGGGGGGACCCCAGCCGGGGGGAGGCTGCTGCGCAGGGGGAGGGCCCCACATGGGGGGCGGAGACGGGGGGGGCTGCTGGTAGGGCGGCGGGGGGGCTCCCCACATCCCCGGCCCGGCGGGTGGGG
>CAZUCD010000184.1:5179-6655 GCA_964618855.1 uncultured Candidatus Sumerlaeota bacterium
CCCCGCCCCGCCCCCCCCCCGCCCGCCCCCCCCCGCCCCCCCCCCCGGCCGCCCCCCCCGGCCGCGCCCCACATCCCCGGCCCGGCGGGTGGGGGCGGCGGCGGCGCATAGGCCTGCGGCGGAGGCGGAGGTGCCGCGGCCTGCGCCGCGGGGGCCTGCGGGGCCTCCGGGGTCGGCGCTGCCTGCTGGGGGTCTTCGTTTGGGCGCTGCTGATCTTCCATGGGGCACCTCTCAGCCTGAAATCCGGGGGTAGTCTAGCGGGGCCGCCCCGTGCGCTGTCAGCGGGAAACCTCGAAAGTCGAAAGTTGAAAGTCGCAAAGTCACAAAGTCGAAAGGTCAAAAGGTCGAAAGGTCGAAAGGTCAGAAGGTCGAGGGGGTGGAGACGTCCGGGAAGGCGGGGGGGGATTGGATTTCAGGGCGGTGGGGGCAGTTTGGCCTTGAAAGGCGGGAGGCTTCACAAATATACGTCGTACGTCTACTGACGTAGCAAGATTCCCGAGTCCCGAAGGTTCCCGGCCATGGGCACGTTCCTCCAAGTCGTCGGAGTGCTTTTCATCCTGTTCATCATCGTGGCGGTGGTGGCGGTGTTGCTGATCCGCGCGAAGCTGCGCCAATTCGGCAGGGAGTTGCTGGAGGAGGTAGGCAAGATGTCCGACAACATGGCTCCGGAGGAAATCCACCTGCGTCCCTGGGACTCCCCCGAGTGGAAGTCCGGCCGGGACGTGGAGTATCTGGCCTCCCGCCTGGAGTCGGAGGGCTTCGTGCGCGAGGGGGCGTTCATCGTGCCGGAGATGGAGTCGATCAAGCTGCTCGGGTTCCGGCGTCCCGCGGACGGCACGGTGGCCGTCGTGTACGAGCACGACCAGCTCGACAAGCCCTGGGTGGACCTCTGCGCGCAGTTCGAGAACGGCTGCGGCCTGACCGTCACGAACGCCCCGCAGGGGGACGAGATCGACATCCGCCCCGGCAACGTGAAGCACTTCCTGAAGAGCGCGCCGATGGAGGATGTCCTGTCACGATTCCGTGACGAGGTGGGGCGCCTTCAAACATGGCGCAAGGTCGGCGAGGGCGAGTTCGTCGCGGTCTTCGAGCAGGCCTACCGCGACGACATGACCTGGCGCCGCGAACGCGGCGGCACGACGGAGGAGGAGGTCAGGAGAGTGGCGGCGAGGATGGAGGAGGAGGGGGATTGAGAGAACGAGCCAAGATGCTCGTGATGATCCGCGAGATCAAGCAGGCGGCGCGTCGCATCCTGGCGTGGATGTTCGACGACTGGCGGGAGGTCCACGGGCACAAGGAACGCTCGCCCCTGTTCCTGTTCAACGACCTCGACCTGTCGGATGCGGTGGATTTCAAGCGGCTGATTGCTGCGGATTGTGTCAGGTTGCAGCGAGTGCGGCGGGGATTTCTGAGCGCCAAGTCTCAGCCATCAGCATCTTGAACGTAGTGTTCGCCCGCCGCCCCTCGCCAGCCTCG
>CAZUCD010000185.1:0-6590 GCA_964618855.1 uncultured Candidatus Sumerlaeota bacterium
TGAGACTGAGACGTACTCCTCCTATTGGCTCAAGGATTACACCAAGCTGTACGACGGCTGGACATGCGGGTTCGAACTGCCCCCCGACTATGAGGAGACGCAGTCCGAGGCGGACAAGGCGGGCGAAAAGGTCGCCAATGGCCTGACGCTCCGCCAGTACCGGCTCGCATGCGCCGCCACCGGCGAGTACACGGCCTTCCACGGCGGGACGGCCGCACTCGGCCAGGCCGCCATCGTCACCATGATGAACCGCGTGAACCAGGTGTACGAGCGCGACGTGTGCGTCCGCATGAACCTCGTCGCAAACAACATCAACCTCGTGTATACCTCCTCCGGTTCCGACCCCTACACGAACAGCGACGGCGTCACGATGCTCACGCAAAACCAGAACAACGTGACCACCGTCATCGGAAGCGCAAACTATGACATCGGCCACGTCGTCTCGACGGGCGGTGGCGGCATCGCCGGGCTCGGCGTCGTGTGCAACAGCACGAACAAGGCACGCGGCGTCACCGGCAGCCCAAGCCCGACGGGTGACGCCTTCTGGATCGACTACGTCGCCCATGAGATGGGTCACCAGTGGAACTGCCCCCACACCTTCAACGGGAACGACGCCAACTGCGGCGGCAACCGCAACGCGGCGACTGCATACGAAATCGGCTCGGGCTCCACAATCATGGCCTACGCCGGGATCTGCTCCCCGAACAACTTGCAGTCAACCAGCGATGACTACTTCATCCACGACTCGCTGGAGAAGATCGTCGCATTCACCAGCAGCGGCGGCGGCTCAAGCTGCGCCTCAGCCTCCGCGACGGGCAACAACTTGCCGAGCGTGTCCATCGTCGGCACCGCAGCGGCGCTCCCGGTCAACACCCCCTTCACCCTGACGGCAACGGGTTCCGACGCGGACGCGGGCGACACGCTGACCTTCTGCTGGGACACCCGCAGCCTGGGCGCCGCCACTTCGCTCGCCGCGGCCGACAACGGAACCAGCCCGATCAACCGGTCCCGCGACCCGTTGCTCTCGGGTTCGCGCACGGTGCCGCCGCTTGCGAACATCATCGCAAATTCCACCACGACCCAGGACAAGTACCCGGCCGCGAACCGCAGCAACTACACATGGCGCGTGTACGTTCGCGACAACAAGGCAGGTGGCGGCGCCATCAACTCAGCCGACATCGCCCTCACCGTCACGAACACCGCCGGCCCGTTCACCATCTCGGCGCCGAACACGACCGGGATCACCTGGACGACCTCCCCGCAGACGGTCACCTGGAACGTTGCCAACACCAACATCGCCCCGGTGAACGTCACGAACGTGCGCATCCTCCTCTCCACGGACGGCGGCAACACCTTCCCGACGGAGCTGGTGGCGAGCACGGCAAACGACGGGACCGAGGACGTCACCCTTCCCACGACGAACAGCGCAACCTGCCGCATCAAGGTCGAGGCGATCGGCAACTTCTTCTGGGACATGAGCAACGCCAACTTCACCATCAACTACACGGCACCGTCGGCGGTCGCCGAGTGGACCGAGTTCGACGCCGCGAAGTAATCGGAGCCGAAACCCTCGGGATCAACCCGCCCCCGTCCGCCACGAGCGGACGGGGGCATTTTCTTGTCCGGCATGCCCCGGGGTCGCCTCTGGTCCCCGGCTTCCGGACCCCACTCAAACGAATTCGGGCGCCCCTTTCGGGGCGCCCGGACTTCGATCACGCGTGCGGCGCGGGGCCGCGGCGGGATTACTTGACTTCGACGACGGCGCCAACCGCCTCGAGCTGCTTCTTGAACTTGTCCGCGTCGGCCTTGGAGACGTCCTTGACGACTTCCTTCGGCGCGCCCTCGACGAGGTCCTTGGCTTCCTTGAGGCCGAGGTTCGTGATGGCACGGACTTCCTTGATGACCTTGATCTTGTCCGCGCCGCCATCCTTGAGGATGACGGTGAACTCGGTCTGCTCCTCGGCTGCAGGAGCGGCGGCGCCGCCACCTGCTGCCGGGGCGGCCGCGACCGCCATCGGGGCTGCGGAGACGCCGAACTCGGTCTCCATCATCTTGACGAGCTCGACGACTTCCATCAGGGGCTTTGCCTTGATCGCGTCGATGATTTCCTGGTTCGAGAGAGCCATGGGAGTGTTTCTGTCCTTGGTGTTGGTGTCCGGGGCGGGATGCCCCGAGGTCGAGTGTTGTCGGTTTCCCGCGTTGCCCTTGGGGTGCGGTCAGGCCGCGCCTTCGAGCTTCCGCTTGTACGCGTCCACCGCGTACACGACCTTTCCTGCCGCCTGGTTGAGCGCGTAGACGAGCTTCGTGGCGGGGGCGTTGATGCTGCCCACGAGGCGTGCGAGGAGCTCCTCGCGCGATGCCATCTTGCTCAGCATCTCGACCTGCTTTGCGTCGAGCGCCTTGCCTTCGAAGAACCCGCCCTTCACCACCAGCTTCTCCTCGGAGCCCTTTGCGGCTTCGATCAGGAGCTTGGCCGGCGTGATCGGGTCGTCGATGCCCACGAAAAGGACCGACGGTCCCTTCAGCAGCTTCTCGATCGCCTTGCGGTCGTAGCCTTTGCGCTCGAGCGCGAGGCCCAGGAGCCGGTTCTTGGCGACCTTCACCTCGACCCGGTTCGCGCGCATCTTCGCCCGCATCTTCGTGATCGCGTCCACCGTCATCCCCTTGTTGTCAGCCAGGAGGAAGCCATTGCCGTGTGACAGCATTGCCTCCATCTTGCCGATGACGAGGTTCTTCGGTGCGCGACCGCGACGCTTTGTCGGCGTCTTGCCTAGTTTGGCCATGCGTTTCTCACCACCTTTCTTCCGCGCCGGATTTGTCCCTCGACGGATCCGGCGACGGAAGGGGGCCCCGCATGGACGACAGGGGGGAAACCTTCACGACTTCGGGACCTCGGCAGGCGCGCCCCCACGGGCGGTTTAGGGATGGCCGGGGCCATCCACCTGCTGTCTTGGGCACCACGTGTGGCGCTTTTTGGGTACTTCCTGAAAACCCTGCTGATCATGGAGCGCCGGGCTTCGAGTTCCGGGCCCGGGTCGGTGATTTCGACCCCGCAACCCGGCGCCCATCGCCCGACACCCGATTGTCAGATCGTCGAGACCGGCTCGATGCGGATGCCGGGGCTCATCGTCGAGTGGAGCGAGACCGTCTTCATGTAGGTGCCCTTGGCGGCCGAGGGGCGCGCCTTCGCGATGGCGTCCATCACGGCGGAGATGTTCTCCGCGAGCTGTTCCTTGGTGAAGGAAATCTTGCCGACGACGACGTGGATGTTCGCGAGGCGGTCGAGCTTGTACTCGACGCGGCCCGCCTTGAGCGCGTTGATCGCGCCCTTGATGTCCATCGTGACGGTGCCGGCCTTCGGGTTCGGCATCAGGTTGCGCGGCCCGAGGACCTTGCCGAGCTTGCCGACGTCGCGCATCATGTCCGGCGTGGCGATGGCGGCGTCGAAGTCGAGGAAGCCATCGAGGACGCGCTGGACAAGGTCCGGGCCGCCGGCGACATCCGCGCCCGACTCCTCCGCCTCGCGCAGCTTGTCGCCCTTGGCGAACACCGCCACGCGGACCTTCTTGCCGGTGCCGTGCGGGAGCGCGACCGTGCCGCGCACCTGCTGGTCCGCCTGGCGCGGGTCGACGCCCATGCGCAGGTCCAGGTTCACCGTCTCGTCAAACTTCGCGTACGCGACCTTCTTGAGGACTTCGACCGCATCGGTCACCGAGTGGAGCTTCTTGCCGTCCACGAGCTTGACGCGGTTGCGGTAGTTCTTTCCGTGCTTGGGCATTTTGCCAACTCCGTGTGGTTCAAGCGGCCCGGTGCGGCTGGCGCTGCGGGCCTCCCACGTGTGATTGGGGTGCTTGGGTCTGGGGTTCGCGGACTGCGCCGGATGGCGCGCGCGCTATGCTTCGACGTCGAGTCCCATGCTGCGCGCGGTGCCGGCGATCATGCTCTTCGCCGTCTCCAGGTTCGCCGCATTCAGGTCCGCCATCTTCATCTTGGCGATCTCCTCGATCTGCTTGCCGTTCACCTTGCCGACCTTGTTCTTGTTCGGCACGCCGGAGCCCTTCTCGATCCCCGCCGCCTTGAGGAGCAGGATCGACGCGGGGGGGGACTTCAGCTCGAACGTGAAGGAGCGGTCCGAGTAGATGGTAATGACGGCGGGTACGATGTACCCTGCCTGGTTCTTGGTGCGGGCGTTGAACTCCTTGCAGAACTGCATGATGTTCACGCCGTGCTGGCCAAGGGCGGGGCCGACCGGGGGGGCGGGATTCGCCGCACCGGCGGGGCACTGCAGCTTGACCATTGCCTGGACCTTCTTAGCCATGTTGCCTTCTCCGTGACCTTGCCCGGCGGGTCGGCCGGGGTCAGATAGCTTCCACTTCGAGTACGTTCAGGTCCACGGGCGTGGCCCTGCCGAAGATCGACACCATCACGCGCAGCCGGGCCTTCTCGAAGTCGATGTCCTCGACCGTGCCCTGGAAGTTCGCGAACGCGCCCTCGATGACCTTCACCTTGTCACCCTTGCGGAACTTGATCTCCGCCTTGGGCTTGTCCTTCTTGTCCTCGATCAAGTTCAGGATGTTCGCGATCTCCTCGTCGGAGAGCGGAACCGGCGTGTCCCCGGTTCCGGCGAAACCCGAGACGCCCTTGATCTCCTGGATCGTCTTGAACAGGTCGCTGACCGGATCCATCTGCACGAAGACGTAGCCGGGCATGAAGTTCCGGCTCCCCTCCTTGCGCTTGGCATCCTTGATCTCGACCGTCTTTTCCTCGGGTATCAGGACCTGGCCAAGGGAGTCGCGCAGCCCCTCGATGGAGGCGCGGTGCTCGATCTCCTTCTTAACCCTGTTCTCGAAGCTCGAGTAGGTATGGACGGCATACCACTTCATGACACGCATCTTTCCGGGCTGCCCTCGGCGCATGCGCGCCTGCGACAAACCTTGCGGTGATTCCCCGCCCCGATTGGGGGCCGGGATCGTTCAGTCTTGGTTTCGTTCCGGGGAGGCGGCGTTCGGCGGGGGCCGTTACCGCAGGACCGTCTGGAACAGAAGCTCCACACCCTTGCTCAGCGCGCGGTCAAAGATCCCCATCGCGACGGCAATCACGAAAGTGGCGGAAAGCACCACCGTCGTGTATGTGCGGACCTGTTCCTTCGTGGGCCAGATCACCTTGTCCAATTCCACCTTCACGTTCACGAGATACCCCGTGAGCGAGGAGAATTGGCGAACGAACCAATTTTGTTGCGCGGCCGCTTCGGCCATTGCGCCACTCCTGGTTCTCCTGCCCGCCGCACCGATCACGCTGGTGCGCGGCAGTTGGCACATCGTACTGCTTTGGCAGGGGCGGAGGGACTCGAACCCCCAGCCTTCGGTTTTGGAGACCGACGCTCAACCAATAGAGCTACGCCCCTGCACCACACCCGCGCACGGTCCCCAAGGGTTCCGCACGCGAAGCGCGGCATGCAAGGACACCACCCCCGGTCAGCGCAAGCCCAAAGCGACCGCCTTGAACCGCGTTCCCCCGGATGACGCCCCGCAAACGGATCCTCCCAGCACCTTCCATGCCCCTGTCGCCAACGCGCCTGAACCGAGTTCCGCCCCGGGGGCGCGATCGTCCCCGCCGATGCCGCGCCAAGCCAGCGCCTGCAACGCTCCTCTCCCCCTTGGGGTGTGTCGCCCTGACCCGCCCGCTGCGCCGCATTGCCCCGAGGAACGCACAATACGGAACCCTCACCCCGGAAAATACTTGTTATAACAGGCAATTCGTGCCCCCCGCGTCCTTGGCACCGATCCTGCCCCCGGGTTCAAGGCAAGGAGGCAGGACCATGATTACTCTCAGGACATCACAATCACGCGGACGGAGCCAGTTCGACTGGCTCGACAGCCGCCACAGCTTCTCCTTCGGCGAGTACTACGACCCCGCGCACATGGGCTTCCGTGGATTGCGCGTCATCAACGACGACCTCATTGGCGGGGGCGGGGGCTTCGGCATGCACCCGCATCGCGACATGGAGATCATCAGCTACGTCACCCGCGGATCGCTCCAACACCGCGACAGCATGGGCAACGGCTCCGTCATCACGGCGGGCGAGGCCCAGTTCATGGGCGCCGGCACGGGCGTCATGCACAGCGAGTTCAATCCGTCCGGGACGGAGGGAATGCGCCTCCTCCAGATCTGGATCATTCCCGAGCGGCGCGGCCTCGACTCAGCCTATGCCCAGCGGCGCGTGTTCGAGGATGGCCGACGCGGCGCGGCACTGATCGCCTCGCGGGACGGGCGGGACGGATCGATGCCCATCCGCGCCGACGCCGCGATCACCGTCGTGCGGCTCGCTCCGGGGGAGCGTCACGAGGCCATCCTCAACCCGGCGCGGGGCTACTGGGTGCAGGTCGTCACGGGCCAGCTCGACGCAGCAGGGCACGCGCTTGCCGACGGGGATGCACTCGCGCTGGAGGGGGAGGACGCACTCGCCCTCACCGCGAAGACCGACGCGGAACTCCTTCTCTTCGACATGGCCTGAAGCTCAGGGCCCGCGCCCGCGAGGGAGAACCAGCGCGAAAACCGGGTGCCGGCACCCAGGACCCCGGCACCCGAAT
>CAZUCD010000186.1:0-6569 GCA_964618855.1 uncultured Candidatus Sumerlaeota bacterium
GGCTCGGGGGTGATCGCCCGGTCGCCGAAGGTCCAGTTCGCCCCGGGGGCCGAGAACATCCTCATGGTGACGGTGGACGACGCCCCCCCGGCGCCATAGCGGGATTGCGCTTCGGGGCCCCCGGCGGGGCTAATTCAGAATCGTTGCGAATGACCCGTCGGAGGAAACCATGCAGCGCAGGCCATTCTTCGTCGCTTGCCTAATCGCCGCGATCCTGGCGGTCCTGATCGGGATCCTGGTGATGAGCCGCCGGCAGGCTCCCATGCCGGTCGTTGCCTCGGCGCGCCCGTCCCCCAGTGCGGCTCCTCCAGCGCCAGCGAAGGGAACTCCGGAGCCGGCCACCCCCGCGGCGGAGGTCTCCCCGGCGGCGGAGGCGCCCGCCGGGGAGCGCGCGCCGTCGCTGCGCAAGTTCAACGGCACCGTGTACGACGAACGGACCCGCAGCCCGATCGCCGGCGCCGTTGTGGGGGTCTTCGGGGCGAACTTGTCGGACTCCCCCTGCGAGGAGCCCGCGCCGCGTGCCTCGGCGACCACGGACGGTGATGGCAGGTACACGCTGGAGTTTTCGCGGGACGCGACCGCGCAGCTCGAGGTGATCGTCGCGCGGCGCGAGGGCTTCGCGGACTCGGGGCGGCTCACGCGCACGTTCTCCCCCGAGGGTGGCGGCGCCGACATCGCGGGCGACGGCTTCGACATCGGCATGGCCCGCGGGGACGACCTGCGCGTGAAGGTCGTCGCGGACGCGGACGACTCCCCCATCGTCGGCGCCAAGGTGGTGCTGCAGGGCGCGACCGGGCAGATGAACGCGCGCTCGATGGAGAAGATGGTCCTGAAGGCGTCGCGTTCGGTGACGGGATCGGCGGGGACCTGCACGGTCCCGACCGGCGGCCCGATCTCCGTCGCACGACTGACGGCTTGCGCCACGGGATACATCAACGCGTCGGCAACGCTGATGCAGCCTGACCTTTCGCAGGAAGTCGTCATCCGGATGGTCCCATGCGGGGCGGGGATCGAGGGCGTGGTCCTCGACCTCGAGGGGGGGCCGGTCGCGGATGTGAGGGTGTCCGCCCGGGCGGAGTGGCGGCCGGGCCAGGAGTTCCTCATGCTCGGGACAAGGACGAACGCGGAGGGGAGGTACTCGCTTCCGTGCCTCCCCGCGGGAAAGCTGAGCGTGACGGCTTCTCTCACGCCCGAACGGTCATTCGGCGACGAGGTCGAGGTGACGCTGGAGAAGGGGGAAACTCGAACGGTCGATTTCCGCGAGCAGCCCATGGGCTTCGCGACGGTCGCGGGGAAGGTGACGCACAGGGACACGGGGAAGGGAGTCGCGGACGTGGAGTTGTTCGCGGACGGGAGCTTCGGCATGGCCTCCAACCCGGGTCCGGGGGACTTCGGCTATGCGCACACCAAGCCCGATGGGACCTATCAGATGAAGGTGCGCGCAGGGGCGAAGCCTGCGCAGAACTCGATGACCATCCTGCGACTGGAGGCGCCGAAGGGTTTCGTGATGGTTGCACGGGGAGCGCGCGGCATGGGTCCGGGCAGGTTCCTTCGCGACCTGCGGGCGGGATCGACCCACGAGGAAAACTTCGAGCTGGCGCCCGCGTTGACAGTGCGCGGGATCGCCGTCGCTGATGCAACGGGGGAGCCCGTGGCGGGGGCGCAGGCGCTCTACCTGGGCATGGGCCCGGGACGGCGCGGCAACCCACGGACTGCAACCTCCGATGAACAGGGAAGGATCGAGTTCCAAGTCGAGGAGATCGTGGAGGGCCAGTTGCACGCGAACACGGAGACGGCCTCCGGGAGTGCCGAGGTGCCCGCGGACTTCGGACCGGACTCCCCACCGATCGAGGTGCGGCTGCAGGATGGCGCCACCGTTTCGGGGAGACTTGTGGACACGGAAGGGAAGCCGGTGGGCGGGGTGTCGGTGACCGCACGCGCGGACGAGACCCGCGGAGTGGGTGGCCGGACTCCGATGTTTGGATTCGGCCTGCCACGCAATGTGGCGACCGGCGCCGATGGCGCGTTCACGCTTCGGGGAGTGCCGCCGGGGAGAGTCATCTTGGATGGCGCCGACATGAGGGGCATGATGCGGGGTCGCCAGAATGCGAAGACGCGTGGAACCGTGGAACCACTGCGGCTTGAGCTGTCCCCCGGGGAATCCCGGGAGGGCGTCACGCTCATCTTCGCGGCGGGGTTCTGCATCAAGGGCATCGTCGTGGACGAGGATGGCCAGCCGATCGAGTCCGTGATGGTCAATGCGATCTCGGGGGATCAGTACCAGGGGACCGTCATGCGCATCCCCTCCTTCACCGGCAAGGACGGACGATTCGAGGTGTGCGGCCTTCCCCTCGACGCCACCGTGCAGCTCAACGCTTGGAAGGAGGGGTACGAGAATGTCTCCGCGATGGGCCTGACGAGCCTGGCCGGGGAGCAGACGCTCCGGATGAAGAAGGATCATTCGCTCACTCTGATCGTCGTTCGCGAAGGAACGCGCGAACCCGTGAAGTCCATCGAGTGGCGCGCCACGCAGTCCGGCTCCGGAGGCCCGGGCTGGGGGCGGGTCGGGCGGGGATCGCGGGACAGCTCTCCCTCGGGCACGTACCAGGTTAGCCTGCGCATGCCCGAGGGTGAGGAACGCATCCTCCAGGTCGCGGAGTTGGACGCCGACGGGAAGGGGACCGGATTCGCGGGTTCCACGTCCGTTGGGCCCAACGACTCGGAGGTGACGGTCACCGTGGCGAAGCTGGTGCGCTCGATTCGCGGCCGGGCGGTGACTGCGGGTGAAGGCGGAAAGCCCGTCGCGGGCGCCACCGTCAGCGTGGCAACCGGTGCCAGGCAGGGGTGGTGGGACGGAGAGCCTGGATCCGGTTTCGACGTGGCGCCTGTGCAGTCCGACGCGGCGGGGAACTTCGTCGTGAGAGGTGTAGCCCCGGGGAGTTACACGATCTCGGCGAGGAAGGGCGAGTTGTCCTCGGCCAAACTCGAGGTGGTGGTGTCCGCGGAGGCGGACCCGGCGCCGGTGACGGTCGAGCTGGCAGCCCCCGGGCGCCTGTTCGGCAAGGTCACGGGGCCCGACGGCGCGGTGATCGCGGGGGCGAAGGTGGACCTGCGGATGATGAACCTTGGGAATGACGAGCCTCGTTCGGCGACCACCGATGCCGGTGGCCGATACGAGATCGCGGGGGTGGGTCCGTTCGAGGGGGGCCACATGATGGTGACAGTGCCGGAGAGCAAACTCAGGAAGGGGACCGGGTGCAGTCTCAAGCCGGGCGAGGAGAAGGAGATCAACTTCGACTTCACGGGGCAGGTGAGGCTTCGCGGCAGGATCACCATCAACGGGGAACCGCCCCCCGCGCGGCGGGTCGTGGAGCTTCGCGACAGCCTCGACAACTCCGTTGGGGACCTTCGGGGCATCGATCCCTCCGGGAACTACGACGTCTACGTGCCCGCCGGTGAACTCCACGTCGCGCTGTCGACGTCCGGCACGATTCTGGAAGATGCCGTTGCGCCATTCACATTGGCGGCGACGCCGCTCGAGCAGACGCGCAACCTCGACATCACGGTGTTTCCGGCGGCCGTGGCGATCGTGCTCCCGGAGGGTGGCACCATGCCACCGGGCCTCGTGCTTTCAATCCGGATCGAGCCCCCGGGCGAGCCTGCAACGATGGTCCACGTCGGCCCTGCCACTCAAACGGAGATCGCCATCCCGTTGGTTCGGGCCGGGATGGGGCAGGCAGTGGTCACCCGTGTCGGCGGGGGCCAGGGGGAATGGAAGTCCGAAAGCATGGCGCTCGCGCCGGGAGGCGAGAACCTGCTGGTTGTGCCGATCACGGAGTAGGCCGGGGGGCGCCGGCACCGTGATTGTGCCCTACCGTTCGCCGCGCGGGGGGGCGGGCTTGGGGTCGGCGAGGAGTCTTTCCGTCGCGACGCCCTCGGCGAAGCGCATGCGCAGGAACGACTCGTTGGAGGTGTTCTCCAGGATGCGTCGGACGAGGTAGGCCATGCCCTGGATCATGTCCCCGCAGGGCATGTAGATGCGCACGGGGACGCCCATGGAGCGCAGGGCGTCCTTCGTGGAGCCCGCCATGCCGAAGAGCATCTGGAACTCGTAGCGGCCGCGGGGGACGCCGAGGACCTTCGCGAGCGCGAGTGCGTGCGCAATCGAGCGGCCGTTGTGGCTCGCGATGGCGGTGCGGACGTGGCGGTGCCGCGAGAGGAGGATGCGCGCGCAGCGCTCGTACATCGCGTCGGTCTCGCGCTTGACCAGGATGACGGGCTCGGGCCAGCCCTTCTGGCGCGCCCAGAGCTGCTCGCTGTCCCAGTACGCGCCCTTCACGAGGCGGATCGTCATCGGCTGGCGGTTGGCCTCCAGCCAGTCGAGGAAGGATGCGAGGCATGTGTCCGCGTCGCGCAGGTAGGCCTGCGCGACGGTGCCGAGGTGCTCGAAGCCGCGGAACTCGGGCTCGGAGAGCAGGTCGCGGAGAATGCGTAGGGAGAGGTCGCGGTACTCGAACTTCTCCATGTCCACGTTGATGAAGGCGCCGGCCTTGCGCGCGGCCCGCACGAGGGGCCGGAGGCGTTCGCGGACGGCCTCGCTGGTGCCGTCGGGGTCGGCTGGCTCGAACTTCGAGGTGAGCGAGCTGAGCTTTACGCTGACGTTGACGCGCGGTCCGCACTCGCGGGCGGCCTCGGGGAGGGAGCTCTCCGTGCGCGGCCCCAGGATGCGACCGAAGGTCTCCGTCATCTCCTGGTAGCGCCGGGCGAACTCGGCCGCCTGCTTCTCGCTCGCGACGAACTCCCCGAGGAGGTCCAGCGAGAACATGAATCCCTGCGCCTCGAGGGTGCGGATCGTGTGCGCGACGGTCTCGGGTGTGTCCCCGGCGATGAACTGGCGCGCCATCTGGGCGACGGCGTGGCGGCTGGCCCACATGGTCAGGCGCGGGGAGAGGTGCGCGAGGCGCGAGGCCCGCCGCGCGACCCCAAGGAGGTGGGTGGCCGGGAGTCCCGAGTCGAGCTGCGGGCTGTGGAGGTACTCGATGAAGTGGTCGGCGATGGCCCCACCGTCGGCCAGCGCGGGATAGACGTCCACGAACCGGAGGATGCGGTAGCGCAGATCCTCGTCCTTCATAAGGACGCCCATCATGGCGCCCTGAATGCCTTCGGTGCTGAGGAGAGGTGGGTGGGCACGCTCGGATCGCTGGAACAGCTTCTCGCCGATGCGGCGCGTCAGGCGCTCGATCTCGGCCTCTCCCGCGGGCGCGGGTGCGCCTGCCGGAGCAGTGTCCGGCACCGCAGGGGACGGGTCGTCGTGCGAGCCGTTGGACTCGGCCGCGGGCGCCGCGAGGGGGGAGGGGCGCTTCTTGGTCGCGGAGGGCATGGGCGTCTCCGGCTTCGGGCACGGACCCTCCATCCCTGCTGTCCGCGGGGAGGGTCTTTCCGGGCCGGGATCGTTGGTTCTGGACCGTCCCCGGCGTGCCCCTTGCCTTGGTGTTGAATGCTCGCGCATGCGGGGTGCCGGCCGCAGCAGAAAAGTAAATCGCTTGCTCGCGTGCGGCACAGGCGCGAACCATGGGCGCCATTGCCACGGTACGCCCGCGGGGCGACGGTGCGCACGCAAGCCCACCGATGCGAGGACTCCAGGATGGAAGGCGAAGATGACTCCCCGAAGGCGGAGGAAGTGCCGCTGGGCCCGCGCGAGCATGCGGACTACTCGGCGATGACGCTCGGGTTCGTTGCCGGCGTTGGCATCTCCATCATCGCAACGATCGCCCTGATCGTGACGAAGCTGACCTAGCCCGCGGTCGGGGACCGGATGCCGGGGACAATCCCCGGGCCTGCATCCCGGCTTGCTGCATTGAACTCATGAGCACGATCCTCGACGCCCTGGAAAAGGCATCCCGCAAGTCGGGATCGGGAGGGAGCGCGTCCTCCGGCCCATCCCTGAGGGAGCGGCAGCTCGAGAAGGAAGTCGAGCGGAGCAGGCGGACGGCCGTCCTGGCGGCGATAGGCATCGTGGTGGTTGGCGTGGGTGGATTCGTGGCGCAGTCGCTCATGTCGGGCTCGTCGGCGCCCCCCGCCACAGCAACAAGACCGGTTAGCACGCGAGGCGATGGACCATCGCCCGTCCCGGCACAGGCGGGAAGTGCCGCGACCCCGTCCCCTGCGCCGACGCCGGCGCCCACGGCGGCCCCATCGCCGACGCCCCCGCCGTCACCCATCCCACAGCCGACCCCGGCGCCGCCGACCCCGACGCCACAGGCGCCACGGCCGCAGGTCGCCACGACCACGGCAGCCGCCCTCAAGCCCTACCTGAAGGACGGGCAACTCCTAACCGCCGCCGACCTCGGCTGGAAGATCGAGGGGGTCATGGAGATGGGGGACACGAGCTTTGCGATGATAGACGGCGAGCAGGTGCAGACGGGCACCATGTTCCGCGGGTACCACCTGGTGGGCGTGACGACGGGCCTGCTGACGTTTGACCTCGGCGATGGCCGAATCGTGAAGGTGGCGTACTAGAGCACTTTGCTGATTTTAGTAGCCAGTGTTCGGAGCGCTGCCGGAGGAGG
>CAZUCD010000187.1:0-6562 GCA_964618855.1 uncultured Candidatus Sumerlaeota bacterium
AATGTCGAAGCGGCGGAGGTCCGCAGGATTCAGGTAGCGAAAGCCGCGACCCCTCGTGTCGGCGAAGACATCCACGCTCAATCCGCCCTGCTGGTAGGCGATGGGCGTGGTGAGCACGACGAGGTCCAGGTCGCTGCTCCACCATGGTGGGGATGTCGGTCCGCCTCGGGATTCTTCGTAGCGCCATTGGTCCGGGTACCGTCGTGAACTCCGATCTTCCGTCCGCCAAGCCATGCGCGCGTGGTCCGGCGTGGGCGGCAACGGATCGGCGAAGCTGCGGAGAAGCCATGGGGTGCCCTGCTGCGCTGAGTGATCCGCTGCTTCCCCATCGGCGTCCTGGACGGATCCGCCGGCATCCGGTTTGACCCGGCGGCGGCTCTGCTCGCGGACCGTCGACATGACCGCCACGAGTTCCAGCAGGTCGCGGTTGGAAGGAGGATAGGCTCGCCAGTCGGCGTGGTAGGCGCTGAGGGCAGCCTGCGTATCCGCGAGTTCCGACATGGTCCGCCCCAGTTTCGATCGGACCTGGGCCTCCCGGAAGTTGGGCACGGCGATCGCCGCAAGGATGGCGATCACCGCCACGACCATCAACAATTCGATCATCGTGAATGCGCTCCGTGGGGTCATCGACCCACCTCCAGTAGGGTCCAGGATTCATCCCCCCGCCGCGCGAAGGCTGCGGTCCACGTGCCCCGGTAGACCTCCCGTCCGGATGGGCCGGACACGGTGGCGGTCATCGTCCGCGTCATCTCGCCGGGTCCCGCACCGACCTCGACGGAACAATTCCCGACACTGATGATGCCTTCCTCGGTCCCTGACGACGACGCGAAGAGGCGCGCCGCGCCCTCGACGGCCGCCTGCGCCTGAAGCCGGTGCACCATGCGCGCCGAGCTGGCGTACCCCTCGAGGGTGCGTGCCAGCACAAGGGCGCATGCAGCCCCGGTCACGACGACGACGGCTGCGTAGAAGGCGATGATCGTCCCCCTGCGGCGATTTGCGCGCCTCATGGCTGTGCTCCCTTTCCGCCGGGCTCACCCAGGCGAACCACAATGTCGTGTTCCATGGCGAGCGGCCTCGCGTGCGTGCCGCGGGACGCCGACAGGACCACGCGCAGGCGACCGTCCGGCATCAGATGGGCGGTGAAGGACCGAATGCCGTCCCCGAGAGGGGCCGCGGAGGGAGGCATCGGGCCGCCTTTCATCACCTCGGAGACATCTTCAGTTTCCAGGACGCACCTCCTCAAAACACCATCCTCATCCAGGCGATACACCGCGGCTGCGCCGCCGCGCCTTGTCAGTGCGAAGCAGGAGCCGTCCGTCGAGGGCTCCAACCGCACAGCCGCGTGGGCGTCCCCGACGAGGATGGGCAGGAGCAACTCCAGCGAGCCGAGGCACGCCGCCTCCTGCTCCGCGTACTGCTGCTCGCGCAGGGGGGCCACGATCGGGCCAAGGGTTGCCGCCGACAGAATGGCCAGTATCGCGACGACGATGAGCAACTCGATCAGTGTGAACGCACTCAGGTGCCGCCTCATGGCGCCACCTCCACGAGGGTCGCGAGTGAGACTTCCACTTCGCCCTCGAGGTTCACGCGCCGCACGGCCACGGCCACCTCGGTGATGCCGTGGCTGCGCGGCGACAGCGTCAGCGTCGCGGATGTCGCCGGCCCGGGGCAGTCCACCAGCCACTCGGCCGGCAGGGATGCGAGGGACGGTGCCGCGAGCACGGCGTCGAGTTCCCTCTGCGCCAGGATCGCGACCTGGGCACGCTGGCGCCCCTTGCCGCCCAGCTCCCGTGAAACGATCAGGCAGCGCATCGTCATCAGGGCGAGAAGCATCGCCAGGCACACAATGACGAGCGTTTCCGTTAGGGTGATTCCGGAATGGGGTTTCATGGTTGTCCTCAGATGCCGATGTGCTTTGGCAGGTCGAAAAGCGGTCCGTACCAGGCGTAGAGGTAGGCCGTGACAAACATCCCGAGAACGACAAGCAGGGCGGGCTCCAACAACTGGCCGGCGCGTCGGCTGAGGAGCTCGAACTTCTGTTCACAGTATCCCGCAATCGCCGGGCAGGAGGAGCCGAGGCACCCGCGCGACTCACCCTGCTCGAACATGTAGGCGGCCGCCGATGGGGTTCCGCCCGGCAGGCGATCGCTGATGCGGTGGCCCCGTTCCGCAGCGATCGCCATCTCGCCGAGCGCCGTCCGCGTGAGGTGCGAGTTCACGGCGAGGCTGGCCGCGCGCAGGGCCTCGTGGAGCGGGACGTTTCGCGCGAGCATCGCCCCCGTGAACCGGAGCCACATCGCCGAGTCGCTCAGGTCCACCAGCGGCCTCACGAACGGCGTGTGGGAAAGCAAGTCCAGCAGGCGGTTGTTGCCGGACTCCGTCAGGAGCGGCCCCGCCAGGAGGAACAGCGCAAGGGCCGAGGCGATGACGCCCGCGGGGGAGGCCAGAAACTCGGATGCAGTCCACAGAAGCTGCTGGTAGTGGTTTGGCGAAACGCCCATCCTGGCGAAGAGTCCGCGGAGGTCCGCGAGCACCGTCCATGATCCCAACTGCGCGAGCAGGATCATCAGGCAGGCCGCGAGGATTGGGTAGAAGGCGGCGTTGATCAGGGCGTCGCGGTGGATCCGCATGCGGCGGATGTGCTCGAGCGCGAAGTCGACGATCGCCTGCGGTTCGCCCGAGGTCTCCGCACACCTCATGACGGCGACCAGCTCGCTCGGCACGCGGAGGCTCGAACGCGAGAGCGCATGCGAAAGCGAGGCCCCTTTGCCCATCGATTCACCCACTTCCTGCGACAGCTTCCGCAGGTCATCGGAGTCGAAGTGGGCGGACAACTGGCGCAGTCCCTCCGGGACTGGCAGGCCGGCGCGAATCAGGCTGGCAAGCTCCTGCAGGAAGTGCTCAACCTGCGACATCGAGAGTGAAGTCATGGTCGGCTCCTAATGGCCAACGTGCCGCGGCAACTCGAACAGCGGCATGTAGAGGGCGAGGGTCATCACGGCGACGACGGATCCGAACAGGCACACCGTGGCGATTCCAAAGACACGCTCCGCGCGGCGGCGGGTGACGGCCGCGCGCTCGAATCCATCCCTTGAGATTTCGGCGAGCGAGTCCACGAAGCGGTGCGTCCGGGACGCGAGGGCGACCCGCGTGGCGCTCGCCGCACCGAGCACGCGCGCGTCCACGAGCGCCGTTGCCAACGCCACCCCGGCCTCGACCCGCGCGGCGCACGCTGACGACCGCGCCCCGGTCGCGGCGTCGCTGCTGTCGCCTGCGTTCCGGATCGCCTGCGCCTCGGGCAGCCCGACGGCAAGTCCGCTCCGCAGCACCGCGATCCAACGGGCGTCACGCTCCGCCTGGGCCGCCGAGCGCAGGACGGGCACGAACGCGAAGACCCACTCCGCCTGCCTTTCGCACCAGTGCACGAGACCCTCGGTCCATCGCGTGAGGAGGGGGACCAGCGCCGGAACCACCAGCGCGCATGCGCCGGCCGCGACGAGGGCCGGCACCTTCCCCGCAAGGCCGAAGAGTGCCGGGATCGCGGGCAGGGCGGCGGCCGTGGCCATCAATCCGAACAGCCACCGCGAAAACCTCCGTCCGTTCATCAGGGCCCGCAGGAGTCCGATGAACGAAAGTGCGACCAGTCCAAGGGGGACGATGACCAAGGGTCCCCTCGACAGGCCCAGGAGGAATCCTGTAATCGCTGGAAGCTCCACCCCCATCTGGGCAAAGATATCCGCGAACTTCGGAAGCACCTTCCACCAGATGAAGGTGATGAGGGTGGGACACACGAAGAGGAGCACGATTACGGGGGCCCAGGAACCCGAGCCCGCGGAACGCAGCCGCGTCCGCTGGCACTCAGCAATCTGGCCGAGCACCGTCGGCAGCGTGCCCATGACGACCGCGACGCGCACGGCCCCAACCTCCCACTGATCGAATCCCGCCTCGCGGGCGAGCGCTTCATCGAACCTCCTGCCTTCCCGGAGGCGCCGCAGAAGCGACGCCGCCATGAGGCGCGCGACGCGCTCCACGTCGGCGGTCTGCGCCGCCGAGAACAAGTAAAGGGTCCACCCGAGGAAGAACTGCAGCAGCAGAAGGAACCCCGAGAGGAACTCGAAAGCCCCGTATCGTGTGTCGGCGGCCGGGGCTGCCGCAGGGTCGCTCCCGCGCCGCTCCTGCTCGGTCTGGCAACTGCGCGCCAGGGCCTCGTCCAGGGGCACGCCCTGGTTCAGGCACTCGGCAAGCTCAACGAGCAGGACGACCTTCGCCTCGCGTCGCACCGCTAGGTTTGCGAACGGTATGGCACGCCAGCTCCGCAGCCAGAACCCGATTCCCGGCAGGTTCCTCGGGTTCGCCGGCCCGCTGGAGAGGTCCGTGTTCAGCCACGAGTTCATGGCCCGTCCTCCTCCATGGCGAGGATGGCGTCCCGCTCCGCCGGGGCGATGGTGCCCTCCCCGGCGAGCCGCCGCGCCTCCTCCGTGATCGAACCCACGCGGGCGCGCAGCACCTGCTCGGCGAGTTCCCCCGGTGCCGCCCCGACCAGGACGGCAGACCGCACGTCCTCGTTCACGGGCGCGCACTCGAACAGGCCGACGCGTCCGCGAACGCCCGTCCAGCCGCACGCGTCGCATCCGGGCGGACCCGTTCCCGTGCATGCGGGACATGCCCGACGCGCGAGGCGCTGGGCATACAGGCCCGTCAGCGCCCCGGCGACAAGCCAGCGCTCCACGCCGGTGGAGATCAGCCGATGGATCACCCGTTCCACGCGCCCGGCGTGCAGCGTCGAGAACACCAGGTTACCGGTCATGCCAGCCTGCACGCAGATGCACGCCGTCTCGGCATCGCGGATCTCGCCTATCAGCAGCACGTTGGGGTCCTGCCTGAGCGAGGCGCGCAGGGCTCGCGCAAACGTCACGCCCTGCGCTTCGTTGACCTGCACCTGGGTGGCAAAGCCGAGGTCGCACTCCACCGGGTTCTCGATTGTGACGAAGTGCCTCCGGTTCCCGTGCATTCCGTGCAGATGCCGCAGCATGGCGTAGAGCGTCGTCGTCTTGCCGGAACCGCTCGGACCCGTCAGGAGCACGGTGCCCTCCTGCCGCGTGAGGAGCCGCTGAGTTTCGCGCAGCACGGGTGCCGACATCCCGAGTTGCGACAGCTCCAACGATGCTCCCGGAGCCTCGGGAAACCTGATGACGGCGCTCTCGCCGTGGATTGTCGGGAGGAAGGACGCGCGGAGGATCAGCGGGGATGCGAGGCCGTCGATGCTCCACTCGATGCGCCCGTCCTGGGGCTCGTGGCGCACGAAGGCGGGAACCCTTGCCAGCACCTTCAGGCGCGCGATGAGGAGGTCGCGCCGCGCCTCCGGAATGGGCGCGACGTCCACCAACTCGCCATCGAGGCGCCCCCGCACGATCGCGTCGCCGCGGTTGCACATCAAATGCAGGTCTGAGAAGCCGGCTTGAATCGCGTGGGTGATGAGCAGGCGGGCCGCCTCGACGCCCCATAGATCATTTGCGGGGAGGGCTTGGACGAGGGCCTGCGTCTCGCCAGCGGCATGCGCGTGTTCGCTCCGTGCCATGTGAGGGCACCTCCTGTTGTGGACCTGCGGTTGTTGGATGCTGCTGCGCTGCTGTTCCGGGTGCGTCAGCGGGTGGAGCTGGCGTGCTGCGGTGGGGGCATGGGCCTGCCGTCGCCCGGAGAAAGGGGGCCCATGGGAATGAAGATGAAGGCGAAGATTGCGACCGTCGCCCAGCCCACAACCAGAGCCGCGCGAGTGGTGCGACGCGGGGCGAGCAGGCGCTCGATGCGCCGGGCAAGCTCGCTCCGTCCCCGTCCGATCCCAAGGAAGGCGAGGACTCCACGGAGGCCATGCGCGCCCGTGGCCGCGATGTTGAGCAGGGCACGCGCGTAGGCGATCACATCCAGTCCCTGTGGGCCCGTCGCTTCCTCGTCCACGCACAGCTCGCGTTCAATGGAGAGGTTCTCGTTCGCGATCCAAACGAGCGGATGGAACCAGAACATCGCCTGAACGAGCAGTTGGAGACCGACCACCAGCGGATCGCGGCGACGAAGGTGCAGGCACTCGTGCAGGAGCACGGAGGCCAGGTCGCGCGCACCGACCTGCCCGGGAAGGTCGGCGGGGAGGACGACCACGGGCCGATGGAATCCCGTCGCGAACGGGGTCGCGGCCTCGGCGGAGAGGACAAGCCTTGGCAGGAAGTCGAGCCCGGCGCGCCCGGCGGCGAGGACCATGGCCTCGTGCAGGGGGCCCTCCCTCAAGTCACGTGCCTTGCCGATCAGACGCGCGATGCGGACCGACTGCAACCGGGCCATCGACAAGAGCAGACACGCCCCCGCAAGCCATATCCCGAGGCAAACCGACGCCATGGACGTCGCGAACTCCGACTCGCGTGCGACCAGCCACGCCAGGTCCGGGCGGCTGGGCGCCGCGTGCACATCCGTCGGGATCAGGCCGCCATGGATCGCGCCGATGGGGTCGAAGAAGACGGCAAGCACCGGCGCGTGCAGTGGCGCTATCTGCACCGCCGGCAGCACCGCTTGC
>CAZUCD010000188.1:0-6511 GCA_964618855.1 uncultured Candidatus Sumerlaeota bacterium
GTTACCAGCGATAGTGGGCGAAGGCCTTGTTGGCCTCGGCCATCTTGTGCGTGTCGTCCTTCTTCTTCACGGCGCCGCCGGTGCCATTGCTGGCGTCCATGATCTCGTTGGCGAGCTTCGTGGTGGTGGTCCGCTCCCCGCGTGCACGGGTGTAGCCGATGAGCCAGCGGATCGCGAGGGCCTGCTGGCGCTCCGGCTTGACCTCGACGGGAACCTGGTAGTTGGCACCGCCGACGCGGCGGCTCTTGACCTCGACGATCGGCTTCACGTTCTCGATGGCCTTGGTGAAGACCTCGAGCGGGTCCTTGTCGGGGTACTTGGCGGCGATGGCGTCCATGGCGCCGTAGAACAGGCGCAGCGCGACCGACTTCTTGCCGTCGTACATCAGGTAGTTGATGAACTTGCTGACGAGGGGGCTGCCGAAACGTGCGTCCGGGAAGACGCCGCGGCCCGGCGGCATGCGGCGGCGCGCCATCTTGCGCTCGCTGCGGGAAAAGCCTTTTCTCTTACGCTTGGGCACGGTGTGTGGGTCCTTGTGCGGGGGATTGCGTCGTTGGGTTCGGGATTACTTGGGCTTCTTGGCGCCGTAGAGGCTGCGGCGCTTGCGGCGCGCGGCGATGCCCTGGAGGTCGCCCTTCCTGGCGCCGCGGATGATATGGTAGCGAACGCCGGGCAGGTCCTTCACGCGGCCGCCGCGGATGAGCACGATCGAGTGCTCCTGCAGGTTGTGTCCCTCGCCGGGGATGTAGGCGGTGACTTCCTGGCCGTTCGTGAGGCGGACGCGCGCGATCTTGCGGAGCGCGGAGTTCGGCTTCTTCGGGGAGGTCGTCGAGACGCGGGTGCACACGCCACGCTTCTGCGGGCAGCCCTCGAGGGCAGGCACCTTGTTCTTCCGCTTCTGGGCTACGCGGCCCTTGCGGACCAACTGGTTAATCGTCGGCATGAATGACTCCTGATTTGCGGGGACACTTCATTCCCCGCGACACAAGCGCGGGAGTCCAACCGACCCACCCCCCGGGCGTCAAGCCCCGAAAGGGAAAAAAACAGGGGCTGGGAACCGGCGGTCAGGGACCTGCTTCTGGGAGGGGAGGGTTGCATGCAGGGGGTGTGCGGGCCAGCCGCACCTCGGCGACTTCATCGCGGGCAATCAGGACGCCGCGCACGATGTAGCCGTCCTCGGTTTCCTCCTCGGCGGCATGGAAACACCTGTCGGTGTGGCGGCGAACCCCGAGGGTCTCGCCGGGATGGTCCTCCGCGCGCCAGAGCCCGCGCCCGGAATCCATCACGAGCGCAGGAGGTATTCCATCTCCACGTCGGCGTCGTAAAGGAGCCGCCCGCAGTTCTGGCACTGGCAGATGTTCTCGGCGAGCCGCTGCGGGACGACGGGCTGCCGCATGTAGCAGCCTGAGCAGACATTGCCGTGCTGTAGCTCGGCGAGGGCGGTTTCGCCATGGCGCTGGAGGGCCTGACGGTACCGGGTCAGGAGCTTCGAATCAAGGCGCTTGGCGAGGCGCTCCTTCTCGGATGCCGATTTTTCGGCGGCGTGGATGGCCTGCTCCAACTCGTGCAGGCGACGCAGGGAACTGAGTGGTGTATTCATGGGCGGAGGGGTCTCCGTTTGCTGCCCTTCTTCCTTCGATCTGTCCTGCAGGCGCGTCTGGCCTGAAAAAAAACCCCAGCCCGACCCGCCCCAGCAACTTCAACTCCTGTTCAGGATATTGAACGACGGCACCCTGTCAAGAGTGGAAAACGATTTATGGAAGATTGTGCGGCGATTCCTGTGACGGGGTTTCGGCGGGCGGCTGGACCGAGGCTGGGCGGCCCCCCGAAACCCGAGTTCCCCTTGGTCCCCAGATGCGTCGCACTCACTCTCGCGCATCCCGACCGAGCTGCCCAACCATGCGCACCGTCCTCCGCCTCCTCCTGGCGACCTTCACGATCCTGATCTCGACCGGCTGCGCCAGCAACGCGCAGAGGCATGCGACCGCCGATTACACACTGGTCTATCTCGTCACCGGTCCCGGAAGTGCCTCCCACACGAAGGAGGATCGCCAGACGATATTCCAGGGGCACATGGCCAACATGAACAAGCTCGCCGAGGCCGGCGACCTCGTCATCGCGGGCCCCTTCGGCAGGCCGCGCGACAAGTCCTGGCGCGGCATCCAGGTCTTCAACACGGGGGACCAGGAGCGCGCCCGCGCCCTCGCCGCGAGCGATCCTGGCGTGTCCTCCGAGGAGTTCGCCGCCGTCCTCGTCCCCATGCGCGCCAGCGAGTCCCTGCGCGAGACGCTCCGCGTCGACCGGGAGGCGACGGCCAACCTCCCCAAGCCCGCCAGTGGCGAGCCTCCCATGAACATCCGCGGATACGTGATGCTCACAGCGGAGGACGCGGGCCGGTGCCTGCGCGCGATCGAGAAATCCCCCACCCTCGCCGGCCAAATTGTGTGGTGGGGGCGGCTGGCGGACGACCGCGGGCGCTACACGCGCGGCGTCTTCGTCCTCGACGCGACGGACGCGGATGCCGTCGCCCGGCAACTCGAAGGGCAGCCCGGCATCGGTGTCGATGCGTGGTACTCGACCGCGTCGCTGCCCAGCCTCCCCGCCGGCGCGCGGGAGTGGAGGTAGCGGGCAACTCCGGCCTCGCCGCGAATGCGGCCATCGCCGCGGACCAGTCCATCCCACCGCCCGCTTTCCCTTGGCCCCTCGATCCGCGCGCCGCAGGTTGATCGGCAGCCATGGACGCGTTTGTGGACACGCCCTACACGCGGGCCCCGCACTTTGAATCGACGCACAACGCGCCGAACCTGGCACCCGTGCCGACCCCCGTGCGGCCGGACCTGATTCCGGGGCTGACGCTGGTGAAGGCGCTTGGGCAGGGCTCGAGCGCGACGGTTTACCTGGCGCACGGCGAGGAGGGGGAAGTCGCCGTCAAGATCCTCGCGTCCCAGTACATCGACCACGAGGAGGTCGCCAAGCGCTGGGAGCGCGAGACGCAGACGCTGGTGAGCCTGAACCACCCGAACGTGGTGCGGGGAATCCGGCGCGGGGTGGCGGAGGGCCGGCCGTACCTTGTGATGGAGCTCGTGCGGGGGGAGGCGCTCTCCTCGCGGCTGCGGCGGTTGGGGCGCTTACCGGAGTCGGAGTGCCTTCACGTGGGACGCGCCGTGCTCGAGGCGCTGCACTCGGGGGCGCCGCTCGAGTTGATCCACCGCGACATAAAGCCCGCGAACATCATCCGCTCCGAGGATGGCGCGATCAAGCTGACGGACTTCGGGCTGGCAAAGGCGCTTGATGACGAGACGATCACCGTCCTCGGCGTGATGATCGGGACGCCGGCGTTCATCTCTCCCGAGCAGGCTCGCGGGGACCGGCACATCGACCCGCGGACGGACCTGTACTCGCTTGGGGTGACGCTGTTCCAGCTCGCGACGGGGGACATCCCCTTCTCCTCGTTGAACGGCTCGCTGCTGCTGACGAAGAAGGTGACGGACGACGTGCCCGACCCGCGCTCGCTGCGGCGGGAGTTGTCCGGACCGTTTGCATACCTCGTGTCGCGGCTGTGCCAGCGCGACCGGGAGAGCCGTCCGCCCTCGGCCGCGGCGGCGCTCGAGCTCCTGCACGCCGTGGAGCAGCAAGACGTGCCGACGGAGGAGTACTCGAGCGTGCTCGCCCCCGCGCGCACGCCGCCGGAGTCCGTCCCGACCGAGGCCATCGCCGCGAACTCCCCGCTGCTCGGAACGGTCGTCACCGATCCGGAGCTGAGGAAGAGCTCCGTCTTCGTGCCGGAGGGAAGCATCCTGTTCTACGAGGACGACCGCTCCCGGGATTGCTATGTGCTGCTCAACGGCGAGGCGGAGGTCCTGAAGTCGGGCCGCCAGGTCGCGGTGATCTCGGATGCGGGCTCCTTCATTGGGGAGATGTCCGCGCTGCTGAATGCGCCGCGCACCGCCACGATCCGCGCCGTGCGCAACTCGACGTTCCTGCGCATTGCGGAGGCCGACTTCCACTCCTTCCTCAAGCGCCATCCCGAGATGAGCTACCAGCTTGCCGTGACGCTCGCGCAGCGGCTCGACAAGACGACGCGGCGCCTGACGGAGGCGCAGGCCAAGTTGGCGACGCTGCAGCGGCACATGCGGCAGATATCCCTCGAACTGAAGTGAGATCCATGGAAACGAAAAAGGCAGGGGCCCGGGACCAGAGGCCAAAGGCCGGGGGCAGGGGACCGGGGTTTGAGCGTGCGGGGCGCGGCCTCGGGGTGGCGATGATGGTGGGCCTGCTCGCCGGGTGCGACCAGGCGCGGGACGAGTATTCATACAAGCTGCCGAACCCGCCGCCGACGATGCCGCCGCCTGGGATGGCTCCCACGGGGCCGCCACAGCAGGCAGGCGCAGGGGCGCCCCGCCCGAGCGGGGCCGCGCTGGATGTCCCGCAGGCAGTGGCGATGGACTTCTCCGCAGAGAAGCCACCCACAGCGATGAAGATGCGCTCCGTTGAGGTCGCGGGCGTCGGCTTCTCCGTGCCGGAACTCTTCGAGGAAACAACGAGTGGCCGCCCAATGCGCGCGGCCGAGTTCCGCATCCCGGGGACCGACGACAGCACGGGGAGCGATGGCGAACTGGTGGTGTTCCACTTCGGCCCGGGTCAGGGCGGGACCCCCGCGGACAACATAGCGCGCTGGGTCCGCCAGTTCGCCGCGGAAGCGGACACTCCCCCGCCGCAGCACGGAAGGGGGACCGTTGGCGGGCTCGCGATTTCGTGGGTGATGGCCTTCGGGACGTACACCCCCGCCAGCATGGGGGGCGGTCCCTCAGCGCCCCAGCCGGGCAGCGGCCTGATCGGGCTGATCATCGAGGGCGGGCCGGAGGGCTCGCTGTTCATCAGGGCGACGGGACCCGCGCGGACGGTCCTGGCGGCCGAGGCACCGATGAAGTGGTTGGCGGGCTCCGCGTCGGCCAAGGGCGGCGCACCCGCCGCGACTCCGGAACCCGCGCCGACACAGGGCATCGCCGTGGGCGAGCCCACGGGTGCGAACGACTTCGCCGTGGCGGGCCTGTTCCTGCCCGTGCCGCAGGGCTGGATCACGGACCGGCCCTCGGGCGGCATGCGCGCTGCGCAGTTCCTCATCAGCGAAGGGGACCAGTCGGCCGAGGTGGCGGTGTTCCACTTCGGCGCGGGACAAGGCGGCAGCGTGGAGGACAATCTCTCGCGGTGGATCCGGCAGATCGCGCAGCCCGATGGTTCAGAGACGCAGGCCCGGCGGGAAAAGAACTCGTCGGGGAGCTTGACGATCCATCAGGTCATCGCGGAGGGCACGTACACCCCGGCGGCGATGGGCGGCGCCCCCGCGCAGCCGCGCCCCGACACGCGTCTGCATGGGATCGTGGTGGAGGGCGGTCCCGAGGGGACAGTCTTCATCCGCGCAACAGGCCCGGCAAAGTTCCTGGCAGAGCACGAGGCGCAGGTCCGCGCCTTTGCGCTCGGCATCAGGGCGGGGGGTTAGGCTCCCCCCAACAACCGCCTCCACAATTGGGATTCCCGGTCCTCCTGTCGCCGGGCGGATGCGGAGTCCCACACGCCTGCGAATCGGTGGCGGAAGCACTCCATGAGGACGTACGGCCTCGTGGCTTCGGCCGGCGCGAGCGACGCGCCTTCGACACGCGGGTTCCTGTCGCCGCCTAGGTAGAGGCTTCGTTCGCATCGAGAGGCGACCGCGGCGGCCTCTTCCAGCGAGAGGCACGCGATGGGCCCGCCATCGCGACGTTGGCCGATCAACGAGACCGCATCGCGCAGGGCACCTGCCTCCACGGGGGGAGTGGCTTGGGTTATGTGCCATCGCCCGTTCCGCACCGGCCCGGCATAGCGGTGCCAACCGCTGGGCACTCCCGACCCACGGCGCCTGCCCGAAACCAGGATGATCCCGTCCAGCGCCGGCTGTGCGGCGAGTTGTCGCGCCGATTGCTCGATGACGTTTGCCTTCAGCCCGATGCCACCGTCGGCCTCCAGCACCACGTCTCCCCGCAATGTGCCCGAGGTGTGGGGCATGTCGAGCTTCGGCTTCACCAAGGCGCATCCACTTGCGACGAGTCCGATCTGCGCATCCGGGTCACAGAAGAGGGCAAGCCACGCGAGGTCCGCGGCCAAGGCGGCATCAAGCGAGAGGCCGGCGATGGCTGCCCGTGGCCGCTCCTCGTGCCGTCGGAGCAGTGCCGTGGCCGTGGTTGGGCGGGGGGGGCGGCGTCTGGGCCCCTCCGGTTCCGACGCGATGCCGATGATGCCCTCGGCGCCGATGAGGGTCAGCACGCGAGGGAGGTCGCCCAAGTCCGAACCGGCTTCGTCGTCGCTGATCGACGCCCCGATCAGGACCTGCCGCAGCGCTACCGGGTCCGATCCGGCGGCCACCGTCCTCACGAGTCCCACGATTGCGTCCACCCGCGTGTCCCGCCCCTTGGTGCCCTTCCCCCAGTCGTCGGAGAACTCGTGCGGCCGGAAGTTCACGACGTTCGCGGGCGCG
>CAZUCD010000189.1:0-6482 GCA_964618855.1 uncultured Candidatus Sumerlaeota bacterium
CCTACTCCTCCCCCTTGCGCGCGCCCATGTGCTCGAGCTGGTAGAGCTTGATCTTCTTGTCCAGGGTGGGGCGTGAGATGCCGAGCATGGCGGCGGCGCGGCTCTTGACGCCCTCGCATTCGGCGAGGGCGTGGGCGATCTCGCGGCGCTCGACCTCGGAGGTGCGCTCGGCGAGCTTGATGACGGGATCGGTGGCGGTTGCGTGCGCCGGGCGGAGGGCGCGGGGGACGTGGGCCTCCTCGAGTTCGGGCCCGTCGGCCATGAGGACGATCTGCTCCAGGACGTTGCGGAGCTCGCGCACGTTGCCGGGCCAGTCGTAGCGCATGAGGCAGGCCATGGTGCGCGGCTTGAGGACGAACTCGTGGGGCAGGCGGTGCTCGCGTCGGATCTGGCGCAGGAGGTGGGCGGCGAGTTCGGGCAGGTCCTCGATACGGTCGCGGAGGGCGGGGAGCTCGAGGCGCAGGATGTTGATGCGATGGAAGAGGTCTGCGCGGAACTCGCGCCGCTCGACCATGCGTTCGAGGGGACGGTGCGTGGCGCAGACGAAGCGGACGTCGACGCGCACGGGCATGTTGCCGCCGATGCGGTAGAACGGGTGGCCCTCAAGGACGCGGAGGAGCTTGGCCTGGAGGTCGAGCGAGAGGTCGCCGATCTCGTCGAGGAAGACGGTGCCGCGGTGGGATTGCTCGAGCTTTCCGATGCGGCGTTCGTGCGCGCCGCTGAAGGCGCCCTTCTCGTGGCCGAAGAGTTCGGCCTCGATGAGGTCGGCGGGGACGGCGGCCATGTTCAGGGCGATGTATGGGGCCTGCGCGCGCGGCGACTGGTCGCGGAGGGCCTGCGCGACGACCTCCTTGCCGGTGCCGGACTCGCCCGTGATGAGGACGGTGGCGTTGGTGGGGGCGACGCGGCGGATTTCCTCGCGGACGCGGACGATGCCGGGGCTGCCGCCGACGAGGCCGAGGTTTGATCCCTGGGCGCCGTCGAGGTCCGAGGAGGCGAGGGACTCCAGGAGCGTTGCGAGTGCGCCGCCCAGGAGGGCGCCCGCGATGGCGCGGCCGAGTTGTTCCTCCCCGGGGGTGAAGGCGCGGTCGTCCCCGCGCCAGACGATGACGGCGATGGCGCCGGCGGGGCGCTGGATGACGGGCGCTGCGAGCGCGGCAACCTCGCCCTGCGGGGTGCGTATGAAGGCGCGCGCGGGCCGCCCGAGGGGCCAGTGCGTCAGCAGCAGAGCGTTGTTGACGGACTCGTCCCCGAAACCGGCGAGGACCTCCGCGCTGGATCCGCCGGTGGGCTCCTTGGGCAGGAGGGCGATGGCCGCCCCGGTGGCCTCGAACACCTGGCAGAATCGTGGCAGCATCCAACCCGCGATTTCCTCGGCGCGGGACACGCTCGCGCATTGGGAGGCGAACTCCAGCGCGCGGGCCAGGGGCGCGGACTGGAGGACGACGCCGCCTCCGCTTGGGTGCGAATCCTCGGGCACCTCGCCCGTTCCGTCCGCGTTCGTCGGGACGTCGTGGGAGGGTGCCATCTGCGGTTTTGCGCCGAGGGCGATGACGACGGAGAGTTCCGTGCGACCGATCCGGAGCGCATCCCCCGCGCGCAGGACCTCAGGCGAGATGATGCGCGACCCGTTGCGGTAGATGCCGTTCACGCTGCCAAGGTCGCGGACGACGGCGCGCGAGCCGTCGAACTCGATCAGGCCGTGCAGGCGGGAGACTTGACCATCGTCGAAGATGAGCCGGCAGCGTGGATCGCGTCCGATCAGGATGGGTCGGTCGATGGTCACGCGCCGTCCGGCGTGGTCCCCTGTTCGGACAAGGACATCGAGGAGTGGAGGGGAGCCGAGGGCGGACTTACGCGGCATGGGTAGAAAAATACTACCCACCTGCCGATGTAGTGTAAAGCGCGTTTACACGGGTTGCCTGAGGCTCTGCCAACTCTTGAGGAATCGCCCGAAAAAGCTTGGTTTTGGTCCGAGTGACTGGGTTGGCACGCTGGATGCAATGTGGTTTGCGGGAGCTGCAATCACCTCCTTACCCGCTCCCGACCCGCAAGGGTCACGGTGCCTTGGTGTACGTGGGGTCCACCACGGCACGCGCTCTCGCCCCGACTGCTCCTCGGGGCGAGAGCCATTTTAGGCCCCCCTACGGGACCCCACGCCTCTTGTCCGCAGCACTGAAATTCTGGATATTGGCGCTTCCCGCGATCGCCGCCCTCGTGACGCTGTGGCTATGGCTTGCCCGTCATGCCGACAAGGAATCCACCGCGCCTCGCAAGTACAAGCTCTCGGACAACCAGCTCCGTGCGCTGGCGTACGTGTTTGCGTTGCTGATCTGCCTGATCGCGGCGCTGGTGGAACTGAGCGCCTACAGCGCCCTTCCGGAGCCCTGAGTCTCGATCTTGGACGAGGTGGCGGGGCAGGAGTGCAACGTGCCGGCGTTCAGGCTGGGGACCCGGTGGCCTTCTCCACGGCGCGCACCGAGTCCCGTGCGATGACGAGTTCCTCGTCGGTGGGGACGACCCGGACCGGGAAGAGGGACCCGGGGCCGGAGATGACGTCCGGGGATTCGGACTCATTGGCCAAGGGGTCGAGCGTCACCCCATAGGCGGCGAGCGGTTCGACGATGCGCCGACGGATCTCGGCGCTGTTTTCCCCGATGCCGCCGGTGAAGATGATGCCGTGCATGGGCTTTCCGACAAAGGGCGCCATGGCCGCAATGGCCTTGGTGGCGCGGTAGCAGTACAGGTCCACGGCATGATGGGCGCGCTCGTTGCCGCTTTTTTCGGCGGCGAGTATCTCGCGCATGTCGCTGCTGACGCCGGATACTCCGAGGAGTCCGCTCTGCTTGTTCAGGATCGTGGCGATCTCGTGCGCATGGAGGTCCTCCCGCCCCATCATGTAGAAGAGGATGCCCGGGTCGAGGTCCCCGCAGCGGGTTCCCATGGGGAGCCCCTCGAGCGGGGTGAAGCCCATGGTGGTGTCGATGCTCTCCCCCGAGCGGATCGCGCAGACGCTGGACCCGTTGCCGAGGTGGCAGCTCACGGCGTTGACCTCCCTGCGGCCGATCCCGAGCAGCCGTGCGAGCCGGTAGCAGATGAAGCGGTGGCTGGTGCCGTGGAAGCCGTAGCGGCGGACCTTGTTGCGTGCGTACTGGTCCCACGGGAGCCCGTAGAGGAACGCGCGGTGCGGCATGGTCTGGTGGAACGATGTGTCGAAGACGGCGACGTGCGGGACGTCGGGGAGGAGGCTCGCGGCCATGCGGTAGCCGCGCAGGTTGGCTGGGTTGTGGAGCGGGGCGAGGTCGATGCACTCCTCGATGGCGCGGACGACCTCGGGAGTGATGATCGAGCTTCTGGCGAAGTGTTCCCCGCCGTGGACGACCCGGTGGCCGACGACGCGGATGTCGGCGCGCGAATGGAGGACGCCATCGGACTCGTTCACCAGCAGCCGCAGGACGCCGTCGATGGCCTCCCGGTGGTCCCGAGCGGACATGGCCTCCCGGCGAGGCTCCCTCCGGGGGAGTTCGAGGCGCAGCACCCCCTCGCCGAGGCCGATGCGCTCGACAATGCCGCGTGCCATGCGGACGTCTGAGCCGCGCTGGATCGCCTCGAGCGAGGTGTCGATGACCTGGAACTTCAGGGAGGAGGAGCCGCAATTCAGGACGAGGACGATCATGGGGAGCAGGGGAAACCCGTCTGTCGGCGCGGGCAAGGGGTGTGGCCGGGCCTGGCGGGCGCGGCAACACTTGGCGGCGCGTGCCCCTTGCGCATCCCGCCGGGCGCACGTTGACTCGCAGGGATCAACACGGGGTTCCCATGAACGCGACCGCAGGTGTGACAACCACGCGCCAAGGCATTGGGAAGCGGCTGCTGCTCGCGTGGCTGCTGCTCATTGGAATACCGGCTGGGCTGGAGTGGGGGGGAGGAGTGAGAGTGGACACGGGGGCCGGTCGCCGCCACCTGACCTATCGCCACCGACCACCCTTTGGCGACGCCTCGCTGTTTCCGCAGTGCGCACACGACCGGAAAAACTACGTATGGGAGGGTGCGCAGCCGACCTTCCGATTCACGCTGTGGCCACAGAAGTCCATGGACGTGCCGGCAGTCCCCTGGCCATCGGGGGAGTTTGAGATCACGCTGACGCTATTGGCGGAGGGGACCCCGAGCCGGGAAACCGTGAGTTGGTCGGGCAAGATCGATGCGGCCTGGCACTCGGGGATGGAGCCCTACGAGCGATGCGAGGTCGCATTGGACGCACTCGCGGGTGGTGCGTTGGAGGAGGGGGACTATCGGCTCATCATCGAAGTCAAGGACCTGGCGGGCCCCAAGGCAGGGAAGACGTCGAGGAACTTCGCGGAGTTCACGGTGGTCAGTCCCTGGTCACCGGGGGACGGCGCGGTGGCCGACTCGGAAGGGCAGCCCACGATCGAGATTGTCGGTTTCGAGGCGAAGAAGTGGAGCGACGTGATGGTGCTTCGATACTCGAACACGTCCGGGCATGTGGTCCATATCTACGGCCTCCTGGAATCCTCCGGGGACACGGCGCCCGCGAATGATGCCGATGCAGCCGAGGGAGATCGTATTGCGATGCCTGCCCGATTCGTTTCGCGCCTTCCCAACACGCCGCCCGGCGCGCCCTACTGGGCTGGGGTATGGCAGACGACGATCCCTTCAGTCGGGCTGGTCAGCGTGGCCCCCGGCCGGTCGGTCACGCTGCGCGTTTTCATGGACCACGCCTCGCCCGGCGTGGGGTACTTGGAAGGTCACGCGAAGCGCGCAGTGCTCCGGACTCCTGTGATGCGGCTGACGCGGGATGACATGTCGACCACCGGCCCCGTGCTGCTGCGCCCGCGTCCACCCGGCGCGCCGCGTCCGAAGTGGAGGTTTGAAGTGCTGGAGTCCGGCGACGGGACGCCTGAGGTCAGCGCGCCATGAACGGCACCAGGGCCATGAAGGTCGTCCATGCGAAGATCGCGATGACGGTCGCGATGGCTCCGCAGCCGACGCAGATTCCCGAGTTCACGATGAGGCCCCACCAGGCGCTGGCCTGACGGCGGTCCGCCTCGAAGAACCCGAAGATCGCAAGCAGCACCCCCGCGGCGTTGATCGCCAGCGAACCCACGCCGATGAAGGGGATGAGGGCTATGGAGATGACCGCCATGCCGAGCGAGACGAGGCCGCAGACGCTCTGCGGTGTGCGGCGGGCCGGAACCGTCGGTTCCGCGACGCTTGCCGTGCCAACCTGGGTTCCCGAGTCGATGACTTCCATGACGCGCCCTCCTCGATGGTCTCGTCCGTCACGGGACCTACATGCAGGGGGCCGGGTTATTCAGGGAAATCGGGGAATCTGCCCGTCCCCACCCGAAGGGGGAGCCCCCCCGCCGGATCAGTGCATGCGCTTAACCCGTGCATTCGGGGACCGGTTCTTGCCACCATGGCGGCCAGAAGCTGAATCGACCCGCCATGGCAAGGGGTGCCGAACATGCCAAAGTATGCCACGAACATGCTGCAGACGATCGGAAACACGCCGCTGGTGCGGCTGAACCGGGTGACGCAGGGGCTGGAAGCGATGGTCCTCGTGAAGTGTGAGTTCCGCAACCCGCTGGCGAGCGTGAAGGACCGGATCGGCTGGGCGATGATCAATGCCGCGGAGCAGGATGGGCGGTTGGGCGCCGGAGGAACCATCGTGGAGCCCACGAGCGGCAACACGGGGATCGCGCTCGCTTTCGTCTGTGCAGCCCGTGGCTACCGGCTGGTGCTCACGATGCCGGAGAGCATGAGCCTCGAGCGGCGCTACCTGCTGCGGCTGCTCGGCGCCGAAATCGTCCTGACCCCGCGCGCGGATGGCATGAGGGGCGCCATTGCGAAGGCCGCGGAATTGCACGCGGCGATGCCGGGCTCCTTCATGCCCCAGCAGTTCGAGAATCCCGCCAACCCGGAGGTTCACCGCAGGACGACCGCGGAGGAAATCTGGCGCGACACGGAGGGCGAGGCCGACATCATCGTGGCCGGCGTGGGCACGGGTGGCACAATCACCGGCGTTTCCGAGGTGATCAAGTCGCGCAAGCCAACCTTCCGCGCCATCGCCGTGGAACCGGCGCTGTCGCCCGTGATCTCGGGTGGACTGCCGGGAAGGCATGGCATTCAGGGCATCGGGGCCGGCTTTGTGCCGAAGAACCTCAACCGCGACATCGTGGACGAGGTGCTGACGGTGGCGGACGAGGACGCGTTGACGATGGCGCGGCGGCTGGCGCGGGAGGAGGGCCTCCCGGCCGGAATCTCGACCGGGGCCAATGTGCACGTCGCCCTGCAGGTCGCCGCACGCCCGGAGAACGCCGGGAAAACCATCATTACCATCGGTTGCTCGATGACGGAGCGGTACCTCTCGACGGCGCTGGCGGACTTGGCGCGGTCGGAGGAGGGGCGCGGCGCGGCGGTCAACTGAGGGGAGTGGGGAATCATGGTTCGTGTTCCGTGATTCG
>CAZUCD010000190.1:0-6448 GCA_964618855.1 uncultured Candidatus Sumerlaeota bacterium
GGTGGAGTCCTCCCAGCCCGGGACGAAGATCGGCAGGTTCTTCTCGCAGGCGGCCACCAGCCAGGAATCCCTAGGGTCGATCTGGAAGTGCCGCTTGAGGACTCCGCTGCGGATGATTCGGTAGAGGAACTCGTGCGGAAAGTGGCGCCGGCCTTCGCGGTCCGCGGATGTCCACTCGCCGAGGATCGCGCCCTCGAGGCGGCGAATCGCCTCCTCCTCCGGGATGCAGGTGTCCGTGACGCGGTTCAGGTGGCGGTCGTGCAGGGCCTTCTCGTCCTCCGCGGTCAGGTAGCGGTAGTGGGGGATGCGCTCGTAATGGTCGTGCGCGACGAGGTTGTAGAGGTCCTCCTCGAGGTTGGCGCCCGTGCAGGTGATCGCGTGGATCTTGCCGCGGCGGATCATCTCGGCGAGGGAGATGCCCAGCTCCGCGGAGCTCATGGCCCCCGCCAGCGTCGCGAACATGATCCCGCCATCGTCCAGGAGGGCCCGCCACGCGCGCGCGGCGTCTATCAGCGAGGCGGAGTTGAAGTGGCGGTAGTGGTGCTCGATGAACTTCGCGATCGTCGTGTAGTCCTGGCGCGGGTCCATGGCGGGCTCCGGGGTGGGTTGGGTCGTGTTCGTGGCTGGGGGCAGACTGGGCACCGGGCGCCCGGCGTCAAGGGAACGTGCCCGGCGTCCTCCTCAGGAGGAGTGCACGGGTTCCGAGGGGAGGCTGGACTCGAGGGTGCTGGCGAGGATGTCCACGGCCTTTCCGAGCACCTCGCGCGTTACGTTGAGGTGCGGCCGGAAGCGGACGGACTTCTCCCCGCACGGCAACAGGAGCAGGCCGTTGCGCTCCAGCGCGGCCAGCAGTTCGTTTCGCATCTCCGGGTAGACGAGGTCGAACGCCACCATCAGGCCCCGCCCGCGCACGTTTTCGATGCACTCCCGGTCGTCTGCGATGGCGTTCAGGTGCGTGACCAGCTCCGACCCGCGCGCCCTCACGTTTGCGAGGATGTCCTCGGATTCGTACAGCTCGATGTACTTGCGGCAGCGGACCATGTCCGTCAGCGAGGAGCCCCATGTGCTGGAGATGCGGCTCGGGACCGCGAAGACATTGTGCGGTTCCGCCAGCAGCCTCTCCCCAGCCATGAAGCCGCCGGCCTGCGCCTTCTTCGCAAAGCACACGATGTCCGGCTTCACGCCCAGAGTCTGCCAGGCCCACATGTCCCCCGTGAGACCCATCCCCGTCTGGACTTCGTCGAAGATCAGGAGCGCGTCGTTCGCGTCGGCGGTCTCGCGCAGGAAGCGGAGGAACTCCGGGCGGAAGTGGTTGTCCCCGCCCTCCGCCTGGATGGGCTCGATCAGGATGGCTGCAATGTCGTCCCCCTTCTCGGAAAACGCCTCCCCGATCTCGCGCATGGCTGCACGCTCTCCCTGGAGGGTCTGCTCCAGCCGATCGCCGTCGAGGGGGAAGTGGCACTTTGGATTGGTCACGCGTGGCCACGGGAACTTGGGGAAGTGCTTCGTCTTGTTCGGGTCGGCGGTGTTCGTGACGGAGAGCGTGTAGCCTCCGCGACCATGGAATGCCTGCCGGAAGTGGAGTATCTCCTGTCCGCGTTCGCCGCGCCCCGCGGCCAGGTTGCGCCTCACCTTCCAGTCGAACGCCGCCTTCATGGCGTTCTCCACGCCGAGCGCCCCGCCATCGACGAAGAAGAACTTCGAGTAGCCTGCTCCCGCGACCCGGACGAACGTCTCCAGGAACCTCGCGTACGGCTCGCACAACACGTCCAGGTTGGCGATGCGCACGCGGGAAACCTCCACGAGCTCGCGCTCGAACTCCGGCTCCATCATCGCCGGATGGTTGTACCCGAGGGGCATCGATGCATAGCTGCCCGCGAAGTCGATCTTGAACGACATGCTCGCCTCGTCGAAGAGGTGCGCCCCGTGGCTCTTCGCGAAGTTGATGACGAGCGGGAACTGGTCGATCGGCGGGACGTAGGGACGGACAGCCCGGACGACGAGGTTTGAGTCGTGATGCTCTGACATGCGGGGCTCCCGAAGGGGGGTTGCGGAGGGTCTCCGGGTGGTGGCTGGGCTGTCAACCCGGGGGCGTGATTCGCTTTTATTTCGCTTGCCTTCCCGCGACCGTCGGGCGCAACTCGCGCCATTCCCCTGGCGAGGTCGCCCCCATGAATGGAGAGCTTGCGGCCGGACTCTTCCTGAAGAGCCGGCACTTCCTGAACAACGTGCTGAAGGACTTCAAGGAGTCGGATGGGAACTTTCGTCCGGCGGATGGGATGATGACCGTCGCGCAGCAGATCCGCCACATCGCGATGTCGTCGGATTGGTTTTTTGACGGATGCCTGGACGATTCATGGAACATGGACTTCGAGGCGTTCGAGAAGGCGAACCGCGAACCGGTGGCGTTTGCCGATGCCATGAAGCAGCTCGACGCCTCCACCTCCCGCAACGCCGGGCGCCTGCGCGCCATGAGCGAGGCGCAGCTCATGGCCCCGATGCAGGACAATCCCATCCTCGGCGTGGCGCCGCGCATGTCGGTAATCTCCGCGGACGCCGACCACATGGCGCACCACCGGGGCGTGCTGACCGTGTACCTGCGCCTCCTCGGACGTGTGCCAACGATGGTCTACACGGACTGAGCGGACGGACCGGGGGAGGCGCTCCGCGGGGCGTCTCCCCCGGCGCTCGCGGCCGCTCGGCGGGGGCGCTGTGCCGCCTTACTCCAATCGGATCCGCGCGCCGGGGGCATCCTCCAGATGGCCGCAGAATCCCCATCCAGCCTCGCCCTGCGTGATCTTCAGGAGCAGTTCGTTCACGCCGGCACGCAGTGGGAGCTTCACCCTGTCGGCCTTGGACCGGTAGGCGCGCCCAACGTGGTTGGCGTGGATGCGGACTCCGTTGATGAAGACCGCGACTCCGTCATCGGAGCCCACGGCAAGTTCGGCGTCCATCTCGCGCGGCGCCTCTACGATGCATCGCGCATAGGCAACGGCGTGCTCGATGCGCCTGGCAAAGACGACGTTGAGGTCCACGAAGTTCTCCCGCAGGAGGTCGGCTCCGGGATCAAGGGAGCGCGTGACCCGCCGCCAACGAGCCGGGATGCCGTCCTTGCCGGCGGGATGCTCGCCAGCCGGGTCGAAGCCCGACTCGGGCGGGAACGGGACGTCGATTCCGTCCTCCCATGGATTGTCGAAGGGGCCGCAAATCCACCACCCGTTGATCGACGGAAAGAGGTCCAGCGCCAACGGGAAGCTCATGCGCATGCCGAGGAGCGCCAGCCCCGCCGTCCCTGTGACATGCACGGACGGAAGCGGTTCCTGCGCGCGGAAAACCTGGGCAAAGCCAAAAGGGGAGCCACCCCCGAGCAGGTCGCGCGAGGAACCGGTGAGTTCCGGCGCGCCGAGCACGGCGAGCGGATCGAGCTTGAAGTCGACCTCGGCGAAGTTCCATTCGCGGTCGGCGAGCAGGCGCGTCGCGATGCGGAACCGCCCCTCGCCGAGCGCATCGGCCTCGATCGCGGGCGAGATGCCCATGAGCGCGCACCACGCGCGGCGCAGGCGCCCTGCAAGCTCCGGCTGCGGCCGACGCGCCAGCATTTCCGGGATGCGCTCGGCGACCGCGCGGCATCGCGCCGACACGGGTTCCGTGGCGAACCCGCTCAGGATCAGGTCGATCGGCGGCCCCGCAATCGCCGCCGCCTTGGCGAGGGCGTGCGCCCACGGGGACTCGTCGCCCGATGCGACGAAGGATCCGTCACCGCCAAAGGGAGACAGCACCCGGGCACCCGGGGCCGACGCCGGGGTGGCCACAATTGCCGTCTCGGAATGCACGCTGGTCACGTTGGCGACGATGCGCAGCGCTCGCCTGTCCGCGTCATGCCACCAGCCGGGCAGGTCGTCCGCACGGCGCTCGGGCAGGCGCTCGAACGACGCGACGACCTCCGCGGGGCGATCAACGCCAAGGATCACCACCTCAACATTGCGGGATAGCATCATGCCCGGCCACGATCCCCGCACGGGTCCTATCACGACGCGATGTGCGTCTCCATGCTCCCGCTCATACGAGACCGGCAACCACGAGCACTCCCCGTCCTCGTAGCCCCGCGAAATGCCGTCATCCTCATAGACAGTGGCTGATCCGCGCTCCCCCGGGAACACGGTCAGCCGGAGCCTGCGCGACAAGGCGTGATTCGCCTTCATCGCCCCCGGCACGGTCGGGATGATCGCTCCGGCTCGCGCAAACAGCGGGAACTCGCCCGGGCCGGAGAGGCACTCGACGACTCCCGGACCACGGTGGATGCGGTGCGAGAACCAATGCACCCACTCCCCCGGCGGGAGCCAAGCGCGCGTGGATGCGAGTCCGCTCGCACCCGAGGCCGCGCACGCCACGGGCGCTGCCAGCAGGTCGGGGCCAAACATGTACTCCCCCGGCCATGCATAGGCTTCCTCCATCTCGGGACACTCGAGGTAAAGGGGACGGCAGAGCGGAACGGCCGAGTCGTATGCCGTGCGCGCCGCCGTGTAGATGTACGGAACGAGCTCCACCCGGCCGCGGAACGACTCGCGCGCATGGGCAAGGAACTCCGCGCCGAACGCCCAGATGCGGCGCTCCGCGAGCGGGTTCTTCGTCCCGTGCGTGCGCAGGATCGGGCTGAACGCGCCCCATTGGATCCAGCGCAGGTACATCTCCGGCAGGACCTCGCCGGGCTGGTGGCCGCCGATGTCGTGGCTCCACCACCCGTAGCCGACATTGCCGGCTGTTGCCGTGAAGTACGGCTGGAATGCGAGGGATGCCCACGTGCTGTGCGTGTCCCCGGAGAAGCCGATCTGGTACCGATGGTTGCCGAGGCCTCCCCATCGGCTGAAGATGAGGGGCCGCTCGTCGCTGCGCGCGGGGTTCTCCTCCCAGTCGATCCAGTGGAGGTGGTTCAACCAGAAGAGCGGATCGAGTCCGTCTATCCTCGTCTTCGTCCCCTGCTGCCAGTCCATCCACCAGAAGTCGACGCCCTGTTGTTCGAGCGGGTGGTGAAGGAGGCGGAAGTAGGCGTCCATGTACTCCGGGCTGGCGCAGTCGAACGGGATGCGCTTACCCGCAGGGGCGCGGAGAGCCGCGGCGAACGCCGCATGCGCGGCCTCGTGCGTGCCGACGCCATCGTGCGGGTGCAGGTTCAGCGTCACGCGCAGGCCCTCCGCATGCGCCCAGGCGAGGAAGCGCCGCGGATCCGGAAAGTACCCCGGGTGCCACGAGTAGCCCGTCCAGCCGTCGAGGTGCCAGTCCATGTCCACCACGAGGACGTCCAGCGGCACGTCATGGCGCTCGAACTCGCCGACGATGTCCTTGAACTCCTGCTCCGTGTACGCCCAGTAGCGCGACCACCACGGCCCGAGCACGTACCGCGGCGGCAGGGGGATGCGCCCCGCGAGGCGCGTGAAATCGGCGAGCGCCTCCGCGTAACGACGTCCATGACCGAGGAAGTACCAGTCGGTGCGCTCCCCCGCCGGCCGCGGCGTAGCCCAGCCGTCCTCGCCGAAAAGAAGCCGCTTCGAATCATCAACCAGGGCCCAGCCGTCGCGCGAGAGCAGCCCCGGTTCAAGCTCGCACGCGCCGTTCACGTCGTCCAGAGTGCGCGCCGTGCCGCGCAGGTTGCCCGTGTCGGGCATGCCGGGCCGCCACTCGGCCGTTTTTCCGCCCGGGCCATGCTTGATCGTGACTGAGAGATTTTCCGCAGAGAACGCATCGGTTCCAGTGTAGCGAAGTAGCAGTTGCTCGGTCTCGATCTCGACCGTGCCCGAAGCGAGCGAACGTCGCTCGAACCTGGGCACGGGCAGCCCTCGATTCACGAAAGCGAAGGATGCGCGGTCCTCGAACATGCCGTCGGCAGCCCATTCGATTCGGATCAGGGAGGGAGTGAGGACGGTGAACCGGGCGGAGCCGCTGACGACCTGCGCGGCGGGCTCAGCCTTCGGGTTGTGCCTGCGGTGGAACTCTGCGGTCATGGGGGGGAAGTCCTCGTGCGCGGCGTTCCTATCGGCCAAGCCGCCGCGTGCCAACCCATCTTCGGGATAAAGCGATGCAGAACCCCTCCGGCATGCTGCACCACGTGGAGATGTACGTTGCCGACCTCGCCCGGACTCGCGCCTTCTGGGATTGGTTCCTGGCGGAGATTGGTTGGTCGCTGTTCCAGGAATGGCCCGCGGGCGTGAGTTGGAAGCTCGGGCCGACCTACCTGGTCTTCGTGCAGGCGGAGGACCACCACAAGGGCGCCACGTTCCATCGCTGCAAGCCCGGGCTCAACCACCTGGCGTTCCACGCGCCCGATCGTGCCGCGGTGGACCGGATGACGGAAGCCGTCCGCGCGCGCGGCCTCACCGTGCTATACGAGGACAAGCACCCCTACGCCGGCGGCGAAGGGTACTACGCGCTCTTCTTCGAGGACCCGGACAGG
>CAZUCD010000191.1:0-6397 GCA_964618855.1 uncultured Candidatus Sumerlaeota bacterium
CCAGCGTTCTGCCTTTGCGGCCAGCGGCAGCTCCGTCGATGCTCCCGGGCATGACTGGGAACGAAGGAACACGGGCCCGATGAAGTCGCTGCTGCGCGCGTTGTTCGCGGTGCCGGAGGGGTGCGGGGTGAAGTTCGGCGTGCTCTGGCGCATCGGGAGGATGCTCGGCGTGAATGCGGGCGTCCCGTGGCCCGTCCACTTCACGACGACGGTGCGGTGGGCCAGGCGCGTGAAACTCGGGCGCCGCACCTTCCCCGGGGATTCGCCGCACTGCTACATCAATGCGCAGAACGGCATCATCGTCGGCGACGACGTGAACCTCGGGCCCGGTGTCGGGCTTGTCAGCGCGAACCACGATCCGCTGGACAACACACGCTACACGAAGGACCCGCCGATCCGGCTTGGCGCGCGCACCTGGGTCGGGATGAACGCCGTGATCCTCCCGGGCGTCGAGCTTGGAGAGAACACCGTCGTGGGCGCGGGCGCTGTTGTGACAAGGAGCTTCCCGCAGGGCTGGGTCGTGATTGCCGGCAACCCGGCGCGCGTGATCCGGGCCCTGCGACCGGATGCGGAATCGAAAGGGAACGGGTGACATCCACGGCGTGAACCGAATCGATGCACTTTTTGCGGAGTCCAGGGGGCGCCGCGCGCTCCTTGTGGCGTACCTGACGGCGGGCTACCCGGACGCGGGGACCAGCGCGCGGCTCCTGCACGCCGCCGCGGAGGGCGGCGCCGACATCATCGAGCTCGGCGTGCCCTTCAGCGATCCCATCGCGGACGGCCCCGTGATCCAGCACGCCTCGAAGGTCGCGCTGGAGCGCGGCATGACGTACAATGGTGCATGCGCGTTGGCGCACGAATGGCGAGCGCGTTGGCCGCGCCCGGCGCTCGTGATGTTCGGCGCCGCCAACCCCTTCGCCGTGCGGGGGGAGGCGCGCGCCGCCGCCATGGCCGCCGACGCCGGCGCCGACGGCATCCTGGCCGCCGACCTCCCCGTCGAGGAGGCCGGCCCCATGCGCGAGGCATGCCGCGAACGGGGGCTGCACCTTGTCAGCCTCGTCGCCCCGACCACGCCCACCGAACGCATGCGACGCATCGCCCGCGAATCCAGCGGGTTCCTCTACTGCATCGCGCGGCGCGGCATCACCGGCACGCACGCCACCGCGCCCGTGGAGTCCACGCGCGAGTACATCGCCCGCGTGCGCGGCGCGACGGACCTGCCCCTGGCGCTCGGCTTCGGCATCTCGACCCCGCACGCGGCCGCGGAGGCCGCCGCCGCAGGCGCCGATGCCGTCGTCGTCGGGACGGCGCTCATCTCCGAGGTCGACCGCGCCACCGCAGCCGGCGAGGACCCGGCGGAGGCCGTGCGCCGCATGGTCGCCGCGCTCGCGCAACCACTCTCCCGGGAGTTGCCAAAGTGAAGTTCGCCGCCGCCGCCGCCGCCGTGATCGCCGTGGCGCTCATCGCGGGCACCGCCGCCTTCCTGCTCTTCGGGGTCTCCCCGCGCGCTGGCGTGCGGGGGCCCGCTCCGGCCCCCCGCGACGCACAAACCGCCCAACCCGCCGCATCGGAGGAACACTTCGTCAAGGTCTGGGTCGGCGAGGCCTTCCCCGACTTCGAGGTGAAGAGCCTCGACGGCGGGCGCACCTACCGCCTCTCCCGCGACCGCGACCCGGGGAAGTTCACCGTGATCACGTTCCACTCGCCGGACTGCCCGTGCGCCGCCAATTGTGCCGAGCTGATCAACGAGATGGCCAAGTCGGGGGAAGCGGACTACGCGATCGTCGGCATCCTCGCAGGCAAGCCGATGGACGCGGACTTCTACGCGCGAACCCGGGCACAGGTTGCGGAGGGAGTGGCGGCGTTTCCGCTCTACGACGATGCCGACGGGACGGTGCGGGAGCTGGCGGGCGCCAAGCGCACGCCGACCGTGTGGGTGCTCGACCGCGCGGGCCGCGTGGCCTACGTCGGCGCGCCGGAGAACACGCTCTTCCCCGGCTCCCCGGGGCACCGCTACCTCCTGCGCGAGGCCATCGAGGCGCTGCGCGCGGGGAAGGCGCCCGACCCTCAGAGCTACGCCCCGCTCGGCTGCCCCATCGATCCCACGGCGGGCTGAGGCGCGGCGGGGGGACTACTCCCCGGCGCCGATCGCCTCCCGGAACGCGGGGAGCGCCTCCAACGCGCGGGGTCCCGGCACCATCACGCGCGGATCCGCGACGAACCGCATCCCACGCGGGTCGCGCGGCGCGCGCATCGTGGCAAGGGGAGTCCAAGAGCGCCGCGCGGACTCGAGTTCCCCCTCGTCCGGCCTCGCCTCCGAGAAGAACAGCAGCACGTCCGGATCCAGCGCGAGCAGCGCCTCCTTGTTGAGCTGCGGATACACGCCCACGGAGGCATCCAGCACGTTGTCGCCCCCGGCGAGCTGGAGCAGTTCGTCGATGTAGGTGCCGCGGCCGATCGCGGTGACGCCCCCCGGGCGCAGCTCCGGCCCGCCGAGGAGCATCAGGACGCGCCGGGGCGACTTGGTGCGCGAGGCCCGCAGCCCGGCCAGCTCCGCCTCGAACGCGGCGATGCGGGGCTCGGCCCCGGCGGCAACTCCGCAGGACCGCGCGACCACCCGCAGCGCCCGCGCCACCTCGTCGAAGGTCTCCACGCGCCCAAGCTGCACGACCTCCGTGCCGCTGCGCTTGCGGAAGTGCTCCGCCACGCGTTCGTTGCTGGAGAGGCAGAGGACGAGCGTCGGGCGCAGCGCCTCGATGGCCTCGAGCCCCGGCGCCTGGATGTCCGTCACGGCGGGGAGCGCCGCGGCCTCCGGAGGAAACTCCGTGAAGCGCGACACGCCGACGACGCGGTCGAACGCGCCGACGAAGTGGACGTACTCCGCGAGGCTTGGCGCGCACGTGACGATTCGCAGGGTCCCGCTGGTCTCCTGCGCGCGCACGGCCACCAACGGCAGCAGCGCGAACGCCAGCGCGAGTGCGATCCCGCGCAGGGCGCCGGTCACGAACCGCCGATCCTGAAGATCACCACGTCGCCGTCGCGCATGACGTACTCCTTCCCCTCGACGCGCAGCTTCCCCGCGTCCCGCGCGGCGTTCCACGAGCCCGCCGCGACCAGGTCGTCATACGTGACCACTTCCGCGCGGATGAAGTTTTTCTCGAAGTCGGAATGGATCACCGCCGCGCACTGGGGCGCCTTCCATCCGGCGCGGAACGTCCACGCGCGGACCTCCTTCTCTCCGCCCGTGAGGAACGTCTCCAGCCCGAGGAGCCGGTAGGCCGCCTTCGTCAGGCGGTCCAGGCCGCTCTCCTTCAGCCCGAGTTCCCCAAGGAACATCGCGCGCTCGTCCCCGTCGAGTTCCGCGATTTCGGACTCGACCTTTGCGGAGATGGCGACGGCGCACGTCCCCTGAGAGGCGGCGAACTCCGCGACGCGGCGCACCTCCGGCAGTTCGTCCGCGCGCCCCGCGTCCCCCTCCGCCACGTTGCAGACGTAGAGGATCGGCTTGCCGGTCAGCAGCGACATCTCCCGCAGGATGACGCGCTCCTCCTCGCTGGCCTCGATGGTGTAGGCGAGCCTGCCCGCCTCCATCCCGGACTTCAGGCGCGCCAGGAAGTCGAGCTCGGGCCCGAGCGTCTTGTCCGCCTTCGCCGCGCGGGACGTGCGCTCGATGCGCTTCTCCACCGTGGCGAGGTCCGCGAAGATCAGCTCGAGGTTGATGACGGAGATGTCGTCCAGCGGGTCGATCTTGCCGTGGACGTGGACGACGTCCGGGTCCTCGAAGCAGCGCACGACCTCGACGATGGCGTCCACCTCGCGTATGTGCGCGAGGAACTGGTTGCCGAGGCCCTCTCCCGTGCTGGCGCCGCGGACGAGCCCGGCGATGTCCACGAACTGGAACGCGGTCGGGATGACCTGCTTCGGCTTGTAGATGCCCGCGAGGACGGCCAGCCGCGGGTCGGGGACCTCCACGATGCCGACGTTGGGCTCGATGGTGCAGAAGGGGTAGTTGGCGGCCTCGGCGCCGGCACGCGTGATCGCGTTGAAGAGGGTGCTCTTGCCGACGTTGGGGAGACCGACGATTCCGGCCTGGAGGGGCATGGTGTGGGTTGATCCGTGGGGGTGGTTTCAGCGACTGCTGGATTTTGCGAGCGCCTCTGCGTGTGCGAGGCGGCATTCGAACATTTCGCGCGGCGTGGGGATGGTGGGTGGCTCGGGAGGCAGCGGGACCTGGGCCGCGGCGGCGCGCGCCCCGGCGAAGTCCCCGAGCGCCAGCTTGGCCTCGGCTACGCGGAGGAGCAGAGCCTCCGGGCCGACCGGCGGCGTCAAGGAGGGATCCCTGCGCGGGCGCCGCGCGGCCTCGATTGCGCGCTCGTAGAGGGGCAGCGCGGCCTGCGGGCGTCCGGCATCGAACTCGATGTCACCGAGGACGCCCAGCGCCCACGCGGACTCCGGCGAGTCCATCTCCGCAAGGCGCGCGACCTCCGTGCGCAGCCGCGCCGAGTCCGGCGACCACAGGAAGTTGCGCTGCCGCGCGTAGGCGAGGTACAGGGGCCCCGCGCGCATGGCCACGGCCTCGCGCGAGTACTCATCCGGCGTGCCCTCGAAGACGGGGATTTCCGCGCGCGGCAGGGCGGCATCGAACCGCGCCGCGTTGAGCCGGGCGAGCCGGGATGCGGGATGGTGCTGGAGCCACAGGTGCGCCCACGCGGCGTCCATCCCCGCGAATGTCGACGTGAACCGCTCGATGTTCGCCTGGAACTCGCGGAAACCGGCGTCGTCCGGCCACTTCGGCTCCGGCCACGCCCCCACCCACAGGTCCGCGCGGGCCGGGGAGAAGAACCTTCGGTCGAGGATCCCCGCCGACGTCGCCGAAGCGTCCAGGAAGAAGCCCTTTGCGCACTCGTAGTCCAGTTCCGGCCTGAAGTCGCTGCACACCCCCCGGTCGGGCACGATGGGCGCCGCCGTGCCTTCCTTCGCGAGCATCTGGAGCGACAGGATCGGCGCCAGCCCCCGCATGCCGAAGGCGTCGAGCTGCTCCTTCACCGCGGCGCGCGAGAAATACTCCTCCATCCTCGCGAAGTCCGGCGCGAACGGGTCCATCGAGCCGCACACGATCACGTCCCCGCCGACGTTGAACATCGTCGAGTACGGGAAGACGCGCTGGAACGTCGAGAGGAGCCGGTACAACGTGGCATCCTGCATCTCGTAGGTGTGCATCCATTGCAGGTAGATGCCGCCGGGCTTGAGGCGCTTCGAGGCCGCCGTCAGGTGCTCGATCGTGAACAGCCCCGGGACGCCCGCCACCCACAGGTTCGTCGGCTCGTTGATGATGACGTCGTAGGACCGCCCCGGCAGGAGGAGGTGCGTCTTCGCGTCGCCGATGCGGAGCCTGAACTTCGGCGAGCGCATGACGTCGTAGTTCTGGACGCTGAACTTCTCCGCCGCGCCGGCGATCTCCGGGATCAGCTCGATGCACTCGACGCTCTCCGCACCGCCGGCGAGCGCGGCTCCGGCCGAAACCCCCGCCCCGAGCCCCACCACCAGCACGTCCCGCGGGTCGCGGTGGATCATCATCGGCACGTGCCCGGCGAGGAGCTGCGTCTGCATGTCGTGGTCGGACGAGGCGTCCACCTTGCCGTTGATGATCAGCGCCACCACGGGGACGCCGTCCGAGCGCGCGTTGTCCTGCAGGACGACGGCGATGGTGGCGTCCACCCCGTCACGGTAGTAGATGACCTGGCGCGACTCGAGGGCGCGCAGGGCCTCGTCGAGGCTGCCGATGCGCCGCTTCTCGCGGTAGAGCCCGGACGTGACCAGGCGCGGGTCCCAGTCGGGCGAGAGCGCGCCGTACACGAGCGCGACGCCGACGATGAACGCCGTGGCGCGCACCAGCACCGCGCGCGCGCCATCCCCCATCAGCCGCCTCACGATGAACAGGCCGAGCAGCAGGCTCGCCGCGGATGCGAACTCGATCGTGTGCTTGATTCCAACCAGGGGCAGCACCACCGCCCCGCCGACGATCGCGCCGAGGACCGTCCCCGCCGTGTTGACCGCGACCAGCCGCCCGTACGCGCCACCCGCGGCCGCCGCACGCGAGGCCACCAGCCGCGCCGCCGCCGGGAACGAGAGCCCCATCGCGAACGTCGGAACCAGCATCGCTGCCATGCACAGCCCGAACTGCATCGCGAGGAACAGCGGGTAGTTGGACTCCTCCTGCACGATCGCCATGCGCACGCGGTTCACAGCGATCGGCAGGTGCTCGTACCAGCACAGCGACAGCAGCGCCGAACCGCCGACCAGGAGCTGCGACCACGCCAGCACGCCCTCCCAGCCGTGCTCCGCGCGCCTGAGCGAGAGCGCAAGGCTGCCGAGCGCGATGCCGAGGATGAACGCG
>CAZUCD010000192.1:0-4959 GCA_964618855.1 uncultured Candidatus Sumerlaeota bacterium
ATGAAGAGCTCGGTGCCCTCGCCCTTCTCGGAGCAGTCGGCGAGCTTGCCGGGCAGGCCGCCCCCCTCCATGGCGCTCTTGCGGACGATCTCGCGCGCCTTGCGCGCCGCCGCGCGCGCCTGCGCCGCAAGCACGCACTTCTCCACGATCCGCCGCGCCTCCCGCGGGTTCTCCTCCAGCCACTCGCCGAGTCCCTCGTTCACGATCGACTCGACGAGGCCCGCGACCTCCGGGTTCAGCAGCTTGCCCTTGTTCTGCCCCTCGAACTGCGGGTCGGTGATCTTCACGCTGATGACGGCGGTCAGGCCCTCGCGCATGTCGTCGCCGGAGAGCCCCTCCTTCATCTTCTTCAGGAGCTCCTGCTTCGTCGCGTACTTGTTGATCGTGGAGGTGAGCGACTTGCGGAAGCCCGTGAGGTGCATGCCGCCATCGCGGGTGTTGATCGTGTTCGCGAAGCAGAACACGCGCTCGTCGAAGGAGTCGACGTATTGCACCGCGATCTCCGCCAGCATCCTCCCCGTTCGCCCGTCGTTCTTGTCGAACGTGCGCTCGCGGGAGAAGTGGATCGGCTTGTCGTGGATGGCCGTCCTGCCCGAGTTCAGGTGCTTCACGTACTCGGAGATCCCCCCCGGGAACTTGTAGCTGTGCGCCTTTCCGTGGCGCTCGTCCTCGATGGAGATCATCAGCCCCGGGTTCAGGAACGCGAGTTCCCGGCACCGCGTGGAGAGCGTGTCGAAGTTGTACTCCGTCGTGGTGAAGATCTTCGGGTCCGGCTTGAAGGTGATCTTGGTGCCCGTCTTGGACGCGGGTCCGATCGGCTCGATCTTGCCGTCCGGGATGCCGCCGTCCTTGAGGCGGAGGAGGTAGGTCTTCCCGTCGCGGCGCACCTCTGCCTTCATCCATTCGGAGAGGAACGCGACGACGGAGACGCCGACGCCGTGCAGGCCGGCGGACATCTCGTACGCCTCGGCCTTGAACTTGCCGCCGGCGTGCAGGACGGTCAGCACGACCTCCAGCGTGGACTTCCCCCCCATCTTCGGGTCGGGGTGCGGCCCCACGGGGATGCCGCGCCCGTGGTCCTCCACGGTGATCGAGTTGTCGTAGTGGATCTTCAGGTCGATCCGGTTGCCGTAGCCGGCCATCGCCTCGTCGATCGAGTTGTCCAGCACCTCGTACACGAGGTGGTGCAGGCCGAGGATGTCGGTGTTGGAGATGTACATGGCGGGGCGCGTGCGCACCGCCTCGCGGCCCTCGAGGACTTCGATGGAGGACTCGCTATAGGTCAGCTTTGCGGCGCCCTTGGGGGGCTTCGCCTGTTCGGTCGTCAACGTCGTGCACTCCTTGGTGCGGGAACGGGAGGTTCGGGACGGGTGCGGGGCGCGCTGGCGGGGCGATCAGCCCCGCGCGCCGGTCGATGCGGTCTCTTCCGCAGGATTCGCGGGATTGTCACCATCCGACCCCCGCGGTTCAAGCCCCGAAATGCCCCCGGACAGGGTGGCACGGGCATCCTGTCGGTGGGCGCCGGGGCGGCGCGCTTCATGCCACCCCGGAACCCTGCATTTGACCTTCCGGGCCCCCGCGAGCGATGATCCCGGCAGTTCACCCGCAGAGGTCCCCATGGCCACCGACCCCGCTCCGCCACCCGCTTCCGAAATCGCCTCGGCCAAACCAGCCCTCGAATCCGTCACCTTCGAAAACTATCGGTGCTTCAAGAAGTACCGCATGGACGGGCTAAAGCGCGTGAACTTGCTGGTGGGGAAGAACGGAAGCGGGAAGACGGCGGCGCTGGTAGGCATCGGGCTGCTGGAGACGGGTGGAAGCGTCGACCTGCTCATTGAGAGCGCGGTCCGTCGTGGTGAGGCGCGCGTGGTTCCCGCCGGGAATGGTCAACCGCGTTTTGACGCCTCCCGGCTAACATGGGAACAACGCACCAGGATAGGCAGCAGCATCGAGATTTTCTCAGACATCTGCGCGAATGCTCGACTTTCACTCAGATTTGGAGGATTGGACGACATTCGGAGTAGGTCCCTGATTGGTCACATCCTCGAGGGGCGCCTGAAGGCCGCGACCTCCTTCATCGGCGAGTGGTCGAGAACAGGAAGCGCCACCATCGAGATTGATCACGCGTTGACAGATGACTGGATATCCGTGGCTTCCGAACATAGGCTCAAGGACTCAGGCTCCCCTGCTGGGGACGACGGTATCCACCGTTCTCGGGCGAACTCCTGCATGGTGCACGCCGGCGCTTTCCCCGACGCCAATTGGATGGCCGAACTGTGGAAGAAGGTCTATGACGCCAAGCGCGAAGACATTCTGCTCGATGCACTGCGCCTCCTTGATCCAGAGATTTCGGACATTGGCCTGGACGACATTATGCCATGGGCCGGCCACGGACTTTCCACACCGCCATTCAAAGTCAACAAGCAGAGTCTCTCTCGACGCGTGTCTATCGCGACACTGGGTGATGGGTTCGCAAGGCTTCTGGTGCACAGCCTCGCTCTCGAACACACGGCTGGTGGCTCCCTCTTCATCGACGAAATCGACACCGGACTCCACTACTCTGTCATGGCCGACATGTGGAAGCTGGTAATCGCGACGGCGCGCAAACTCAATGTCCAGGTCTTCGCCACCACGCACAGTTGGGACTGCATTGAGGGGCTCGCGGAGGCCTGCCGCCGGGACGAGAGCTTCCTCCCCGAGGTCGCGGTGCATTCGATTCATCGGCACCTGCCGGAGAGTTTGCCCCACGACGGGGAGTCCATTCTGGACATCTCGCGCTACAACCTCGATCCGCGATGAGCGGCTCGACTCTTCCGAGGCTCTATGTCGAGGGGCCCGACGATGTGAGCGCCGTCAGTGCTCTCTTGAAGATTCATGACGTCGACACAGAGCGCGGGAAGAAACACCTCATTGTCCACAAGGACTTCGGAGGCGTTGATCAGATACTAAAGAACCTGAAACTGATTGCAGAAGACTGCAATCATCGCGCGACCGGATTGATCCTCGACATTGACTCGACAGTGCCGCAGCGATGGGAGGCCGTTGCCGGCGCGCTGTCGCGGGCCGGTTACTCCGGGCATCCCACTTCATGGCCCACGGTGGGCGACGAGTTTCAGCAGGGCATCATGTTCGTGCCCTCGTTGAATCAAACCCAACTGAAGCATCCACTCGGCGTCTGGTTCATGCACGATTGCCGTACGCCCCGCGCAAAGCTGGAGAACCTCATGCAGGACTTGATCGAACCCGCGGACGGTCCGATGTGGGAACATGCGCAAACATGCACGGCGAACTCAGGTAACATCGACCACACTCGACGGACGCGGTTCTCAGTCCCGGACACGATCAAAGCTGAGATTCGCGCCTGGGCTGCTTGGCAGGAGGAGCCGGGCATGCTCTATGGCCCAATCATCGAGAGTCACTACCAACCCCGGAGTCTCGGATACGTCACCGCCTTCCTCCGCTGGCTGCGCGACCTCTACGACCTACCCATCCAGCACCTCGACTGACCCCGGCTCCTCAGTTGTCCGAGTGCTCCGCCACCTTCATGGCCGCGGCGGGTTCCTCGCGCGCGGGGATGGTTTCCAGGCGACGCACCGCGACGTCCGGGAACGTCGCGTCGAACTGCCCGAGGTGGGAGGTCCACTCCACGGCCCGGCAAAGCAGGAGCATCCGGGCGAGGTCGGCGCGTTGCGGGTGGGCCGTGGCGACGCGAAGGCCGCGCGAGAGGACGAACGCCGCGACGCCATCGTCGGAGGGGACGTCCGGCTCCATGCCGAAGACCTCCATCTGGATTCCGGCGAGGTCCCCGTGGCGGCGCTGCGCGGCGATCAGGCCGCGTGATTTCCTCAACTGGTCCGCCACGCGGTCGAATGCGCGCAGCATGACCAGGTAGCCGCACTCGTCCAAGTCGAGCTCGACAGGCTCGATCAGGCGGCGCATCGCGTCCCCGTCGGTGGATGCCGGGGTCGATTCCAAGAACCCCGCGCGCCAGGAGACCGCCCGCGCTTCCTCGTCCGCGAAGGCGCCCGCCATGATCTCCGCGGAGAACTTCGCCGCGCTCAGTCGCGAGAAGCTGCCAAGGCAGTCGGTCAGGACGCCATCCTTCGCGCCCGCCGCGGAGATCGCGTCGAGCTCGTCGCGCCGCACTCCCTGCACGATGTTGCGCGGACCGCAAAGCTCCCGCCAGATGGGCTTCAGGTACCGCGCCCCGTCCGGCGGCTTGGCCTGCGCACAATGCTCGGCAAACGGGATCGGACGCGGCACGCAGGCGCCGACCCGGGCGCACAACCTGGCCACGGCGAGTGCGCGGAAGTAGCGCTCCACCGGCCCGCGCTTCAGGTTCAGCGCCGAACCCACCCGCGTCTCCCACAGCCGCGTCCACTTCTCCAGCTCCCCCGCGCGTCGCGGCACCGATTTTCGAGGGTGCGCGATAAGGGACCCGCGCATCACCGCCGCGGGCTCCAGCAGGGGAAGGAGCCGCTCCTCCGTCTCGGCACGCGAATCCGCCGAAAGGAGAACCTCGTCGTTGGTCCAGTCGACGAGCTGAGCCCGACCGGACGGGGAAAGCAGGGCGACATAGTGCAGTTCCCCCTCCAACTGCCGAAGGGCCCGTGCCAGCCGGCGGAACTCGGTCGAGTGGTCCTCGAACGCCTCGAAGGACTCGCTCGGCAGGGGCAGCTCGGCGTCCGCCGCGACGACGGCCAGAAACTGCCCGTCGGGGAGGGTCAGGACGGCCAACGTCCCGCCCCCCGGCAGCCCGCGCAGGCGCGCCGACGCCTGCAGGGCATGTGCGGCCCCCGCCCAGCCAAGGTGATGGAGCGCGTGCAGGAACCACTCGAGCGGTCCCGCGTCCTCACGCTGATTTCGCCGTGCCTTCGCCAAGTCCGACCTCGTCGAATGCTGCAATATCGGCGGAGCATCCCGCCGGGCCGGGCCGCGACGCCACTCAATTCAGGAAGC
>CAZUCD010000192.1:4969-6374 GCA_964618855.1 uncultured Candidatus Sumerlaeota bacterium
GCTGGTGGTGCTTAGAGCCGACGTCGAGCAAGCCGCCACTCGGCTGGCGTCGGCCAATCCCCGCACCCGATCCGGGTCCAGCCGCGGGCAAAGCTCACACGCCAGACGCACCTCGCGCCCCATGTCGAGCGCCTCGTTGCTCGCCAGCGAATCCGTCCCAAGGTACGTCGGAATCCCCGCATCAAGGAGTCGGCCCAGGGGGAACTCCCCCCGCTCGAAGTACACATGCGTCCCCGGGCAGACCACCGCGCTGCAGCCCCGGCTCTCTATCAGGCGCAACTCTTCGTCCGTCGCGTCGTTCAGGTGCACGAGCAGCGTGCGCGGCCCGAGCACGCCGCATGCGTCCAGCCAGGCAATTGGACGCATCAGCGGGGGAGCCCAGCCCGACTCCGCGATCGGGCGCGCCAGGAGCTCGCGCATCGGCCCGGCGCCATGCTCCAGCAACTCCGTTTCCTCCGGCGTTTCCGCCGCGTGGATGCAGAGCCACCGGCTTGACCGATGCGCGACCGACGCGGCTTCCCGCATGAGCGCCCCCGTCGTCGTGTAGGGCGCATGGGGAGAGAGCCCGACACGCACCCCGGCCGCCAGGCCTTCACCCCGCGCGACACCACGCCCCACCGCATCCGTCGCGCGGGACTCCGCAAACTCGATCAGCTCCATGAATGCGATCGGCACCATCCCCGCCGCGCCTGCCAGAGCCCCGGCCGACGTGTCCATCGACAACACATCCGCGATGGCGGTCGTTCCGGTCCTGCGGAGCTCCTCCAGCCCCGCGAGGGCCGACCCCGCACTGACCCCCGGGTCCACGGCGCGCTTCTCGGCCACGACCCGCGCCAGCCAATCGCAGAAGGGGAGCCCCGGCGAAACTCGACCCCGCAGCCAGCCCAGCTCAAGGTGGCAGTGTGCGTTGAAGTATTGCATGGCCAGACATCAGTGCCAGGCCCGCTGGGCGGGGCCAATGGGACATGTTCCTGTCGCGTCCCCGATCACCTTGTGCGCCTCCCCGCCCTTGCAGAAGCGATGGACTTCCAGAATCCCAGTTCCTGGGAGCCGGGGCCCCGAGCCGGGGGTAGCTCGCGAGATTTTCTCGCACCCCGTCGAGGGGTGCCCCCCGGACTCAGTCATGAAGCGAGGACCACGAGGTTTCGCAGCGAGAGGGACACCCCTTCCGGGGTGGGTCCGCCGAATGCGTTGCACCCCCGGCTCCCGATTGTCGCCGTGGGTCATTCGAGGTGCGGCGCCTGCCGGCGCCCGACTGACCCCTTCAGCGAGAGGGAAGAGGGGCACCGAATCTCCTCCAACACCAGCCGTCCCACGGTTTCGTTGGATGCATCCGCCCGGATCGGGCCTCAACTCCCCGTTGCGCCACCGGAGGGCCGGGGGGACCCTTCGAGGCTGCATTGGA
>CAZUCD010000193.1:0-6247 GCA_964618855.1 uncultured Candidatus Sumerlaeota bacterium
ACCTGTTACTGACCAGTTCGCCACTTTACTCAGGGGCCGAAGCCCCCTTTCTCGTTCGACTTGCATGCCTAATCCACGCCGCCAGCGTTCATTCTGAGCCAGGATCAAACTCTCCGTAGAGGTGTAATCCTTGGTGCAAGGGCTGCCCCGAGGGGCAGCTTGCGAAACACAACCGGACCGTGCGGCGTCCGAAGACGCGCATCAATCCGGAGAAATTGCGCAGGCTCGAAGTCATCCGTCCTTGGGGACGGCGACTCGCACTCATCTCTGCCCAGTTTTCAAAGAACAGGGCCTCAGGAACGGATCCTTGGGCTTTCTGTTTGTTCAGGGCGCGCGTTCCGCCCTGGCGACCCTCGCGGCTTTCGTGAGCACCGTGTGCTCTCGTTGCGAGGGGCGCGAAGTAGAGGCGTTGACGTGTTGCCGGGTCAACGCATTTTTTCGCGCTGCGCTGTTTTTTTTTTCGAGCCGCAACCCGGGGGTTGGGTCGAAGGGCTGAAGCGCCGGTCATTCTGGCCTTCCTGCCCCTCGCGCTTGCCGGTGACGTTGTCGTCATCTCGCAGCGCGATTTCGTAGTCCACTCGATGCCCCCCCCGTGGGTCAAGTCCCTATTTTTTCATAAAAAGCTTCAGTGGCTGCAGAGCATTGAAAGCAAACGGGTTGCAACTGTGCTTTATTTCACGATTCCCCTCACAGTCGCCTCGAATTCCTCGCAGCACCGCAGATTTCAAGCCCTGCGGACGTCAGCCTCCACACGGTTTCGGTGCCCGCCGGGCATGCGGAAACCACCCCCGCGGCGGCGTGCCAAACGGGCCCCGCGCCCGCTCCTGGAGCAGCCATCGTCGTGATCGCGTGCGTCGTGAGCACGCTTCCGGCGGCGGCGATCCGCACGGCGGAGCCTTCCTCCCCCTCCACCGCTCCCAGGAGGAGCTCCCCACCGGCATCGATTTCCACGGGAGCCGCTCCCGGAGCGGTCATCGGTGCTGTTTCGATCGCGCCCGCCGCGGCGAAGTTCCCCGCCGCGTCGATCTCCGCGACGATCCTTCGATCGTGGGTGAACAGGATGGCGCGCCCGGCCGGGGCGTGGGCGATCAGCCACGATCCCTGCGCCCAGAGCGGTTCCAGGGTGTTCGTGGAGTCGAGCTCGACCTCGAATCGCCCGGCTTCACGGCGCGTGGAGCGCACGATGCCGTGGTGCCCGTCGGCGTGGCGCATGCCGTCCCCGGGAAGGGGGATGGGCTCACCCGGTGCATGCTCCCTGCGCATGCTGGCCCGGCCCCGCGAGCACCACATCTGCGCGGCGCGCAGTGTTGCCTCCCCGCCCGCGTCCACCCATCGCGCGTTCGCGACCCCGGCGGCGTCGGCGTCGTCCTCTGTCCACGCCAAGCCGGGCGAGTTTGCCGCGAGGAGCACGCGCGGCGGCCGGGCGGCCCCCGGGGCCGTCCCCGAAATTCGAAGGGCCGTGAATCCCGAAACCGACGCGGGCGCCTCCGGTGTCTCCACGGCCTCGGGCGAAAGTGGCAGCGCCCGCGGCACCCATCCGTTGGGGCCGTGGACGAGGATCGTCGCGGCCTCGCCGCATGACGCCGCGAGCGCCCCGGCGACGGTTCGCGCGTCCGCGACGACAGCGCGGTACCGCACGCCGTGGTCGTCGACCCGCGCGGAAGCTTCCTCCCACGCGGCCTCGGCGTCGTCGGCCACCGTGAGGCCCGCGAAGTCGCCACCCTCGAGCAGCAGCCTGGCAACTTCGATCGGATGGGCGGTGCCGTCCGCGGAGGCGAGGCGTCCCTCGACGGTTGCGGCGATTTCCGACGTTGGTCGAACCGCCGCGGGGAAGCCCTCGATGCGCCAGTGGACGCGGGCGATCGCCGCCGGTGCGTAGGCGGGGGCATCCTCAAGCTCCATGCGGACGCGGAACCTCGGTGCGGCGCCGTCGAATGCCGCCCAGTCGAATGGTCCCTGAAGGAATTCGGTGAAGTCCACATGGAGGAGCCGCTGGGAGGCTCGCACGCCAAGGGGCGTCGCCTGCGCTGGCGACGCGATGCCGACGTCGATCCAGGCCTCATGCAGTTCGATGGTGCCGTCGAAGTGTGCGATGACCTCGACCGTCAGCGCGGCCAGCAGAGCGCGCGCGTCCATGGGTGCCGCGAGCTCCACGGGAAACTCCGCCAGCTCCGGGGTCGCACCCGGGGCGATGGAGTCCGACTCGATGTCCAGGCCGTCCCCGTCGGCGGCGCGGATCTTGAACTTCGCGCCGTCGGGGCTTGCGACGAGGAGTCCGATGCGGAGGTTCATCACGGGTTCAGCCTCGCCTGGCCAGGGGCGCACCGCGCGTAGCTCCAATGTTTCGTCGCTGCCGGAGCGCACGCAGATGGCCGGCGAGCCGGCGGCGATGCCGTCGAGCGCTGCGGCGGGGCTGCTCCAGCCGCCAGTCGCCGCGAACACATCGAAGCGCCACGGGCGCGCCGCCAGCGGGGCAACGGCCAGGTTTCCATCCGCGAGCAGGCCGACCAGGTCCGCGACCTCCTCCGCGAACGAGAAGGTCTTCTCGACCGATGCGCCGTCGCGCGTGACGGTCACGCGCAGGAGCGTGTCCGCATCCCAGCCCGCGTGGGGTGTCAGCTCGAACGCGAGGCAGGCGCTTGCGATGCGGTCGTGCCGCCACAGCGTCCGCGCCAGGTTGCCGACCCAGTCCGCCTCCAGCACGGCGTGCGAGGAGCTGAGGATGGCGCCCTGGGACTGGTCGTGGGCGGAGAATGCCTGCGCCCCGCGGAGGGCGTTGGAGGCGCCCGTGAGCGACCAGTGGCCCGCGTAGCCGAACAGCGCCGACCTCACGGCGGCGACGCTGGACTCCGTGCGCTCGGTCGGCATCACGAGCCCGCGCAGCAGCGTCGCGTCGCGGCCGTGGAACTCCTCGACGGACGCCGTGAGGCCCTCCACGGGCGGTCCTCCGGGTTCCCGTGCCGCTGTGACCAAGACCACTTCGGCGGGGTGGTCGCACGCCAGCCACGCGATGCCCCCGACGTCCAGAAGCCACACCTCGGCACGATCCGGATGGTCGCGCCGGGTGTACCTCGTCACGGGATGACCTTCGCTCCCGAGCTGGTTGCCGCCCTCGATGACGTCGAAGAACACGACTTCGTCCGCGACCTGGACGGCTCCCGGCGCGGACCAATCGACGGTCTCGCGCAGTTGGACGACATCAGCGTCGTGCGCGAGCGGCCCAAGCAGCCGGTTGCGTTCCGCCGGAGCCCGCAGCAGCACCGGCCGCACGCCCTGGCATGTCCCGAAGACCTGCGGGAGCCATGTGCCCGGCGGCGCGGAGGAATGGCCCGGCAGCGCGGCGAGGTCGCGGCACATGCCGACGTGTGAGCCAGGCACTTCCACCTCCGCGCGAAGCTCGAGCAGGCCTCCGGCCACAAGGTCGGCGGACCGCGCGGCGCCCTCCCAAAGGAGCAGGTCGGGGAAGTCGCCGGGCTCCGCGGCCACGCGCAGGATGCGAACCATGGCCGGGCGCCGCGCCGACGCGACAAGCCTCGCGAGCTCCAACGCCCCAACCGCGCCGGGGGCCAGAAGGAGCCGTGCCTCACCCCACGCCAGCGCCACCAGCCCACCACTCCAAGAAAGCCCGGCCCCATGGCCGAAGTCCGGGGGCGCCGCGAGGTGGGCGCTTCCCCACGGGGGCACGTCCCCAACTTCGACCCGCCAGGACCGCCAGTCCGCCACGTTTGCCTCGGGAAATGCGGTCGGCATCAGAGCCCCTCCAGGAAGGCGTCGAGTTCGTCCACGCGCACGGCCCGCATGCGGAGGGTCGCGGCCGAGCGGCGTGGCGGGCCGGAAGGCGCTGAGTATGCCGAGGGCGCGACAGCGAGTATGCCCCCGGTCCCGTCGAGGTGGAGGAACTGCGCCTGCGTTTCCGAGAGCGCGAGCAGGCCCTCGATCGCGTCCGTCGTAAGGGGTAGCTCGAACGTGATCCGCATGGTGCGGGGCCCGACGATTCCCGCCGACCAGCGGCCATCGAGGCGCACCTCCGTCGTGCGCCAGTCCGGGAACTCCTCGTGCGTGGTTGCCTGCGTCCCGCGCGGAAGCACGACGATCCCCGCGGCTGTCGCGAGTTGCGTCCCCACGGGGAGGTCCACCTCGAGCGGGAGGACGAGGTCGTTCCGGCCGGGCTCGGACGCGACGATCACCCCGAGGTCGCGCGCGCCGATTGTCGGGTGCCACGCAAGGATGCGTGCGCCGGGTTCGAGCGTGTCCAGCTCATCGAAGTGCACGTCATCGGCGAGCGCGCCCGATGCGACTTCCCCGGCGTCCTGAAGCGATGCCGCGAGGGAGGGGAGCCTGGCGGGACTGCGTCCCTCGGACGCGAACCCGACCTCGCGCACCATCTCCTCCCACGCGAGCACCGTGGATTCCGTCCGTGCGATCCTGCCTCCGACAGGCCGGAGCCCATCGATGGCGCCCAGTGCGTGCCGCAGTGCGCCGATCGCGGCGAAGAGCCCGCCTTCGCCATCCCCGATCCGGCGCGCTTCGGCGGAGCCCGCCGCGTCCTCCAGGAGCACGATCGACCACTCGACGGCGTCGGCGGAGGCGTCCCACGCGACGATGCGCAGGATGGCGGCGGGGCCGGGGATCGTCCGCAGGCGGAGCAGCGTGGCCAGGTCCCGCGCGTCCGCCACGACGGCGTGTCCCGGCAACGCGGATTGCAGCGCGGCGAGCAGCGACTGCTCGCGTTCATGGATGAGCGGCATGGGGGCCTCGCCCTGTGGGTTGGTGGTGCGCCCTCGTCAGAGCCGTTGCAGCGAACCCGGCGGAAAGGTGCGGTCGTGGGGCTCGTGCGTGCAGGACGACTGCGCGCGCGAGAGCGGATGCGCGCCGCCGCCGACGACCCGGGCGAGCTCCCGGGCCCGGCGGGCTCGTTCGACCCAGTGGGGCGGCACGGGCTCGCGGCGGCGCTCGTAGAGGCGGAGGACTGCGAGCGTGACGACGGCGTCCCCGAGCGCGGGGGACTGTTCCGGCGCGACGCCTGCGCGCATCGACTCCGCAGCGACTTCGCGGGCGGCCGCGTCGATCACGGCCGCAACGACGAGGGCATCCGCCTCTCCGTCGCGGTCATCGTCCGCCAACGCGCGCACCACGTCGGCTCCAGCGGCGGAGTTGAGATCATCGATTGTGGGCATGGGAGGGACTCGTTCAGGGCCCGAGGTCAGAGTTCAGGGGCCGGAGGTCAGAGGTAAGAGGTTTGGGGCCGGGTGTCGGGCAGGGAGCAGTATCTGCTCCCCGGTCCCCGGCCCCCGGCCCCTGTTTTCAAGCCACGCAGTTCGGAAACCAGAAGTAGGCGGAGCCCGCGATGCGCTTGATGTCGTAGTACTTCTGCACGCGGAGGGCGGCGGCCTTGCGCCGCTCCTCGCGCCAGGTGTCCACGCTCCAGCCGCGCATGGAACCCATCGCCTGCCCCCAAACGAACGTGAGCGTGGGGCTGATCGACTTGAGGCCGGCGCGCGGGGGGATGTGCATCAGGAATGCATCCTTCCCCCACACGGGTGAGAACACCGCGTCACCCTCCTCGTCCGACGTCTGCACGACGGCCCTGCCGACGAGGACGCGCTCGACGTCGAAGAGCGCCGCGAGATCCTCGGCGCCGACAACACCGAGGCGGGAGTATTTCACGCGGTCGGTCACGGCGGCGACGTTGCGCACGGCGGAATACACGGGCTGCGACAGGACCAGGGTGTTGGGGATGACCTGCGCCTGCTCGATGATCGTGCGGCGCGCGGCTTCGATGCGCGCGACGGGGTCGAAGCCGTTCGCGGTCCAGAGCGTCCCCTCGTTTGTGCTGTTGTTCACGGCGAAGTCCGGATCGCGAAGGGTCCGCGCGAGCGCGAGCTCCTGGCCGAGCAGGAGGCGGTCGGCGAGGTGCTCCACGCGGTCGATGCGCGGCTTCAATGGGGCGTCCGAGTTCTCGGCCTCCTCGTCCGGGATCACGGCGGCGAGGGCGTGCCCGTCGCAGAAGTAGGTCTCGGAGCTGAGCTGGAAGTCGAGTTCCTCTGCGGCGGCGCCGGGCGCGCGCAGGTCGGCGCGCTCGCGCATGGACTCGCGACCGGGATCGTACACGAAGAACCGGTCGCTCTGGCGGCGCACGATCACCTCGGGGGAGATCTCCCGGGCGATGAATGCCAGGTTGCGGTACGCGACGCTGACGTTCGTCAGCGCGACATCAAAGTGGACGGTGGAAATGTCGGGCATGGTG
>CAZUCD010000194.1:0-6153 GCA_964618855.1 uncultured Candidatus Sumerlaeota bacterium
GATGCCGAGGATGAACGCGCCCAGCATCAGCGGGAACGAGTACGTCGCGCTCCCGAGCACGAGCGTCAGCATGCGGATCCACGCGACCTCGTACACGAACGAGATGAACCCTGCGATTCCCGCCACGATGAGCGCGAGCCGCACGACCCCGGGCGCGGCGCCGAACCCGGCCCCGGCGGGTGCGGGCTCCCCGGCCGGGGTGCCGGACGCGCCGCGCGCCAGCACCAGCGCGCACAGACCCGCCAGCACGTTCAGCCCCGCTGCCGCATGCGAGGAATTCTCCAGCCCCAGTGCAGGGATCGCCCAGAGTCCCGCCCAGAGCGCACCCACGACCGCGCCGAGGCTGTTCAGGAAGTAGAAAACGCAGATGGTCGGGCCGACCGAGGCATCGTCCCGCACGGCCGCCCTAAGCAGCACCGGCGTCGTCGCGCCCATCAGCACCGCGCCCGGCAGGATGCCCGCGATGGCGACCACCGTGGAGGCGATCCCGATGGCCAGGTCTCCCCCGCCGAGCGCCGCCGCCGACGCGAGGAACAGCGACCGCAGCGGCCCGAACAGCGCCGGGTAGAGCACCCCCGCCAGCGCGATGCCGGCCTCCACCACCGCATAGAAAACGTACGCGTTGCGCGAGCGGTCCGCGCGCCGGCCCAGCCACAGTGCCCCCAGCGCGAGCCCGCCCATGAACGTCGATAGGATGATCAGGTGCGCGCGGCCCGTGCTCCCGACGAGCAGCGCAAGATAGCGCGACCACACGACCTCGTACACGAGGCCCGCCGTCCCCGAGGCCAGCAGCGCGATGGCTAGTAGGAGTCTTCCCGCCACGGTGTTCAGTGCCCGCCGGCCCCCCCGCCCGCGTCGGCGGCGGAAAGCGCCGTCATGCAGAAGCGCAGCGTCTCGCCGACCACGCGCTCCCAGTAGTTCCAGTCATGGCCGCCGGGGCGCTCGACGTAGGTGTGCTCGATCCCGCAGTCGCGCAGGTGCGCGTGCAGGATGCGCGACTCCTCCAGGATGGGGTCGCGGTCCCCGCAGTCCATGCGGATGCGCGGGAGCGCGGCGCGGTCCGCGTGCGCAAAGGCGTGCGCGAGCGTCAGTTCCTCGCGCGGGGGATTGCCCCAGAGCCCCGCCGTGTGGTGCTTGCGGTCGATGTCGTCCCCGCGCCGCGACTCGATGGCCGCCGCACTGTGGGCCGATACGCTTGCAAAGAGGTGCGGGTGCCGGACGCCGAGCCACAGCGCCCCGTAGCCACCCATCGAGAGGCCCGCGACGTGGCGGCCCCCGCGGTCGCGCCGCACGTTGAACGTCGCCTCCACCAGCGGGATCAGCTCCCGGATGACCGACGTCTCCATGCCATGGCCCCCGACGGGGTCGCGGTAGAACGTGACATAGGCGGCGGGCATCACGATGACGAAGGGAAACGCGTCGGCCTGCCGCTCCAGCGTCGTGTAGCGCGTCCAAGCGGTCGCGTCGTCGGTCCTGCCATGCAGGAGGTAGAGGACGGGCCACGGCGGGGTATGGCGCTCGGGTTCCGGGACGAGGGCGCGCAGTTCCGTGGCGTGTCCCACGGCGCCGGACTTCCAGCGCAGCTCTGCGGGATTCATGGCGGTTCCGGTGTCAGCGTCCGGGCTGCACGCCGCGGTCCGGGACCGTGCGCCGCAGGTTGGGGAGGATGCGCTTGCCCAGCGCCGAGGCGATCAGCTTCGCCGCGATCTGCGCCGTCACGTTGTGGTTGTCCAGCAGCGGGTTGATCTCGACCACGTCCAGCGACGCGAGCCGCTCCGAGTCCGCGATCATCTCGAAGGCCAGGTGCGCCTCCCGGTACGACAGCCCGCCGAACACCGGCGTCCCGACGCCCGGCGCGATCAGCGGCTCCATCACGTCCATGTCCAGCGTGACATGGAAGCCCGCCGTGCCGTCGGTGGCGTGCGCGATGGCGTCGTGCATGACGGCGCACATGCCGCGCTCGTCGATGTCGCGGATCGTGAAGCAGCGTATGCCGCTATCCATGATCAGCTCGGCCTCGTCCGGGTCGATGTCCCGCGCGCCCACGAGCACCGTATTCGCCGGGTTCACCTTCGGCGCGAAGCCGCCCAGCTCCACCAATTCCTTCGCCCCAAGCCCCACGCATGCCGCCAGCGGCATCCCGTGCACGTTGCCGGAGGGGCTCACCTCCGGCGTGTTCATGTCCCCGTGCGCGTCCATCCAGATCAGGCCGATCCGCTCGTTCGAACGCCGGAAGTGCGAGGCCACACCCGAGACCGTCCCGGCGCTGATGCTGTGGTCGCCCCCCACGACCAGGGGGAAGCCCCCATCGCGCAGCACCTCGTCCACCCAAAGGGAAAGGCGCCCGCACAACTCCGCGATCTCCCGCATGTAGAGGGCCTTCGGGTTGCCGGGGTCCTTGGTGTCGGGGATGAACATCGTCCCCCAGTCCTGGATCGCGTGGCCGAGCGCCTTGATGTCGCGGTGGAGGTCAGCGGCGCACAGGGCGCGGTATCCGCCCTCGGCCCCGAATCGGTTCGCCCCGAGCGAGGATGGAACTCCCAGCAATTGGATGTTTTTTCCGGGCACGGGTTCACCTGCCGATCAGTCGCGTGGTCATGCAAGGGTCCCGAAGGCTATCCCCCGCCCCTCGCGCCCGCAACGGGGGGTTTGCCCAAACACCGAAATCGGGCACCATGCCGGCTGCGGGGCGCCAAATCTACCCTTTCGCCCCGGGCAGTGCCGCCCTCAACATCCTTGGTTTAGGCATGTAGCAGTCCAGAGACCGCCCAATTGCCGCCATGAAGCGCCGCATCGTCGCCATCGTGATCATGCTCCTGGGGGCCGCCGTATCGGTGGCCGCGGCGGTCATGCTCGGGCAGCTCATGGCGGACTACAACTGGGCCGGCAAGCTCCAGCGCGAGCGCGGCATCTCCGTTTCCATGGTGCTCTCCGAGTCATGGATGCGAGCCGCCGTCGGATTCGGGGTCTTCCTGGTCGGTTACATCATGAGCTTCGACCCGCGTGCACGGTCGAGGGGCCTGGGGTGGGTGCTGACGGCCGCGGCCGGGGTCGGCGTGCTCCCCGGGCTGATCATGCGCATCGAGATGCCCCGGCGGGACCTGATGGTCGCGGAGCCCGTCATGGACGGCGCCGCGGTGGGGCTCGCGCTGGGGGGTGCAGCCTTTTTTGCGATTATTCTCGGATTATTCGAGCTGCTTAATCGAGTCGTGTGGTCCTCCATCGCCAAGTCCGCGGAAAGGAACGACCGCGAGGGGCTCGCGATCTTCGCGGGCAGGGCCGCACTCCTCTTCAAGCCGGGCGAGACGGGCATGCTGCGCTCCATCGCGCTCGCCGATTTTCGCGACGGCGACAGGACCACCGCGCCGGAAATTCTCCTGAAATTGCACGAATCCGGCCGCCGCGACCCCGACCTCCTGGAGGCGCTGTGCCGCCTCGCATCGGAGAAAAAGGACCGCGCAGCCTTCCTCATGCACCTGCGCGAGCTCGCAGAAATCGTCCCGGACGACCCCCAGCTCCGGCGCGCCCTCTTCGACGAGTATGCCGACCAGGGCCGCGTCGGGGAGGCGCTTGCGATCTACCCGGCGGGTGACATTCCGGAGGATGACGACGTTCGGGAGAGGTACGCCATCCTGCTCGCGGAAAATGGGGACGACGCCGGCGCGGTGGCGGTCGCGCGCTCGCTCGCCAGGAACGAGGGGATCCCCTTCCGGAGAAGCCAGAAAATATTGCGGGATATTCTAGCGAAAAATGCCGCATGCGCCCCCGCCTACAACCTGCTCGCGGAGCAGAGCGAGCGCATGGCGATGCGGGACCAGCGCCTCCGCTGGCTTGAGAAGAGCCTCGAGGCCGACCCGCGCCAGTACGACATCCGCGACATCCTCCTCGGCCTGTACCGCGAGACGGGCCAGGCGCTCCGGGCGCTGCGCGTGCTCCAGCAGGCGGTCTCCGAAAATCCCGGGGACGGCTCGATGTGGCTGGAGCTCGTCGAGGCGATGCTTTCCACGGGAAAGATCGAGGAGGCGGCCAACGAGATCGACGAGTTCCACCGAAAGCACAAGTCGGGCGGCTACTCGAAGTACCTGCGCGCGCGGATCGACTTCGAGCGCGGGAACGTCGCGGGCGCCCTCGAGTCGGCGCGCGAGGCGCTGGCCCTCGAGACGCGCGAGGAGCGCCGCTCCTCCATCGAGGCGTTCCTTCGCAAGGCCGAACGCGCGCAGCTCTCCCGGGACATCGCGGAGAAGCTCGATGCCGCCGGCGCCAACCCGTCCGACATTCCCCTCCAGGTCGACGTCCTCGGGAGGCTCGTCGGCGCGAACCACTTCGACAAGGCCATCGCCCACGTGGACGCGGTCCTTCGGAACCACCCCGGCGCGCGCGCCGACGTGACCGCCGTGCTCGCACAGCACCGCGACCGCCCGGACGTTCCGTTCCCGCTGCTCAGCCTCCTTGCGGACCTGCAGGTGCAGGGCGCCGCGTACGAGGACGCCCTCGATACCGTGCGCGTCATGGAACGCCGGTCCGTGAACAAAATCCAGGCGTTGCGCGATGGGGTGCAGCGCATCCTGCGCCGGCAGCCGCACCACCTGCCCACGCTCAAGTACCTCGGCGAGCGCCACGCCGCGGATGCAAACCCCGCCGACACGGTGCAGTACTATTCGCTGTACCTCGCGCACGGCGGGGAGGAAACGCCCGACATAAGCCGCACGCTCGCCCGCGCGTACCTCGCGGTGGGAAGCTACGAGAAGGCCCGGGGGCACGCGATGCGGCTGCGCGGGTCCGGCGGCGCGGGTGAGACGGCCCTCCTCACCGAGATGATCCCCATCGCAATCGCGGCCGGCGAACCGGAGGAGGCCGCCGAGTTCCTGAAGGAGGTCGAGGCCGCCGATCCAGGCAGCGCGACGACGCGCAGCCTGAAGGAACAGGTCGCGCGCGGCCTCGGCGGCAAGCGCTTCGCCTTCCTCCAGCGAGAACTCGAAGCCGGCAAGGGCGGCGCCGAGACCCTCGAAAAGCTCGGAGACCTCGCCGTCGAGATGGGCAACCTGCCGGACGCGATCACCTACTACCAGCGCGCCGCGCGCGAGCCGTCCATCTCCAAGCGCGCCACCGTCAAGCTCGCGTGGGCCTTCGCCAAGCGCAGGCTCTACGACGTCGCCAGCGACACGCTCTCCGACGTCACCCTCACCCTGCAGGAAGACCCCGCCGAGATGTCCCGCATGATGGACATGATCTACGAGATCGCCCAGATGTTCCACGAGGCGAACCTGCAGGACAGGTCCCTCCGACTGTTCAAGGTCCTGATGAAGATCGATGCCGGGTACCGCGACGTCCTCCGCCGCGTGGAGACTTTGACATGACCCGCCCCCGCGCCCCATACCATCCCCGAGAGATGCCCCGCCCATGGCCGGTTCGATCCTGATCCTCGACGACGAGCAGAAGCTGGGCGAGCTGCTCGTGCGCTCGCTGGAGCGCGCCGGCTACCAGGCCGAGTACGCGCGCGAGCCCGCCGATGCGCTCGAACGCCTGAAGGGCGGCACGCACGACGTCCTCATCACAGACCTCCGCATGCCCGGGATGGACGGGCTGGAGGTGCTTGCGCGCGCCAAGGCCATCGACGCATCGGTCGAGGTGATCCTGATGACGGCGTTCGCGACGGTCGAGACCGCGCGCGAGGCGCTCAAGCGCGGCGCCGTGGACTACCTCGTCAAGCCGTTCAGCGCGGACGAGCAGCTCAAGCCGCTGCTCGCGTCGCTGCTGTCCCCCGACGCGCCCAAGGCCCCCGCCGCACCTCCCAGCGCCCCCGCCTCCAGGCCCCAGGCTCCGAAGGATGTCTTCCAGTCGCAGTCCCCCGCGATGCTCGAGATATTCTCCAAGGTGGACAAAATCGCGCGCAGCAACGCCAGCGTCCTCCTGCGTGGCGAAAGCGGCACCGGCAAGGAGGTCCTCGCCTCCATGATCCAGCGCGCGGGCCCGCGCGCCGCCAAGCCCTTCGTCCGCGTCAACTGCGGCGCGATCCCCGAGACGCTCCTGGAAAGCGAGCTCTTCGGCCACACCCGGGGCGCCTTCACGGGCGCCGAGCGCATGCGCAAGGGACTCTTCCTCGAGGCCGACGGCGGCACGCTCTTCCTCGACGAGATCGGGGAGCTGCCGCTG
>CAZUCD010000195.1:0-6109 GCA_964618855.1 uncultured Candidatus Sumerlaeota bacterium
GGATCGTAGATCGCGACGGTGAGGACAGGTGGCTTCTTCGAGATGTCCTCGTCCACGGGGAAGATCCGGCGCTCGCGCGCCGTCGAGGACGGGATGAACGAGCAAAGGCGCTTCATCTTCGCCTCGTCGTTCAGGTCGAACTCGGAGAGCGAGTGGAAGTCGTAGCCGGACTTCTGGGTGAGTGAGCGGATGAGGGACTCGGCGGAGTTGGCCTCGTCGGCACCGGAGAGTTCGGGGACGGCGAAGCCGCCGAGGAACTCATTGCCGTCGCCCATGAAGCCCTGCGCGTACTCGTCGGCGGGCATGGGGGACCCGGCAGGACGCTGGGCGCCGGGCCTTGGCGTGAGGCGCGCGGCGGATTCGTCCACGGGTGCGCGCATCGAAGTCGGCGAGGGCCGTCCCGCGACGCGCGCGGCGAGTTCGTCCGCGAGGTTCTTGGGCACGCTGCGCTGCCGCGTGTCGACGCCACCCTCCACGCGAAGCAGGATGTTGAGTTCCTTTTCCGCGCTCTTGTACGGATCGCCGCTCATGGTGTCGCAGGCCTCGTGGAGGGGTCCGGCGCGGAACTACCCCAATCCGCACCAGTCAACCCGACATGGCTACGCCCGGCGCCCCCGGGAATCAAACCCATTTGCGGGGGGCGGCGGGACGGGCGCATCTGCACTGCGCGCATGAGAGTTCCACACCGGAGGGACCGGCGGGGCGGTCATGGCGGCGTCGCGTGTGCTGCGCTGCCGAATGGTGGACGCAATCGAGCAACACCCGGCCGCACCGAGGGTGCCGGTCCGACCAATCGGTGCCCCCGCCTGCACACATCCCGGGCGCGTGCGGCGGCTGCAATGCCACCGCTTTCCCCTAGCGTTGGCGCGGCGGGGGGTGCTTCCGTTGTTGGCTTGGCGGGGGCGCTAGGCCCGCCGCTGCGCACTCCACCGGGTCGACGAAACCTCATGAAGAAGATCGAAGCAGTCATCAAGCCGCACCGCATCGAGGAAGTCCGTTCGGCGCTTGCCCAGCTTGGCCTGTTCGGGATGACCGCATGGGAGGTCCGGGGCTTTGGCCGCCAGAAGGGGCATCAGGAGCTCTACCGTGGCAGCGAGTACCAGGTGAGCTTCATCCCGAAGATGCGCCTCGACCTGGTCCTGGCGGACGACAAGGTGGAGGCGGCGGTTTCCGCGATCGAGAAGGCGGGCAACACGGGCACGATCGGCGACGGGAAGATATTCGTCTTCGACGTCGAGACTGCGGTCCGCATCCGCACGGGCGAGCGCGACGAAGAGGCGCTCTGAGCAAGAGCAGCGCGGAGGTGCATGGCACATGCCGGTCTATGAGTATGGTCCGAAGGGCGGGGTGGCCGGATGCGACCACTGCCGCAGGGGTTTCGACGTGCTCCAGCGGATGGTGGACGAGCCGTTGGCGGCGTGCCCGAAGTGCGGATGCGCGGTCGAGCGCCTGATCCAGCGCCCGGCGATCTCCACCCCGAAGACAAACACGGAACTCAAGAATCTGGGCTTCACGAAGCTAGTGAAGCGCGACACGGGCGTGTACGAGAACGTGACCCAGACAGGATCCGAGTCGCGCTACATGGAGCGCGGCAAGGCCGACACCATCCCGGACATCAGGTCCAAGGTCGGGGATTAGGGCAGCTTGCAAAGTGGCATGGCCGTCCCGGCCATGTTTCAGCGTCGCGTGGGCGTCTCGCTCACGATTCGAGTTGTCACGACAATTCGGTAGGTGTTCCGGGGGACCCATCCCGCACGGCCGACCGGACTATGAGACGGGCCGTCGAGGACAATGGGTTGACCCATCGCGTTGAGCGCGCGCCCATGGTGGTCCACAGGCCGGACGCGGGCTCCGGAGACCACCGACGGAGCGCAGGCATGGACACGAAGGAAGTGGATTGGCTTCCCGAAGCGGCAGTGGTGATGAACCGCGCCAAGGCGGCCGCCGCGGCGGAAGTGCTCCTCTGCGCGGAACCGGACATGCGCCTCTTCAAGTGCCGCGCGGACTGGTCCGATGGGATGGCCATGGCCCAGCGGCATGACGGCGCGGGCTCGTGGTACTTCATCGTCCAGTCGCCCGACGCCATCGCCATCAAGGTATGCAAGCTGCACACGTCTATGGGCCCGGACGCGCTGGCCCGATTCCAGCGCAACCCGACAGTCGCGCTGCCCGCGCCGGCGCTGCGGGTGCTGAACGACGAGTCCCTGCGCTACCAGGAAATGTCGTTCCTGGCGTGGAGCGAGCGGGGCGCCCCATGGACCGCCCTCTCCTTCCAGGTTGATGGCTTCGCGAGCCAGGAACTGGGCAGGCAGCTCCTGGATCCGATCGCTGTGGGGCCCAAGGCATACTACGTCCATGCGCGGGACTACCACGAGGTGACGCTGGACCCCACGACGTTGAAGGCGATCTTCCAGCTCACCCCCATGGACGCTGCGCTGGCGGAGGCGCTGGCGCCCGGAGTGAAGTTCCGGGACGTCCGCGACGAGTTGAAGCGCATCGGATATCCCCTGGCGGACGGGAGTTGACGGGTGGGCGGGGTGGCTGGAATCGTTTCCCGTTGCGGTTGACCCAAGTTGCGGTAATCAAAGGCTTCCAAGTATTGACTGTCGCGCGACCCGCTGTGGTGGAAGTGAAGGGGGAAAGTGGCGGGGAGGGCAGTCGGATGTCACTCGGTCGGGAAAGGGATCATGGCGGACCAACCGGACTCGTCGTCGCCTTCCCAGGCGGCCTCCCAAGCCAATGCCGCCGTGCCGACGGAGGAAGTCCTCCGGCAGGGATCGGTCCTGCTTGGGAACTACGAGGTCCATGACGTCATCGGGCAGGGTGGCATGGCGGTCGTCTACAGGTGCCGCCAGAAGAGCTTGAACCGCATGGTGGCGATCAAGGTCCTCCACGACCGGTTCGCCGACGACAAGGAGTTCCTCCTGCGCTTCGAGCAGGAGTCCGGCGCCCTCGCCGCGCTGAACCATCCCAACATCGTCGCCATCATCGACCGCGGCCACGACATGCGCCGCTACTTCTTCGTCATGGAGTTCGTCGACGGCGAGACGCTCGACCAGAAGATCATCGACGACACGCTCCAGCTCGCGGACTGGCGGGACGTGATCCAGGCGTGCCGCGATTCGCTCGAGTACGTCCACAAGCGCGGGGTCATCCACCTCGACATCAAGCCAAGCAACATCCTGATCGACCGCGAGAAGCGCATCAAGCTCAGCGACTTCGGCATCTCGCACATCATGGGGGGGGACAACTTCGGCCTGGAGGCACGCGCCATCGGCACTGCCTGGTACATGGCACCCGAGCAGACCGCGACCCCGGGGGAGGTTGACAGCCGGGCGGACATCTACGCCCTCGGCGTCACCTTCTACAAGATGATGACGCGCTCGATCCCGGGCGATTCCATCCCGCCGCCGTCGGAGGTGAACAACCAGATACCCGTCGCCGTGGATTCCGTGATCTTCCGCGCGATGGCCCCCGACCGTGACGACCGGTACCAGACCGTCCGGGACTTCTGCGACGACCTGCTCAAGGCGCTCAAGGACTCGTCCATGAGCCTGGCCTCGATCCTGGACTACCGGGGCCGCGAATCGAGCTCCGCCCTCTACACGGGGGCGGACTTCATCACGCCCCGACCGATGAGCCGCAGCTCGGACCAATTGCCGAAGGTCAACGTCCTGCCCACGAAGTCCGAGGATCGGACGACGCCGAACCCCAAAGGGAAGGTGGAGGCGAAGGCAAAGCCCGAACCCACGCCGACGCCGAAGGAGAAGGAGCGCGCCAAGGAGAAGGACCGCGCGAAGGAGAAGACGCCGGCGGGTGCTTCCGGTGACGAGGTGGCGCCGGCAACCAAGCCACCCGAAAAGTCTGGCAAGTCTGACAATGCAATGCTGCTCAAGCGGCTCCTTTGGATGGTGGGCCTGCTGATCGCCGTTCTTCTGTCCCTTCTCGCCGTGATGCTCGCCTCGAAAAAGGAAGAGGCGCATCCCGTCACAGACATCCGCCCGATCACGGATTCGGAGTCCCCGGCGGTGCTGCGGGAGCGGCAGCTTGAGGAGGCGCGTCGGCGCGAGCGCGAGCGCATCCTCGGCGAGAAGGCCGCCCTGGAGGCCCAGGCGTCCCCGTCCCCGGCCCCGCAGCCTGCCGCCGAGGCGGAAGCAACAGCATCACCCGCCACGCCATGATCGGAAGCGCCCCGGAATCCCCACGCGTCGCGCCGTGGCTGCGGTTGACCGGCTTCGTCGCAGTCGCATGCGTCGTGACCGCCTGCGGGGGAAAGAAAAAGCCCGGACCCGAGCTGTGGAAGAAGTCCGAGGTTGAGGTGAAGACGGAGGGAGAGGTCGGCGTCTTCACCGAACCCACGAAGTTCGAGAAGGACGTGGGCCTTCACGCGCGTGCGAGCGCCGATGGCGCCATCGTCGTTTCCATCAAGAATGGAAGGAAGACGCCGATCTTCATTCAGCCGTTGAGCTTCGCGGTCGTCACGGGTCCAACCCCCGGCAAAGACCTCGTCGTCGTGAGCGCGGGAACCGCGGACGTGACCAAGCTTTCCGCCGAGGAGATCGCGCCCTCCCGCGGCACGGTGGTGTCGTTCCGGCTGCGCGAGCACCCGGACCCCCGCGGCATGAGGCTGGTCATGCGCCTGCCAGAGGCGGACCTGAAGATGTTCGCGGACATCGAGTAGAATCCGCAGCGTTCGCCCCGCCGTCCCCCGAACCAAGCCCACCTTGCACGCACTCATTGCCGCACTGCGGGGACTCCAGTTCCCCGAAATCTCCGCCGAGCCGCGCGCGCCGCGCCGGTTCCTGCTGTCCCTCATGGTCGCGGCACTGGTGGCGTTCGCGTTCTTCATGGCGCAGAGCACGCTCCAGTACCACGCGGGGCGCGTCTTTGGCGACCCGGCGACCACTTTCGACCAGATGCTCTCCGACAACGTTGCGGGCCAGTGGTTCGAGCATCCGCGCCGCACCGGGAACCACTACTTCACGAATCACGTGATGCTGTGGATGATCCCTGGAACGCTCCCCTACTACCTCCATGACGGCCTGTTCACCTACATCGTGATGGTCAACCTGGGCCTCGCGTTGGCGCTGGTGCCGCTGGGGGTGCTTGCGCGGAGGATCACGGGGAGCGAGCCGGTTGCTTGGGGACTTGTCGCCCTCTGGGTCGTGAACAACTTCACGGCATCGCTTCTCTTCTCCCTGCACTGTGAGAACCTCGGGTTCCCGATGTGGTTCGTGCTTTACTGGGCGGTGCTGACGCGGCGAACCGGCGTGGCGTGGGCCGCGGTTGCAGCGCTCCTCACCATCAAGCAGGACTACGCGGTGTGGCTGTGCGTGTTCGGCGCGTGGCTGTTCGTGTTCCGGCACGCGCAGTGGCGGTTGGCGCTGGGGTTCATCGCGGCAGGCATCGGGGCCTTCGTCGCCTTCAAGGGCATCATGGCGGCCCTCCCCCAGCCGACGCAGGGGGAGGTCGGTTACTATTGGGTTGTCGAGAGGTACGCCGGGATCGCCTCTACGCCCAAGGAGCTCGTCCTGTACTTCCTGGCACGCCCGGGCGAACTCGCCCTGAGGCTCGCGAGGCCCGCGTGGGTGATGCTCTTTCTGGCGGGGGGCGTCTTCTGCCTCCTCGGCTGGCGGAGCATGCTGCTGCTTGTGCCGCCTGCTTTCCTCTTCTTCACGTCTGCGAACAACACGTTCTTCGACCTGCTGTTCTACTATTCGTACCCGTTCATGCCGCCCCTCTTCCTTGCGGCTTGCGAGGGCTCCCGGTGGCTCCTCGACCGGTCGGGTCCGGGACGGGCGCGACTGGGTCGGCTGCTGTTGGGTGTCGCGCTGGCGTGCGCGGTGGCACAGGCGCCGATGGTCACGCGGACGAACCGGGAAAGGCTTTTCGGGCAGCGGATCACCGATCGTGCACGGGCGGCGAAGCTCTTCGTCCAGCGGGCAGTGCCGCGGGAGGACCGCCAGGCCCGCGCGATGGCCCAATGGGGGCTCCAGGCCTTTGTTCCGCGCGGGAGCCAGCGCGTCGCCATGATGCCGGAGAAGCTCTTCGAGGCGGACCGTGTCCTCCTGGATGCGCAGGACGTCGCGTGGGACCTCGATCCGGCCCA
>CAZUCD010000196.1:0-6015 GCA_964618855.1 uncultured Candidatus Sumerlaeota bacterium
GTACTATGTGAACAACCGCTGGCTGGGCGGCATCCTGACGAACTTCCCGACGGTCCGCAAGTCGGTGCTCCGCATGATCGAGCTCGACAACATGTTCAACGACGGGACGATCAACCAGTACAGCAAGAAGGAGCAGAGCCAGCTCTCGCGCGAGTTGACGAAGCTGAAGAAGAACCTCGAGGGCATCCGCGACATGGACCGCCTGCCGGACGTGATGTTCGTCGTGGACCCGTCCAAGGAGGTCATCGCGGTCAAGGAGGCGCGCAAGCTGGGCATCCCGGTCGTCGCCGTGGTGGACACGAACTGCGACCCCGACGTGGTTGACTTCGTGATCCCGGGCAACGACGACGCGGTGCGCTCGATCAAGCTGATGGTCAGCCAGATGTCGGAGGCTTGCCAGGAAGGCATGGCCGCGCGCGGCGAGTCCGTCGGCGGCGGCGGCCTGTTCGCCACCATGGGCGAGGACATGCCGTCGGCGGAAGCCGAGCCGCCCGTCGAGGCGCTGATGGACGAGGCGCTTGGCGCGCCTGCGCCGGACGCCTGAGGCCCCCGCCCCCCAATCGGCACTGAATTCCCGCGCCGCGCGGCAGCCCGATGGGAGCCGCGCGGCGCGCTTCGCAAAACCCACAACCCTCCCCCACCATGACAAGCGAGGAACGAGAATGACCGCCACGATCACGGCCAAGATGGTCGCCGATCTCCGCGCCCAGACCGGCGCGGGCATGTCCGAGTGCAAGAAGGCGCTCGAGGAAGCTCAGGGCAGCATCGAGGAGGCGATCAAGGTACTGCGCGAGCGCGGCATTCTGAAGGCCGCCAAGCGCGCGGACCGCACCGCCGCAGAGGGCCTTGTCGGCGTCGCCGTCGCCCCCGATGCATCCGCCGCATCGATCGTTGAACTCAACTGCGAGACCGACTTCGTCGCCCGCAACGACGGGTTCCAGAAGCTCGTCGAGGACCTCGCGAAGGCGGCCCTTTCCGCCAAGGCGCGCACTCCGGAGCAGCTCCATCCCGTCCCGGTCGGCTCCACCACGGCGAAGGAGGCAATCAACGAGATCCTGATGCGCATCGGCGAGAAGATCGACGCCTCGCGCGTGGACACGCTGGAGGGCGACGTCGTCTCCGCCTACATCCATCCCCCCGGCAAGATCGGCGTGCTGATCTCCGCCAAGGGCACGAACCTCACCCCCGCCGCGAAGCAGGCGGTCGGCGCGGCGCTCCGCGAGGTGGGAATGCACATTGCCGCCTACGCCCCGCGCTTCCTCGACGACTCGAGCATCGACGCCAGGACGATCGAGACCGAGCGCGAGATCGCCGCGAACATCGCGCGCGGCCAGGGGAAGAAGGAAGAGATGATCGCCCGCATCGTGGACGGCAAGATGAAGGCGTTCGCCGCCGAGAATTGCCTCGTGCAGCAGGCCTTCGCGAAGGACGAGTCCCGCACCGTCGCCCAGTACGTGGCCGACGAGGCGAAGAAGGCCGGGGCCACCGCCGTCCTGTCCGGCTTTGTCCGCGTGCAGGTCGGCGCAGGCGCCAAGGCTGGCGCAGAGAACAACTAACGGGGTTTCGGGTGCCGGGCTTCGGGTTCCGGGATCGCCCCGGTGCCCGGGACCCGGCGCCCGATGCCTGCCGCCAACGACACAGACCCGGCACCCCACAATGCCCGATTCACCCGTCCAGACCCGCTTCCGCCGCGTGGTCCTGAAGCTGAGCGGCGAGATGCTCAAGGGCTCGCTCCCCTTCGGGCACGAGAAGGCATCCGTCCGGCACATCGCGAACGAGATCGCGGACGTGCACGGCCTGGGGATCGAAGTGGGCGTGGTGATCGGCGGGGGGAACATCTTCCGCGGCAACAGCGAGGCCGCCGCGCACATGAACCGCTCGGTCGCGGACCAGATCGGCATGATCGCGACGGTGATCAATGCCCTCATGCTGCAGGACGCGCTCGAGAGCATGAACGTGCCGACGCGCGTGATGACGGCCACCCCGGTGCAGGCGGTCGCGGAGCCCTACATCAGGCGCCGCGCGATCAGGCACCTCGGCAAGGGGTACGTCGTGATATTCGGGGGCGGCACGGGGAACACGCACTTCACGACGGACTCCGCCGCGGCGCTCCGCGCGGCAGAGATCGAGGCAGGCGTCGTCCTCAAGGGCACGAAGGTCGACGGCGTCTACACTGCCGATCCGCGCAAGGACCCGAATGCGCGGCTCCTGAAGCAGGTCACCTTCCAGCAGGCGATCGTCGAGAACCTCAACGTGATGGACAGCGCCGCGATCTCGATCTGCCGCGACGCAAAGCTTCCCATCATCGTCTACGACCTCTCGAAGGCCGGCAACTCCCGCCGGGTCATCGAGAAGGGCGACATCGGCACGCTGATCTGCGGCGACCAGTAGGCCGCGCCGCCCGTGCCCGTGGCCGCGCACCCGTGAACGCGACCGTCCCAGCCCCATTTTCCTTTCGACTGCTTTCGCGGCGTGGACGCGCCCGCCGCGGCGTCTTCACCACACCCCGCGGGGACGTCCAGACGCCGTGCTTCATGCCCGTCGGCACCAAGGCCACCGTCAAGGGGGTGCTCCCCCGCGACCTTCGCGCCATGGGCTCGCAGATCATCCTCGCCAACACGTTCCACCTCCACCTGCGGCCCGGCGAGGCCACCATCGAGCGCCTTGGCGGCCTGCATGAGTTCATGCGCTACGACGGGCCGATCCTGACGGACTCGGGCGGCTTTCAGGTCTTCTCGCTCACGGACCTGCGCAGGATCACCGAGGAGGGCGTCCACTTCAAGTCGCCCATCGATGGGGCCGGGTTGTTCATCAGCCCCGAGCGCTCGATGGAGATCCAGCGCGCCCTCGGCAGCAACATCGTCATGGCATTCGATGAGTGCCCGAACGCGGAGATGACGGGGAAGGCGCTGCGGGACTCGGCGGAAATGACGCTGCGCTGGCTGGGACGCTGCCTTGCCGTCGCGCTGAAACCGCACCAATCCCTCTTCCCGATTGTTCAGGGAGGCATGGACCCCGACCTCCGCGTCTGGAGCGCGCAACAGACGCTCGCCATCGCGCCGGACGCCGCGGGCTATGCCGTGGGGGGCCTCGCCGTCGGGGAACCAAAGGACGTGACCTACCGCATGCTGAACGCGAGCGAGTCGGTGCTTCCGCAGGATCGCCCCCGCTACCTGATGGGTGTCGGGACACCGCTCGACCTGGTCATGGCCGTGGACCGGGGGGTGGACCTGTTCGACTGCGTCCTGCCGACGCGCAATGCCAGGAACGCGCGTGTCTTCAGCCGCGAGGGGAGCATGAACCTGCGCAACGCAAAGTACGCCGAGGACCCGGCCCCCATCGACGAGTCGTGCGACTGCGACGCGTGCGCGGGGGGGTTCTCGCGCGCATACCTGCGGCATCTCCACGCCCAGGACGAGATGCTCGCCGGCATCCTGTGCAGCCACCACAACCTGCGATGGCTCCTCCGCATGTGCGGGCAGATGCGCGACGCGATCGAACGGGGGAGCTGGGAGGACTACCGCGACGGCGTGCTGGCATCGCTGGCACCCGGTCAGACCGCGTAGTTCCCCGACCGGTATCTGCCGAGGTTTGCGCGCAGCCACTCCACCGTGTTCGAGAGACCCTCGTCGAAGGGCACCTCGGGCCGCCAACCAAGCGCCCCGCGTGCTGCGGTGGCGTCGGCGAGCAGTCGGCCGACTTCGCTTGCGGCGGGCCGCATGCGTTCGGGGTCCTGGACGATGGGCACCTCGCGTCCGCAAGCGCGCATCAACCGGGCCGCCAGGTCGCCGATGGAAATCTCCGCGCCACTGCCGAGGTTGAAGGTTCCCCCCACTGCGCCATGCGCCGCGGCCCCCGCGGCGAGCATCCCCGAAACCGTGTTCGCGACATGGTTGAGGTCGCGCGTCGGCTCGAGGCTGCCGAGCCGCAGCTCATTGGCACCGGAAAGCAACTGCACCGCGATGGCTGGAATCACGGCCCGCGCGCTCTGCCGCGGGCCGAATGTGTTGAATGGGCGAACCGTCACCACGGGCAGGCCGAAGCTGCGCTGCCACGCCGAAGCCAGTGCGTCCGCCCCGCACTTGGACGCGGCATAGGGCGACTGCGGGTTGAGGGGGTGGGACTCCGCGATGGGCACCGTTTGGGCGGTGCCGTACACCTCGCTCGTGGAGGTGTGGACGAATCGCCGCACATCGGCGGCGCGCGCCGCCTCCAGCATGCGCAGCGTCCCCTCGACATTCGTGCGCACAAAGCTCTCCGCGGCGCGGTAGGAGTATGGGATCGCGATGAGCGCGGCGAGGTGGAACACGGTGTCCACGCCGCGCGCGGCATCGGCTGCGATGGCTGCGTCGGTGATGTCGCCCGCGACGACCTCGATTTCGTTCCGCAGCCCGGACTCGTCCAGCCATCCCGCCGCGCCGAGGGCGTTGTAGCGGACGAGCGCGCGCACCGACGCACCGCGGCGGACGAGCTCCTCCGCCAGATGCGAGCCGATGAACCCTCCCGCGCCGGTGATGAGGACGCGGCGACCACTCCAGAAGGCCGTCATGTGGCGAGCTCCGACTGGGCGCGCTCGTAGTCGTCGTGCCGCCCGATGTCCAGCCACCTTCCTTCGTGCCTGTGCGCGGCGATGGACGCACCCTCCGCAAGAAGGCGCATCATGAGGCTGTCAAAGCCCAGCGGCTCCCCCGCCCGCACGTGCCGCAGGACGCTCCTGTTCATCGCGTAGATGCCCATCGAGACATCGTGCTCCAGGACGGGCTTCTCGGCAAATCCCACGATGCGCCCTCGGTCCGGTGAGAGCGTGAGCACGCCGAAGTCGATGCGCACCTGGCGATGCTGGGTCGCGACGGTCAACTCCGCGCCGGAGGTTGCATGCGTCCGCCATAGGTCCGCGAGCCGCAGGTCCGTCAGCACATCGCCGTTCATCACTAGGAACTGCTCCCCGAGGTCCTGCATCGTGGCCAGGGGGCCCACCGTCCCGAGGGGCGACTCCTCGCGCGCATACTTGATGTCGAGCCCCCAACGGGAACCGTCTCCGCAGAACGCGATCATCAACTCCGCCAAGTGGCCGACCGAGATCGTCACGTGCCGCAGGCCCGCGTCGCGAATGCGCTCCAGGACGATGGCGATGATGGGCCGGTCGCCGATCGGCATCAGCGGCTTGGGCAGGACGGTCGTATAGGGGAGCAGGCGCGCACCCACTCCGCCGGCCAAGACGACGGCGCGCGTGCCGGCGGGCAGGCTCACTCGCGCTCCTCGAGCACGTGCTTCCATACCTGCGCGGCGAGGATTCCCCCAAGCACGGGACCGAGCCAGTACAGCCAGATCCACTGCCCGTGCCCCCCCATGATCCCGGGCCCCGTGAACCTCGCGGGGTTCAGCGCACCCCCGCTGATCGGGCCGGCCATCATAATCCCCATCACGACCGTCAGGCCGATGAAGAGCGCCCCGACCTTCGGGGCCCGCTTGTCCACCGCGGTCCCGTAAACGACAAACACGAGGAAGAAGGTCGTGACGATTTCAGCAATCAGGGCCCCCGTCGCCGTCACGCCCGCATCAAGGTTCGGAACAGGCGAACCATGGCCAATCTTCCCCAGCATCCCTTCCGGCAGGGCCATCCCTACCAGAAGCACGGCGGCGAAACCTGCAATCACCTGCGCGATGATGTATCCGATCGCATTGGGAAGGTCGATCTTCCTCGCTGTCAGCAGCCCGATCGTCACGGCGGGGTTCAGGTGGCCGCCGCTGACCCCTCCCGTGGCCGACGCCATGCAGGCGATCGCGAGGCCATGCGCCAGCGCGATTCCGGTCAGGCCGAGCGCCCCCTTCGTCATCGAATCCGCAGCAATGGCCCCAATGCCGATGAAGCAAAGCGTGAACGTGCCGACAAACTCCGCGAGACAGGCGCGAGCGTTCATGCGCGACACCTCCGTGCCCGACAGGTTGCTGGGAGTCTAATCCGAACTTGCCGCCAGTTGCGTCGAACGACGCCGAAGGCTCAAACGGAAGTTG
>CAZUCD010000197.1:0-6002 GCA_964618855.1 uncultured Candidatus Sumerlaeota bacterium
TCGGGAGCTCCGACCTTGCCTGAACCCTGGCATGCGACCTTCCCCCCTGCCGTTCGACGGAGGGCGACACCTGGCACACGGCCAATCGCATCGTCGCATCCCGTCACCGTTCGACTTCGTTGCAGGCCTGCGACTGTCGCAGGCCTGCATGCCCCCGAGAGGCGATTTTTCGGGCTTTTTTGCATGTTTCGACAGGCCCGGGTGTTGCTCCCTTGGGGGAGCGCAACATCGCGGAGCCCGGGTCCACCCCCCTCGGTCGGGACCGGTCCTGCGGAGGCGGAGGAGTACGCGGGAACGGGGCCGGATAGGGCCTCGTAATGTGTTACCGGCGGCGCACCGAAGATGACACTTCGGATAGACATGTTTGGCGCCACCGGTGGGAGAAAGTACCAGCGGCAGTTGGGAGACATCATAGCGCTTCCCCCGGAGGTGAGGCCCCGGCAGACGCAGAGCTGCCGGGGTCTCCGCACTTCGGGAGTCTCTTTTGTGGAAAGTCTCAACTCTGCCCCGGCCGACGTCCGGCGTAACCATGGGCACATCAGCGCTTTGCCAGACGCGTGGCTTGGCATCCAAAGTGCATTCTATTGTGGGTTGGGCCACTGTTCCTCCTGCTCCCCTCCCATGACCGCCCCCTTCGCTCCCACCATAATTGTTCTCTCCGGCCCCGCCCTCGATGCCGATGCGCTGATCAGGCTCCAGGCACATCTCGATGCCGGGCTCATGATCGGCCAGCCCCACTTCGTGATCGACTGCCGTTACGTCGACGTGGCCGGTCCCGACTTCGCCAACCTGCTGCGGAAGTACACGCGCAAGTGCCTCAACGCCGGTGGTGGCCTGCGTGTCACTGGCCTCAACCTGCCGATCGTCAAGCTGCTCGACATAACGCACGTCAAGCGCTCGGTCGAGACGTCCTCGGACATCTCGTCGGCCATGAACAGCCTCCGCCGCCCCTCGCGAGAGCCCCTCGTCGCAGCCTGCTAAAGGCAGGGGCCAGCGGGCGGGTGCCGGATGGTTGAACCCGGTTCCATGACCGAGCCCCTTGAGAGCCCACTCCTGCCTGTTTCGGCGGCTCTGCCGCCCCCCGGTCCCTAGTCCGTCGCCTCCAGGGTGATCGGCGCTTGGCGCGCGACGAAAGACTGTTCGCGGCCCGAGTCGAAGATGACCTCGATCCTCTGGGAACCGACGCGGCCACTGACCTGTGAGACCTCTCCGGCGCCAAGGTAGCGGTGCACGACGCGCATGCCGCGCTTGAAGTCGATGTGCACACCGGACGCCGGCGTTGTGGCAGGGGCCCGCGAGGCGAACAGCCGCGGCGCGGGGCCGCCCTTCTCGCCCTCGGCACCCCAGGAGTACGGCAGCTCCCGCTTCAGCAGCCGCACGGACGCCGAAGAGAGGACGTCCGGCTGCAGCTCCGACAGGAAACGCGAGGGCTCGGTCGGGATGTAGCCCGATCCGTAGGAGAGCCGCCGCGAGGCGCGCGACAGGTGCAGGCGTTCGCGGGCCCGAGTCAGCGCCACGTACATCAGCCGCCGCTCCTCCTCCAGCCCCGTCTCGCTGAAACCGTCCAGCGCGCGCGAGTTGGGGAACACCCCCTCGTCGAGCCCGATGATGAACACGACGCGGTACTCCAACCCCTTGGCGTTGTGGATCGAGAGCAGGCTCACGGCGGCCTCCTCGTCCTCCGCCGCCGTCGTCGAGTCGAGCGAGAGGGTGCGAAGGAAGTCCCCGGGCCCGTGCGCCTCCTCGTTGGCCTCGAACTCCTTTGCGACGCGCATCAACTCGCCGATGTTCTCCATACGCGCGGCGCCGTCGATCGACTTCACGTCGCCGATGGCCTCCTCGCGGTAGCGCGTGTCGATCATGACGCGTTCAAGCATGGCGGACGCTGTCAGGCTGGGGGCGTCGGCGATCCAGCCATCGATGGCGGTGAGGAACCCGAGCAGGCCGGCACGTGCCTTGGCGCCGATGAGGTTCTCCCGCACGGCGGCCCACGCGGCGTCCACCAAAGGCAGCCCGCGCTTGAGCGCGAGCTCCTGCACGACGGACAGCGCCTTGTCCCCGGCTCCTCGCTTGGGCACGTTCATCACGCGCTCGAAGGCGAGGTCGTCCGCCGGGTTCACGGCAAGCCGCACGAAGCCCAGCACGTCCTTGATTTCCGCCCGGTCGTAGAACTTGATCCCTCCAATGATCTTGTAGGGAATCCGCATCGCCCGGAGCGCGTCCTCGACCGGGCGCGAGAGCCGGTGGCTGCGGTAGAAGACCGCGATGTCGGTGGGGGAGAACTCACCTGACTGGAGGAGCCGCTCGATGTCCCCCGCGACCAGCATCCCCTCGTGCCGGTCGTCCTCGCCCTTGCGGTATTCGAGTGGCAGCCCATCGCCGAGGTCCGTGAACAGCGTCTTGCCGAGGCGCTGCGTGTTGTGCGCGATCACCCCTGAGGCCGCGCGCAGGATCAGCCCCGTGCTTCGGTAGTTCTGCTCCAGCCTGACGATTTTCGTGTCCGGGAACGACTTCGAGAAATCGAGAAGGTTGGTGATGTCCGCCCCGCGCCAGGAGTAGATCGCCTGATCCTCGTCCCCGACCACCGCGATGTTGTTGTGGTCCTGTGCGAGCAGCTTCGTCAGGAGGAACTGGCCGTGGTTCGTGTCCTGGTACTCGTCCACGAGCAGGTACTGGAACCGCCGCGCCCACGATTGGCGGACCTCGTCGTTGGACTGGAACAGGCGCACCGTGCGGAAGATCAGGTCCTCGATGTCGAGGGACTTGTTCTTCTGGAGAATCTCCTCGTAGAGGGCGTAGAGTGAAGGGTAGGGGATCCTCTCGTCCGCGAACTCCTCCTCCGTGTCCTTGGGCTCCAGGAGCTTCATCTTCGCGATTTGTATGAACTGGTGAACCTGCGACGGCTTGACGAGCTTTTCGCTGATGTCGAGCCGCGCCATGGCCTGTTTCACGGCCTGGAGTTGGTCGCCCTCGTCGAGGATGAGAAAGTTGCGGTCGAGGCCGGCCGCGGCGGCATCCCGCCTCAGGATCATCGCGCACCGGGCGTGGAACGTGCCTATCGGCAGCAGTGTGTTCCCCGCCAGCCCGAGGATGCGGTGGACACGTTCGCGCATCTCGCGCGCCGCCTTGTTGGTGAACGTCACCGCGAGGATGTCCCCCAGCGGGATGCCTACCTCGCGGTGCAGGAACGCGATCCGGTACGTTATGACGCGCGTCTTCCCGCTGCCCGCCCCGGCGATGATCATGAGGGGGCCGCCGAGGTAGGTCACCGCCTCCTGCTGGGGAGGATTCAGGTTCGCGATCAGGTCTCTCATGGGGCGGGGACTCTCTCCCGCTGGTGTCGCGGAAGGCACGCGGAAATCGCCGGGCCGGCCCATGCTAAAAAAACTTCACCGCGCGTTGAAGATAATGGAGCAGCCCGCCGTAACACTCAATGGGCGGCTTGCTGCACTGTGGCTCCTGCCGCCCAGGCCTTAAGGGGACACATCGGGACGATCCGCGGGGTGATCGACGTTCCGATGCGCCCGAACTCCGGCGGCGTGCGCCTTGTGGCACGCCGCCGGCTTTTATTTTGCAGCGTCCCCGCCGAGCAAGACCCCGAGCATCCCTTCCATCCAGGGAAGTGGCGCGGGCGCCTTCCCGGCCGCGACGCAGGGGGTGACTACCCTCGCGCTGACCCCCGGAGCCCCGCCACGATCAGGTCGCCGTGGTGGCGCATCGTCTCGATGAAGATCTGGCCGTTGATGTTCCCGGCTGTGATGACCCCGGCGACATGGATGCCGGGCACATTGGACTCCAGAGTCGCAGAGTCGTGTTCGGGGCGTCCGGTGGCCGGGTCGCTCCTTATTCCCAGGTTCGACAGGAATCCCGTCGGGGGGTCGTATCCAATCAGGGGCAGCACGAAGTCGTTGGGCACTTCGACCTCGCTCCCGCCGGCGAGGCAGAGCCTGACCGAGAGCGGAGCAATCTCCACGACGGTAGCATGGAGGTGAGCGGAAATCTCCCCCCGCATGATGCGGTTGTCGATGTCGGGTCGAAGCCAGTACTTGATGCTGCGGCTGTGGAGGGTCGGCCCCCGGTGCACGACGGTGACCTGCGCGCCGGCACGATGCAGCAGGAGCGCCGTCTCCACGGCGCTGTTGCTGCCGCCGACAACCATCACCCGCGTCCCCGCGTAGCGCGCGGCCTCCGTGAATCGCCGGTGCACCTTCGGCAGGTCCTCGCCGACCGCACCCAGGCGCCGCGTGTTCTCCCAGGCCCCCGGGGCGACCACGATCCTGCGTGCGCGGTGCACCTCGTTGGCGCATCCGTTGCGCTGGCACGCAATGGCGAAGGTCCCGTCCCCCCCGCGGACCGCGGACTTCACCTCCGTGTACGGTCGGACGTCGATCCCATGGAAGCGCGCGAACCCGGCGAGGTAGTTCAGGTACTCGGCGCGCGTCGGCTTCTCCTCCGCGCTCATCAAGGGAAAGCCGCACAGTTCGAGGTTTCGGCTCGTGCTGAAGAAGCGAAGGTTGGTGGGGTACTCGGAGATGTTCGACCCGATGCAGCCCTTCTCCAGCACGAGGACGGATTGCCCGGCGCGCATCAGCGTGAGCGCCGTCGCCAGTCCGCTCGGGCCTGCGCCGATCACCGCGAAGTCTGGAATCTCACCGATGTTCAATGGCCTTCACCGTGGGGAGTCTGAGGCGGATTCAAGGCGACCCAACCTGCGCCGCGGTCCAGGGGTCTGGTGGCGCAAGGGTGGGACCTGCCGGATGTCGCGGGCCTGCAACGCCACGACCCCCGTCGCCGCCCCAGCCAAGTCAGGTGCAAATTGCTTGCCGACAGCGGGGTAAGAGGCAAATGTTCAACTTCTCACGGCCAAACCGACCGGCGGAACACTCGCACAACACAGGGACGACTCCGATGCGCAGGAACTCACTTCGCCACGCACCGCTCCTCGCCAGCCTCATCCTTCCAGCGCTGATGTTCGGCCAGGACCCCGTCGAGCGAACGACACTGCTCATCGAGGCGGTGCCCGGCGGCGCGGACAAGGCCTACGTGGAACTCGAGGGCACCTGGGCGGACGACCCGGGCAAGGGTGCGGCGGAGGGGCTGACTGCTGCCTCCAGCCGCAAGGTCATCGCGGAGTCAGGCAAGATCAACGGCGTCGCCGTCTTCCGGCCCAACGTCCCATCCCCCGGCTTCTACCGCATTCAAGTCTGCCACACGCCATCGGCAAACGCAAAGGGCGTGGCCTTCGCGCTTGAGGGCATCGCGCGATCCCCGCTCCCGACCGTCGACTTCATCCCGGCCGGTTCGCCCGACAGCAAGGCCGGAACCTGGATCACCCTGAGCGAGACGATCCTCCTGCCCCAGGGCAACGAGACCACGCTGACAGTCGATGCGCGCAAGTCCACCGGCCCGGCCGACGCAACCAAGCCATTTGAGTTTGGCATCACGGCGGTTCGTTTCCTTCCGACGACCTCAGGCGCCATCACGGGACAGAATCCATACGCCGGACCCCGCGAAACGCCGGCTCCCGGGTTGGAACTTCCCCCGGGCTCGCCACCGGTTCCGCCGCCATCCTCCGTGCTGCCGACACCGGTCGCGACGATGGCCGCACCGCCCGCCGCGACCCCCGCTGCCGCACAGTCAGATGTCCCCATGGTGGCGGATCCCTTTTCGGCGGACGTGCGCGGCTCCATGCCCGCCCCGGACCCGAAGGACAGCAAGCCCTCCGCTGCACCCAAGGACCCTGCGGCCCTCCCGGTGGACCCATTCGCGGCGCCCGCGACCGAGGTCATCGGCCAAGCGACTCCCCCGAAGGCCAACCCGCCCATCATCATTCGCGAGGACGGCTCGAGCAGCCCGGGTCAGGCCAACACGGTGAAGGACCCCTTTGCCGCGTCCGGCGCCCCGCCTACCAGCGGCGTCGCTGATCCCTTCTCGTCCGGTGCTCCCCCAACCACGCCGCGTACCGACGTCGTCGTGCTGGCGAACCCGACCTCGGCACCCGC
>CAZUCD010000198.1:0-5889 GCA_964618855.1 uncultured Candidatus Sumerlaeota bacterium
CCACATCATCACCATCGAGGACCCGGTCGAGTTCGTGCACCACAACAAGCGTTGCATCGTCAACCAGCGCGAGGTCGGCAAGAACACGAAGAGCTTCGCCGCGGCGCTCCGCAGCGCGCTGCGCGAGGACCCCGACGTCGTGCTCGTCGGCGAAATGCGCGACCTCGAGACGATCTCGCTCGCGCTCACCGCCGCCGAAACGGGCCACCTCGTCTTTGGCACGCTCCACACCCAGTCCGCGGCGAAGACCTGCGACCGCATCATCGACGTCTTCCCGCCGGAGCAGCAGGGGCTCGTCCGCATGATGTTCGCCGAGTCCTTCCAGGCGATCGTGTGCCAGACGCTCGTGCCCCGCAAGGACGGCAAGGGCCGCGCCTGCGCGATGGAGATCATGCTCGGCACGTCCGCGACGAGGTCCCTCATCCGCGAGGCAAAGACCCACCAGCTGGCGACCGTCCTTCAGACGAACCAGAAACTCGGGATGCAGACCCTGGACATGCACCTGAAGGAGCTGCTGGAACGAAACGTCATCTCGGAGCGCGACGCCCTGCTGAAGGCGAACAATCCTGACAGCGTCATCGCCGGAGGCCTTGAGAAGCTCGATCAGTTGATCGCGAGGACGGGCCGCGAGGCCGCTGCCGGCGGGGCCGCGATGCGCGGAGGGCCGCAGCAAATGCCCCCGCGGCCGGCGGGAACAACGGGACCGTCGCGCATCCCGGGCGCCTCGATGCCGCAGACGGCGCCCCTTCCCACGCCGCCCTCGCCCTACAACACGCCCGGTCCGGCGGGGGGGATTCCGTTGAACCGCCCGCCGGTAGCCCCCCCGCCCACGGCAATCCCGGAGCCGGCCACGGATCGAGGCGGCCCGCAGCGTCCCCGCATCCCGCCGGTCGAGCCACAGCCCACCGGACCACCACCGCCGAGGCCCCTGACGGGTGGCGCGCCCTTTGCCGCTCCGCCCCCTCCCCCGGGAGGGCCGCCCTCCCCGGCGCCCCTCGGCGGGGCGCCCCGCCCCCCCGTTCCGCCGGGACCCAGCTTCCCATTCGCCCCGAAGAAACCGGGAGAGGGTTAGCAGCGCCCATTCAGGACGAGCCGCAGCCACCGACACACGCCACCAACACTGCAAGCAAACCACTCCCCGCGCACAGGCTTCACCATGTCTGCACCACTCGGCCAATTGCTCGACTTGATGGTCCAGAAGGACGCATCGGACCTCTACCTCTCGGTGGGGTCGGCGCCAAAGTTCTCCCTGCACGGCACCTTCGTGAACGCATCCGAGGGCGTCCTCACGCACGAGATGACGGCGCACTACGCCGAGGAGATCCTCACGAAGGACCAACACGGGCAGTTCCTTTCCGACCTCGAGATGAACAGTTCCTTCACTCGGGGCACGGAGGGGCGGTTCCGCGTGAACTGCTTCATCCAGCGCGGCTCGGTCTCCATCGTGATCCGCCGCATCAAGGTGAAGGTCCCCACTTTCCAGGAACTCGGCCTCCCCCCGCTTCTTGGAGAACTCATCATGGCGGACCGGGGGCTTCTCCTGGTCACCGGGGCGACGGGTTCCGGCAAGTCCACATCGCTCGCGTCGATGATCGATTTCCGCAACTCAAAGGTCGGCGGGCACATCATCACGATCGAGGACCCGGTCGAGTTCGTGTTCCAGAACAAGCAGTCGGTGATTTCCCAGCGCGAGGTCGGCATCGACACAAAGTCGTTCCAGGAGGCGCTGAAGAACACCCTCCGCCAGGCCCCCAAGGTGATCTACATCGGTGAGATCCGCGACACGGAGACCATGTCCTTTGCCCTGCACGCGAGCGAGACGGGCCACCTGGTCCTTGCGACGCTGCACTCCACGAACGCGAACCAGACGCTGGAGCGCATCATTCACTTCTTCCCGGGGGAGTACCGCTCACAGCTCCTGCTGGCGCTGTCGCTGAACCTGAAGGCGATCATCAGCCAGCGTCTGGTCCGCCGCACAAAGGGCGGTCGCGCACCCGCGCTCGAGATCATGCTCAACACGCCCTACATCTCGGAGCTGATCCTGAAAGGCGAGGTGAACCAGATTCGGAGTGCCATCGCCTCCGCCTCGAACGAGGGACTCTGCACGTTCGACCAATCGCTCCACGGGCTCTGGGCCAACGGCGTGATCACGGAGGACGAGGCCTTCCGCAACGCGGACAGCGCGAACAACCTCCGCCTGAAGATGAAGGGGATCGCTTGAGCGACGCGCGCGGCTCCGACATATCATTGGACAGCGGTGCCTCCCGAGGCTGACATTCCCCGGTCGCGACGACGGAGATACACCGTAATCCCATGCCTCCCCGCCAATCTCCCAAGCCCCGGCGAGCCAGGACCCGCGAACCCGTCCCGGCAGAATCCCCTGCAACGGAGCCGGCCGCGGAGCCCCAACCGGCCAATGTCGCCGTCCCCGCCCCAACCGCGGGCGTGCCCACGAACACACCCATAGCAACGCTGGCTCCGGCGACGGTCGGACGGAAGCGCATCTACGCCGGCATAATCCTCACATTTGTGGTCATCAACGCGATCATCGTGTTCCTGTTGCGCGGGGTGGATGACGAACTGAAGTGGTCGCAGGAACTCAGGGCCGTGGACGACGCCTTTGCGGCGGGCCGCGCAAAGGACGCCGCGGAGGACCTCCTCCGGTTCGGCGACCGCTGGCCAGATGCCAAGAAGACCTACGGCTTCAACGAAAAGGCGGGGCGCTACCTGGGCGCAGCGGGTGACTGGAAACGCGCGGCGGAGTTCTACGAGAAGGCCGCGGCGTTGCGTCCCACCCAGGACAACGTTGCGGCCGCCGCGGGCGAGGCCCAGTGGCAGGCCGGCAACCGGGAGCGCGCATTCGAGTTGTTCAAGCGCGAGATTCTATCCGGCAACGCCGACAACGACCTGGCAAACCTCAGGCTGGCACAGCAGTTCATCGAAACGAAGGACTACCTTCGGGCCGGTGAATTCATGCAGGCGGTCCGCGACCGCGAGAAGTACGCCACCGAACTGGATGCCGCGCGGGCGGCCATCGAGGCCGAAGTCCTCGCGCCGGCCCGCACGGCTGCGGAACTCTGACTCACCACTCCCAACACCAAAGCTCCCCATGGAACACTTCCTTCCCGACCACAACCACCTCATCGAGGAACGCTACGCCAAGGTGAGGGCGCTCCGCGAGGCGGGGATCGACCCGTATCCGGTGAGCGTACCCAGCGGAAACCTGGCATCGGAGATCCTGGCGGATCCGGACGAGTGGATCGCGTCCGGCAGGGAGGCGACGCTGCTCGGGCGCGTCCTCGTGATCCGCGCATTCGGCAAGGCCGCGTTCTTTCCCCTGCGCGACCGAAGCGGCCAGATTCAAGTCTACGTGAAGCTCGGCGAGACGGACGAGGTCGGCTACCGCATCTACAAGGAATTCCTCGACGGCGGGGACATCGTGTCGGTGTCGGGGCCGGTGTTCCGTTCGAAGACCGGGGAGGTGACGGTGCTTGCGAAGCGCCTCGTACTTGCCTCGAAGGCGGTTCGCCAACTCCCGGAGAAGTACCACGGGTTCCACGACGTCGAGGCGCGCTACCGGCAACGCTATGTGGACCTGATCGCGAACCCCGAGGTTGCGGGGGTCTTCCGCATGCGTTCGCGCCTGCTGTCCGCCATGCGACGGCAACTGGACGACGCGGGGTTCATGGAGGTCGAGACGCCGATGATGCAGCCGCTCTATGGTGGCGCGGCGGCGCGGCCCTTCATCACCCACCACAACACGTTGGACATGGACCTCTACCTGCGCATCGCGCCGGAGCTCTACCTCAAGCGCCTCGTCGTCGGGGGCCTGGACCGCGTGTACGAAATCAACCGCAACTTCCGCAACGAGGGCATCAGCCCGAAGCACAACCCCGAGTTCACGATGCTCGAGCTCTACGCCGGGGGATGGGATGCTCGGGGCATGATGGACTTCTGCGAGGCGACCGTGCGGGCCACGATCGCCACCGCGACCGGGGGAGCCACCATCACGAACTGCCACGATGAGGAGATAGATTTCTCCCGTCCGTTCGAGCGCGTCTCCATCCTTGGCCTCATCCAGCGGCATGTGGGGGTTGAGCTGCGGTGGGACATGACGCTCGACGAGGTGCGCGGCGCCTGCCCAGCCATCGGCATACCGTCCGAGTGCCAGAATGGCGCCGATGGAATCATGTTCATCATGGAACACGAGATCGAGAAGCACCTCCTCCAGCCGACCTTCATCACCGAGTTCCCCAAGTCGATCAGCCCGCTCTCCAAGGGCATCCCCGGAAGGCCCGACGTCGCCGACCGGTTCGAGTTGTTCGTGAACCGGATGGAGCTAGCCAACGGATTCAGTGAACTGAACGATCCGCGGGACCAGTACGAGCGGTTCGCGGAACAGGTGGCGAGGCGGCGCGCCGGGGACGAGGAGGCCGTGGGCAGGATCGACGAGGACTACGTCCGGGCACTCGAGTATGGCATGGTGCCCGCCGCGGGCATCGGCATCGGCATCGACCGCCTCGTCATGGTCGCCACGCGGAGCGCCTCCATCCGCGACGTGATCCTGTTTCCGCTCATGAAGCCCGTCCACGAATCGCATCCCACGCCCGTTCCCGGCTGATGAGCATGCCGCCGCCGCCGGGCATGCAGGGCGGCACGGAGTGCGGGGCGCGCTTCACCGGCGACCTGACCCTGCCGACGCTCGTGCGCATGACGCTCGATGCGTGGTCCGACAATCCCGTGGCGCGGCGCCTGTGGCGGCTGATGCGGAGGACGGTGATCGCGCTGTTCGCGCTTTCCGCCTCGGGCGCCGTCATCTCGATGACGGTCGCACTCATGCAGCCCGTGGGCGCGGCGGGTGGGCCGGGAATCGGGTACGTCCTCCTGTCCATGGTTGGGGGCGCAGCCAGCAGCGCCGTCGGCCTCATCACCCTCGCCGTGCCCTTTCTCTACCCGTCGTGGGCATACCGGAAGAGTTGGACGGACGATCCCATGCTGCGGACGGCCGCGATGGGTTTGCGTGGCCGCGTGGTCGGCATCTTCGCGCCGCTGGTGCTGGCGGCCATTGTTGTCACCGGGGTAAACCTCGTCGCAGCCCCTGTGGCATTGATCTCGGCCGTGGGCCAGATGGAGGCGACCCTCGGGTCCGGATTCGGCAAGGAACCGATCACGAAGGCCCTCGCCGCGCTCTCGGGGTTCACGGCATCCCTCGCTTACCTGTTCACCTATCCGCTCGCATGCGTGACAATCGGGTTGAGGCGGCTCATTAACCATGGTGATCCGGCGGGTGCTCGCTCGCGCGGGTTCATGTTCGTGGCTCGTCCCGTCATTCGCATCATCTTGGCGAGCGTGGCGATAAGCTTCGTCCGGGGACTGCCATTCCTGATCTGGTTTCTTTTCGGATTCGCATCGGTGACGAGTACCGGGGTTGCAGGGACGCCGCCGGCCGCCCCCAGGTTTGAACCCATGCCGGAGTCCTACTGGGTCGCATCCTACCTGGCTCTGATCGCGATCGATGCCTTTCAGGTGTTCGTTTTCCACCTGATCCTGACTCCCTACTGGCGGTCCGACCTGGGCATGGTGATGCGCGTGCTCTTTGACGCCGAGCCCGAACGAGTGCCCCCGCCCCCGATGATTCCTCCTCCTCCGTCTGCCTACTCGCAACCGAACCTGTAGAGCCCGCCCAAGGAGACGGTCCCGTTCGTCGGATCATACGGTCGGAACGGACCATGGCTCAGCGACACCTCGCCGTCGCCGAAGGCTGAGAATTCGTCCGTGGATGGGCCGATTCCCTTGAGCAGGTATCGAGCCTGCGGCCTCCACGCGGACAGTGGAATGTCGAAGCGGCGGAGGTCCGCAGGATTCAGGTAGCGAAAGCCGCGACCCCTC
>CAZUCD010000199.1:0-5866 GCA_964618855.1 uncultured Candidatus Sumerlaeota bacterium
GCCTTCCTCGCGTTCGCGACTTCGCTCCTGCAGATTCTGATCTCGGTGATCGTGCTGATCGTCGGGTTCGCCCTCGCGGCGCAGGGTCCCCTTGTGATGACGGCTGAGGAAGCCTCCGAGCGCCACTCCGGCGACGTGAAGGACCTCCTCCTCAGCGCCGGCGCGTCGCTCGTGTTGGGCGCCATCTTCATCGGCATCCTCAAGCTGCGGCGACGCCTCCTCTCCCGTTTCGTGGAGTCGGGCTTCGAGATGTTCGTGAGCAAGCGCTACCTGTTGGCACGCGAGGGGGGCTCGCTCGTCAGCTTCATCAGTGCCGTGTCGGTGATGGGCGTCGCGGTGGGCGTGATGGCCCTCGTCGTCGTGATCAGCGTCATGAACGGTTTCGACCGGGTGCTCGTCCAGCGGATGATGGGGGTGTTCTCCCACATCGAGATCGCGACGATGTACGGGGGCGTGGATGTGGTCATCCCGAAGGCCGAATACGAGAGGCTGATCGAGATCGCGCTCGGTACGGAGGGCGTGGTCGCGGCGGCGCCGCTGATCCAGCGGCAGACGCTCTTCCAGGCGGACGCGGGGCTTGGCGAAACGAAGGTCGGCGGCATCCTGCGCGGCATCGACCCGGTGCGCGAACGCGAGGTGTCCGCGCTGATGGACAGCGTCATCATGGGCGGGAAGTCGGCGCCGGAGAAGCGCGAGATCGTCCTCGGCGCCGAGCTCGCCCGGCGCCTCGGCGTCGTGGATGGGGACCGCATCTACGTGCTGGGGCGCGTGCTCACGACGGCGAACGGGGCGAGCCCGCGCATCATCCCGCTCAAGGTGGTCGGCATCTTTCGAAGCGGGCTCTACGACGTCGATTCCGCCGTCGCCTATGCCGACATGGACACCGTCCAGTCGCTCTTCGGCATGGAGGACGCCGCAAATGTGATCCACGTCAAGACGGTCGACCCGGACAAGGTGGACATCACGGCGCACTTGATCGCGCAGAAGGTCCCGCGCAAGTTCGCACTCCGGACGTGGGCGCAGCTCAACCCCGAGTTCTTCAAGGCGCTCTGGGTCGAGAAGGTCGCGATGTTCATCATCCTGATGCTGATCGTTGTGGTCGCCGCCTTCAACATCATCGGCACGCTGGTCATGACGGTGATCCAGAAGACGCGCGAGATCGGCATCCTCAAGAGCATGGGGGCGACCGGAGGCGCCGTCCTGCGCATCTTCCTGTTCCACGGGTTCTTCATCGGGACGATCGGGACGGCGCTCGGGTTGGCATGGGGGCTTTGGATTTGCCGTTTCGTGGATCGCGACATCGACAAGATTTTCCGCCTCCCGCCCGGGGTTTACGGGCTCGACCGGCTGCCGGTCGTGATCGAGGCGCCGGTGGTGGGCTTCATCGCGGTCTGCGCCATGGCAATTTGCCTCGGAGCTTCCATCATCCCGTCCTACCGGGCGTCGCGCCTGAATCCGGTCGAGGCGCTCCGCTACGAGTAGCGAACGCCAGTAGGGGGACGGCGGTTCGAAAATCCCCGGCGGTTGCATTCCAACCAACCATCGGGGGCCATCACTATCCCAGTGGTTAGCAGAGACTCCAAGTCCCCGGACGCATCATCCCCAAGGAGAATGGGAACAACCATGTCCCTCCGAAGTGTTCACCTCAGCAGCCTTGTTGCTATCGCAGCACTCTCACTGGCGCTCGGCGCCGGGGAGGCTCGCGCCGACGATGCACAACCCCCCGCGCCCGAGGCTCCGGCCGCGCCGGATGCCCCTCCGGCTCCCGAGGACGCCGCCATGGCCGAGCCGGATGCCCCGGCCGTTGAGACGGGCTGGACGCCGTTCAACTTCGGCGTCGTCAACAAGGCACAGCTCTTTCCGAGGAGCTTCAGCACGCACGGCCTGAGCCTCGGGCTGCTCTCCGTGACCCAGCATGACATGAACGGGCTGTCACTCGCCCCCGGCGCGAGCATTGCCCAGGACGACGTGAACGGCATCCAGGTCGGGTTCGCGACCGTCTCGGAGGGCGACGCGTTCGGGCTTCAGTTCGGGGGTGCGAGCGTGTCGGAGGGTACGCTCCAGGGCATTCAGGCGGGGGCGCTCGCCAGCGTTGCCGAGGGCGGTGCGCGGGGCATTCAACTCAGCGGTCTTGTTTCGGCATCGGAAGGGGACGTGACGGGGCTCACGGCCGCCGGGCTGGTGAGCGCCTCCGAGGGGGACGTGAACGCCCTTCAGTTGGCCGGACTTGTGTCGGCCGCAGAGGGGAGTGTCGGGGGCATCCAGGGCGCGGGGCTCGTGTCCGTCGCCGAGGGATCTCTGGACGGGATGCAATTGGGCGGGCTCGTCGCTGCGACGGATGGCCGGCTGCGCGGGGCGCAGGCCTCGCTGCTCGCGAGCGTCAACGACGGGGACTCGCAGGGACTCCAGCTCTCTGGCCTCGTGAGCGCCGCCACGGAGCTTACGGGGGGCCAGGCCGCACTGCTGATGAACTCCGGACACGTGAGCGGCTTCCAGTTCGGCGCCCTCAATGGCGCGCTCCCGATCAAGGGATTCATGAGCGACACCGGCGTTGCCGATGGCAATGCGTGCCATGGGCTTCAGGTGGGCATTGCCAACTCGTTCGAGTCGGCCTCGGGGCTGCAGGCCGGGGCGATCAACCTGAAGCAGGCCGGCGTGGAGGGGGACATGACGGGCGTGCAGCTCGGGGCAATCAACCGGAGCGGACCGGTGCGCGGCGTGCAGTTCGGGCTCTTCAACGCGTCCAGCGACCTGGGTGGCCTCCAGATCGGCCTGATAAACGTGAACAAGGGCCGCATCGGGTTCCCGCTGATCAACTGGGGAAGCGGGAGCGACGAATAGGCGGCCGGCGGCGCCGCAGGCGCCGGCGCCGACCAGCAGCGAGATCGAAATGCGTTCCACGGGCGCGTCCGGGTTCTCCCGGTCGCGCCGGAGCGCGACGCCGGTTATCCGGAGCACCTCTCCCAGGGACTGCATGATCGCGCAGGCGGTGGCGTCCAGGGGCGCCTCGACCATGAAGTGGACGCCGGCGATGCGTTCGGAGGAATCCGCGTCGCGCAGGAGGAGCGAGGCCTCACCGGGGGCCTTCTCCATACCTGGAGCATCAGGCGCGGCGGGGTCGCAGGCGACGGGCCCGGCGCCCTTCCTTTCAAGCCAGATGGACGGGGCGCGCGGCTCCTCCTCGGTCTCGTCGGCACTCAGAAGGTGGTCCTCCCCCTGCGGGGTGAGGAAGCGCCACCATCCATCGCCCAATAGCTCCGGTAGCGGCCCGCCTGCGTTCCAGGAGGGAAGGATCACGAGCGTGGCACCCATCGCGTGCCCCGCGTAGTCGGGGTCGGAGTTGTTGATCCGTGCGGGGGCCTCCCCTTCGGCTGAGGGCTCCTCGAGGGCGACCGCCGCCCATGGGTCCTCGGGATCGACGTTGATGGGTTCGCCATCTGAGTCCAGATCCATGCCGATCGTAAGGAGGAGTTCGGAGACGGCCCACTTCGGGCTGCCAAGCAGGGCCACCGCGCAGATGTCCTGAGAGGTGGTGTCGGGGCGGTAAATGACGACTTTCAAGGGGGCGGGGGAACGGGCGTAGGTTGAGGGTGACGGGGTAGGGCATCGGCGGCGCGGGTGCAATCCGCATTGCCCGCAAAGGTGTTCGGCAGTTGGAGTTCGGGGCGCATCGTTCCGCGGCCCCGTGGATGTCGTGTAACGAAGGGGCAGGATCGATCCCAGTCAATCGAGGTGGAAGGCATGAACATCAGGCAGACAATGGCGGCCCTGGCCGCGGTGATGGTGACGCTCTGGACCTCGGGGTGCGTGATCATCCCGATCAGCGGCCTCGGAGGGCGCACGCCCTACGAGGAGGTAGAACTCAAGCGGGGCGGATTCGGCGCGGGGAAGATCCTCGTGCTCGACATCGAAGGCGTGATCGACGGGGGAAGCGGCAGCGATGGGTTCTTCGGCAGCGACAGCATGGTGGTCCAGGCGACGGAAAAGCTCCGTAAGGCGGAGCGCGACGACTCGATCCGCGCCGTCGTGCTGCGCGTGGACTCCCCCGGCGGAGGCGTCACGGCCAGCGACGTGATCTACCGCGAGGTGATGCGCTACAAGGAGAAGACCAAGACGCCCGTGTACGTCTCGATGCTGGATCTCGCGGCATCCGGCGGCTATTACATCTCGATGGCCGGTGATGAGGTGTACGCCAGCCCGACGACGGTGACCGGCTCGATCGGCGTGATCGCCATGTTCCCGCAGTTGACGGGCCTTGGCGACAAGATCGGGGTCTCGATGGAAGTGGTCAAGTCGGGCGCGAACAAGGACATGGGGGCGCCCTGGCACCGGATGGGGGCGGAGGAACGGGCCATCCTGCAGAGCGTGATCGACGAGATGTACAACAAGTTCACGGGCATTGTGGCGCAGAACAGGACGAAGCTGGACCCGGCGCGCGTGCGCGAACTCGCCGATGGGAGAATCTACACGGGCGAGCAGGCGCTAAACCTCGGACTGGTCGATGGGCTCATGTATCTGGACGAGGTGATCGACCACGCCGCCAAGGAAACGGGCGGGGGACGTCCCCGCGTCGTGCTCTACAAGAAGACCAGCTCGAGGACGGCGGACTCGATCTACGTCAGTTCGCGCGTTCCCGCCCCCCAGGCGGCGACTTCGCAGGTCGGATTGGTGAACATCGACGGGATGCCGACGTCGAAGGCCGGCCCGGTCTTCCAGTACCTTTGGGTGCCCTGAAGTCGGGGCGATTCCTGTGAAGGAGGCTCGCGTGAGCCCAATGAGGACGATCCCCATTCTGGCGGCGGCCGCGGTTGTGCTGTCGGCCTGTGCACCGTTGCACGCAGGACTCCCGGAACCGGCGCGCGCGGATTACATCAAGATCGCCTACTGGAACGCCGAGCACTTCGTAGATGACATCGACGATCCCTATGTCGAGGGCTCCAACGAGGACGCGGGCGGGCGCAGCAAGAAGACGCTGGCGCTGTATGCGAAAGCGATCCGTGAATTGGACGCGGACGTCCTCATCCTCGCGGAAACCGAGGGCGAGGCCTGGGTGCGGCGCTTCAACAAGGAGTTCCTCGACGGGATGAACTATGACACCGTGACGAGCGCGCGGGACGAGAACTGGCACCAGAACATCGTCATCGTAAGCCGCATCCCGGTCGGGGCGCTGACCACGCTCAAGGCGAAGAAGATCCCGATCGAGGGACGCGAACCGACCGCGCTTTTCAACAATCGCCTGATGACGATCGAGGTGATGCCGAACGAGAACTACCGACTGGTGCTCTCCCCGACGCACCTCAAGGCAGGGATCACGCCGGAGGACAAGGCGACCCGCATCTCGATGGGCAATGCGGCCAAGGAGCTGTTCCGGCGTGAACTGACGCTCGATCCGAACGCGAACATCCTCTTCATCGGGGACATGAACTTCTCCCCGGGCGGGGACGAGTACAAGGCGCTGCTCTCGGGTGGGCCGAAGCTGGTGGACCTCCAGGCCGAGAACAAGAACCCGGGCACCCATCCGGCGGAGTACCCGACGCGGCATATCGACATGACGTTTGCGAACGAGAACCTGCTCGGGGAGGTCGTGCCGGGCAGTGTCGCGGTGGCGCGTCCGCTGCCCCGCGCAGAGCAGGCGGAAACGAGCGATCACCTGCCGATTGTGGTGTCGATCTACCCGAAGGACCGATGAAGGCCCAAAAAGCCGTTGACCGCGGGGCGGCGCAGACTACGCTCCCCGTCTCGCGTCTGGAGCGAGTGAAGGCCTGGGGCGAATAGCTCAGCTGGTTAGAGCACCAGCCTTACAAGCTGGGGGTCACAGGTTCGATCCCTGTTTCGCCCACCAGATGCAACCCCGGCGGGGGTGTAG
>CAZUCD010000200.1:0-486 GCA_964618855.1 uncultured Candidatus Sumerlaeota bacterium
AATGCCAAGGAGCTCCCCGTCCCGATGATGAACGTCGTCAACGGCGGCGCGCACGCCGACAACACGGTGGACTTCCAGGAATTCATGGTGGTGCCCGTCGGCGCGCCCACGTTCCGCGAGGCACTCCGCATGGGCGCCGAGGTCTTCCACGCCCTCAAGAAGGTCCTCAAGGACAAGGGCATGAACACCAACGTCGGGGACGAGGGCGGCTTCGCCCCCAACCTCTCCACCGCGGAGCAGGTCCTCGACACCCTCATGATCGCCACGGAAAGGGCAGGCTACCGCCCGGGCACGGACATCCGCATCGCCCTCGACTGCGCCGCGTCCGAGCTCTACGACAAGGAAAAGAAAGCCTACGTCTTCAAGAAGTCCGACAAGGCGGAGTACTCCGGCGACGACATGATCGAGCTCTATGAGAAGCTCGTCATGCGCTACCCGATCGTCTCGATCGAGGACGGCTGCGACGAGAACGACTGGGAGACCTGG
>CAZUCD010000200.1:496-5846 GCA_964618855.1 uncultured Candidatus Sumerlaeota bacterium
GGCGACCGCGTGCAGCTCGTCGGCGACGACCTCTTCGTCACGAACGTCAAGTACCTCCACCGCGGCATCACGGAGGGCACCGCCAACGCCATCCTCGTGAAGGTGAACCAGATCGGTTCCCTCACCGAGACGCTCGACACCATCGAGATGGCCAAGCGCGCGAGCTACGCGTCGATCATCTCCCACCGCAGCGGGGAGACCGAGGACTCGACCATCGCGGACATCGCCGTGGCGACGAACGCGGGGCAGATCAAGACGGGATCGCTCTCGCGCAGCGACCGGATTGCAAAGTACAACCAGCTCCTCCGGATCGAGGAGGAGCTGGGCAACGTCGGCTTCTATCCGGGTCTGGGCGCGTTCAGCGGCGTGCGGAAGTAAAGAAAACGGGGGCGCCGAAACGGCGCCCCCGGGCTTCATTCGGAACCAGCGGGCATTACCAGGAGCGGACGACGGTCACCTTAGATGGTGCCGACCCGCCGGAGGGACGTGCCTGCCCGCCCGAGCGGCCCTGGCCACGATGAGGACGTCCGCCGCCGGAGCGCTGGGGGCGCGCCTGCTGGTGCGCGCGCACCGGCCGCCGTTCCCCTGCGAGGTCCGCCGCGGACGCAGGCGCCGCGACCTCGGGCATGCCCGACCACCGCGCGCGCTCGATCTGGCGCCCGAGCGCCCTCTCGATCGCGCGAAGGTCCTGCGTTTCCTCGTGCGTCACGAACGTGATGGCGTCGCCGGTGGCGTCGGCGCGGCCCGTGCGGCCGATTCGGTGGACGTAGTCCTCCGCCGTGCCGGGCAGGTCGTAGTTGATGACGTGGCTGATGCCCTTCACGTCGAGCCCGCGCGCGGCGACGTCGGTCGCGACGAGCACCTCGTGCCGACCGGACTTGAAGCCGTCCAGGGAGCGCTGCCGGCGGTTCTGCGACTGGTCGCCGTGGATCGCGTCCACGGGGAAGCCCGCCGCGAGCAGCACCTTCGCCAACTTGTCCGCAGAACGCTTCGTGCGAACGAAGACGAGCGTTGAGCCGACCTCGTCCAGCCGCAGGATGTTCTTCAGAAGCGTCGGCTTGTCCTGCTTGGAGACTGAGTAGACCAATTGGCGGACCGAGTCCACCGGGCGGGAGACCGGTCCGGCCTCCACGCGGGCGGGGTCGCGCATCATCGTCGCGGCCAGCCTCGCGATTTCCGGCGGGAAGGTCGCGGAGAACATCATTGTCTGGCGCTCCCGCGGAAGCGCGAACAGGATCCGCCGGATGTCCGGCAGGAAACCCATGTCGAGCATCCGGTCCGCCTCGTCGAGGACGAGGATCGAGACGCGGCCGAGCAGGATGTTCCCCTCGCCCATGTGGTCGAGCAGGCGGCCGGGGCAGGCGACCACGATGTTGGCGCCGCGGCGCAGCGCCGTCGTCTGGGGCGCCATGCCGACGCCGCCATAGATGCAGGCCGTCGTCAGGCCGACCGCCTTGGCAAGCGGCGTCAGGACCTCGTGGACCTGGTGGGCCAACTCGCGCGTCGGCGCCAGCACGAGCATGCTCGTGCCGTGGCGGGGCGATTGGGCGAGCCGCGTCAGCGCGGGCAGCCCGAAGGCCAGTGTCTTGCCGGTGCCCGTCTGGGCGATGGCGACGAGGTCGCCCCCCGTCAGCGCGGCCGGTATGGCCTTCGACTGGATGGGCGTGGGGGTTTCGATCCCCTTCGAGCGAAGGAGTCGGTGGAAGCGGGCGTCAACCCGCAGTGATTCAAGGGACATGCGTGTAATCCGTTACTTCGGGATCATTGTATGCAGCGCAAGGCGACTGGTTCTGGCTGGCTCGCCTCCGCCGCAGGGACGTGGCCCGGGACGGATTCAGGAAGGCTTGGGAGCGTGACGTAGGAGGGATCTTCGTGTGCGGTTGACCGCATTCTTACGGACAGAACAACAATGTTGAGAGGAGTATCCCCCACCACCCCCCACCAACGCAACGGGATTCGGGAGGACTTTCGACGCCTCTCTCCACCGGCCCCCCGCGGCCCCTGACCGGGACATCCCCGAATTCCCGCTAATCCTCGCCCCCCGCGAGCCTCGGCTCCCCGTCGATCACCTCAAGGATCACTTCCGGTTCGAATCCGCGCCGGGCGAGATGGTCGGCCGCGGCGCGTGCGAGCCTGCGCGGGTCCCCTGCAACGTGCCGGGCGAGCCACTTCGCGAGAGCCGCCCGTGCGAGTTCGCGCTGGTCCTCGCGCAGTGGTTGCAGTGCCTCTTCCCTCGCAGCCCGCGAGACGCCGGATTCCTCCAGCTTCGCATCCACCAGCAGCGGGCCCTGCCGGGAAGCCCGCCCCTTGGCCTCGACCAGGTCGCGTGCGTAGGCCCGCTCGTCGAGGTATCCAGTTCGTTCGAGGGCGGCGATCGCCTCCTCGATGGCCCGGCGGGGGAGTTTCCTACGCACCAGGGCCGCCTCGACCTGCCGACGGGTCCGGGGTGCCGTCCCGACCATGGACCACGCGATCTGCCGCGCCCGTTCCCCGGCGTCGGCCTCGAGGAGCTGCGCCATCCGCGCATCGGGGATGTCGTCACCCTCCGCGATGCCCATCATCGCGAGCGACGCCGCGAGCACGTCGTACGAGTCCCCTTCGGCCAGGGTCATGCGCCGTTCCATCGGGCGCCTCTTCACGGGGACGATGGCCGCCACGCGCGGCACCGTCAGGCCTCCGCCTCGACTTGCCTGCGGTAGATCGCGTCCACCTCGGCTCGTCCCTCCATCTTCAGGCGGAGCGCCTGCGCAAACGGCGTGGCGCGAAACCCGAGGATTTCCTCGGCCACGTGGATGCTGCAGTGCTTGTCCTCGTTCAGCCGGCGGATCATTGCGGGCGTGATCTCATGGCGCTGGAGCATCGGTTCTGCCAGGATCGCCGCGCCAAGCGCCAACGAGAAGGGGATGCCGATGAACACCGGCGGCTTGCCGCGGACCGCGCGGCTGATCTCCGAAATGAACTTCTGGAAGTCGATTGCCGTCGGCCCGGCCAGGTTGATCGCGTGCCCCACGCTGTCCTCGCCCTCGACCGCCGTGACCAGCCCGTCCACGACGTCCTCCACGTACACCGGCTGGACGAGGCTCGTGCCGCGGCCGAACACCGGAAAGTAGCCGTGCCTGCGGAACCACTCCACCAGACGCGTGACGTTTCGGTCCCGCGATCCGCCGAAGATCATCGTGCACCGCAGGATCGTCCAGTCGAGGTTGCTCACCGCCACCGCCGCCTCGCCCTCGATGACCTCCTGCGACGTCCGGTCCGGGAAGTGCGTGAACCGCCTCGTGGAGGACATCACGATCAGGCGCGAGACCCCCATCGTGCGGCACGCCTGGACGCAGGCCTCGGCGTACCGCGTGTGGGAGCACGACACCAGCGCGTCGCATCCCTCGAGCGTCTCCCAGAGGGTCCAGCGGCGCGTGCAGTCACCCTCGCGGATGATTGCGCCATACTCGGCGAGCGCCCGAGCGACCGGCTGGTCCGGATGCCGCGTCAGCACCAGCACCTTGTACCCGCGGTCGACAAGGCGCCGCGCGAGGCGTTCCCCGGTGAAGCCGGTCCCGCCGGCCACGAGGATGCGCCTCACCTGTGGGCCGCCGAGAGAATCTGCACCATCGCCGTCCACTCGCGCCGCAGGACCGTCGCCAGCTCGTACCTTGCAAGGGCGCGCCGCCGCCCCGCCTGCCCCATCGAGATACCCACAGAGGGGTTCCTCAGCAGGTAGTCGATCGCCCCCGTCAGGTCCGCGGGGGCGCCGGGCGTCACGAGGAATCCCGTCTGCCCGTCCACGATCGACTCGCGGCAGCCACGGATGCGGTACGCAACCACGGGGCGCGCCATCATCATCGCTTCGAGCACCGACGTCGAGAGGCCCTCGCGGTAGCTCGGCAGGCAGAACACATCCGTCGCCATCAGCACGCTTGGCACGTCGTCGCGCATCCCGATCAGGTGGACGCGCCCTTTGTAGGGTTCCTGCGAGACCAGCCTCTCGACCTCCTCCTTCACGCCGTCGCGGTCGGCCGTGACGGTGTCCCCCGCGAGGATCAGGTGCAGCGCGTGGTGCCGCTCCAGCAGCGGGCGCGCCCCCTCCAGCAGGTCAAGCCAGCCCTTCTCGCGGACCATGCGCCCCATCGCCGTGACAACCTGCGCGGCGCGCGGGATCCCAAGTTCCTCGCGGATCTGGAACCGCGCCTCGCGAGACTCGGGACGGTCCGGGTTGAATCGGCGCGAGTCGATCCCGTTGCCGATGTACGTCACGTCCTGCGGCCGGGCGATGCCCAGCCGGATCGCCGCCTGCACATCCTCCTCGCTCACGCAGAACAGGTGCGACTGCAGCGCCGAGAACATGTACTCGATCCACGCGTGCAGGCGGTACTCCTTCGGCGGCATCAGCTCGTGGAAGTAGAACCCGTGCGCCGTGTAGATCAGCACGGGCACGTCGCAGAGCCGCGCCGCGAGGCGTCCCACCAGCGAGGCCACCGGCGTGTGCACGTGCACGACGTCGGGCTTGTTGCGTATGATCCATTGCGCGATGCGCCAGATGCTCCGCATGTGGCTCCGCAGGTCCCGGCTCCGCGAGATGGGCATCTCCACCATGCGGATGCCCTTCTCCACCAGCTCGTCCCAGTAGGGTCCCTTGGAGCATGCGACATGGACCTCGCACCCGTGGTCCTCCAGGTGGAAGACAAGCGGCACGAGGAACTGCCGCACCGTGAAGTCCACGGCACAGAGTTCGAGCACCTTGGGGCGAGTGCGGCGCATCGGCCTGCCTACCCGCCCGCGCCTTCGTCGCGCAGGACGATGAGCGCGATCTCCGGACGGCAGTTCCAGCGGAAGTGCATGGCGCTCGTCCCCACGCCCCGGCTCACGTAGACGGAGGTCCCGCCGTGCCTGCCCAGTCCGCTGACGTGGCTCGACTCGCCACCCGCGAGGAGCGGGACCTCGCGGTGGAAGGGGCGCACCTGGCCGCCGTGGGTGTGGCCGCACAGCAGCAGGTCCACCCGCGCCGCGTCGGGGAGGATCCTCACGGCCGCGGGATTGTGCGAGAGCATGATCGACGGAAGTTGGGGGTCCGCGCCGCGGAGCGCCTCGCCAGGCAGGCACGGCGCCGTCCACATGTCCCCCACGCCGGCCAGAGTGAACGCCCCGGGCGCGCCGCCGCCCCGGGTGGGATGGCCGCCCCGGCGACGCACCGGCCGCACGACCTGATGGCGGTTCTCCAGCAATTGAATCCCCGCTCGCCCCATCAGCCGCTCGGTCTCCCGGAGCGGCACCCGGGCATCGTGGTTCCCCCGAACCGCGAAGATCCCGTCGGCAGCGCGGATTCTGCCCAGCCGGCGCAGGCTGGGGCCCATCC
>CAZUCD010000201.1:0-5791 GCA_964618855.1 uncultured Candidatus Sumerlaeota bacterium
CTCCGCATGAGAGCGGGCGATGGCGAGCCCGAGGCCGGTGCCGCCGGGCTTGTCGGTGAAGAATGGCATGAAGAGCTTTTCCTGCGCCTCCCTGGAAAGGCCGCGGCCGTTGTCCCGGATGGTGAACGCGACGCCGGGTGTTCCGTCGGGTGCGTTCACGGCCTGCGTGGAGATGGAGATTTCGCCGTCATCGGAGAGCGCCTCGAGGGCGTTGCGGCCGAGGTTGAGCAGGGCCTCCTCAAGGCGCGTGCGGTCGGCGGTGACTTCGGGAAGGGTGGGTGCGAGGCGCGAGTCGATCTCGACCCGGCGGATGGAGCCCGGTGTGGCCGCGACCTCGAGGCGCAGGAGCGTGGCGGTGCGCTCCGCAAGCGCGTTCGGGTCGAGGACGTGGCGTTCCGGCATGGGGCGCCGGGCGATGTCGAGCAGGGTGTGGACCTTGCGGTCGATGGCGGCGACCTCCTCCGCGATGATCTCGAGGTGGGAGAGCATCTGATCGCGCTGGGAGAGGTTTTCCTGCCGCTCGATTTTCTCTCGGAGCATCTGCGTGTAGCCCTTGATGGGACCGAGGGGGTTCTTGATTTCGTGGGCGATGCGCGCGGCGAGTTCGCCGACCATGCTGAGGCGCTCGGCGCGGCGGAGGCGCTCCTGCGTCTCGCGCAGCTCGCGCTGCGCCTCGACGACGAGCTTGCGGTACTCCCACGCGCGCCGGAAGAACAAGCGGTCGAACCACGACTGTGGCGTTGGAAGTGTCGCGAGGAACAGCATGAGTATGACGGCGATGGCGAGGATGTACGCCTGGTTGTCGCCGGGAATCAGGGGGCGCTGCGCGACGATTTCGTAGAGCTGCAGGACGAGCGAGACGACGAGGAGGGCCGTGGCGCCGGCGAGCGTGTAGAAGAGCCAGCGGCTGAGGAGGAAGGGCCGCTCGAAGTCGCCCTGCCTGATGGCGATGAAGAGCCCGAGCTGGGCCAGGACGGCCCCGAGGAGCGTCGGTGAGGGCAGCACGCCGCGAAACTCGTCCCGGGTGACCAGCCAGAAGAGGACGGCGAAGGTGAGCGTGCCGAAAATCGCGCCGATCATGTGCTTGGAAAGGTCGCGGACGGGGCCGGGTGGGCTCCGCCGGTACCGCAGGCCGAAGGAGGCGAGCGCGGTCATCGTCCACATCAGGAAGTACACGTAGGTGGCGAAGAGCCACGCGCGGTCCTGCAGGTCCCCGGAGAGGTCCACGCGATAGCCGAGGGGGTGCTGGGGGAAGGACCGGAAGTCGGCAAAGGCGAGGAGCCCGATCGCCGGCATGAAGGCGACGAAGGCCACGGACCGCTTGCGCCACAGGGGGCTGATCGGGTCCGGGTGCGTGACGGCGAGGAGGAGGTAGCCCGCAGGCACGATCAGGGCGCAGAGCACTGGCATGAGCACGCCGATGGCGGACTCGCGGTTGACCTCGAGGGCGAGCAGTCCCGAGCCGTACAGGATCAGGGCCGCTGCGTTCACGAGGACGAAGATGCCAACGCGCGAGCGGTCGCGCTCCCTCAGCACGAAGAAGAGGACGAGAAAGTTCAGCAGGAGCAGCGAGAGGGCCGCGAAGAGCCGCATGGTTGGGGGCCGCCGTGCGGAAACAGTGGCGCCGGGCCGCGGGAGTGACAAGCCCCGCGGGGGCCCGGGTAACGGGAAGATTCGGTGCCCCCCTTTTTTCCTCGCATACGGCGGCCCTGCGGGGCACGCTCTGCTCCGAAAGTGAGGATGTATGCCGGACCAGTTCGAGCGGCTTGTCGGGGGACGAATCAACCGGGCGGTGCGCCGGCTGGTGCTTCTGGGCGTGCCGGCGCGTTGGATGGAGGGCCTTCGCGGCACCTCCGCGGTGACGCTTGTCGTGGCGCGGGACTCGGAGGAGGCGGCAACCCTCGCGACGAGGGAAAACTCGGCGATCTTCGCCAGCCTGGACGCGGGGGAGGACGCCCTGCGGCGCCTTGCGATCGCGCGCGCCTCGCAGACGGTCCCGCCCGTCCTGATCACCTGCGGCGGTGGTCCGGGGGGGGCGAAGCGCTCCCTGTCCTTCGATGCCGTCGCGCACCTGGAGGAGCCCCCGGATGCCCTCTACCTGTGCGGATTGATCGACGGGAGCCAGCTCACCTACGACGGCAAGCGGCTGCGCACAGCATCGCAGGTCATGCGCATCCAGACGCTCTACGAGCTGTCGAGCCGGCTGCTCCGGACGATGCAGAGGTCGAACCTGGGCCCCGTGCTCGGGACAACTCTTCCCCGGCTGCTGGACGTGCCGTTCATCCTTGTTGCGCTGCCGCACTCGAGCCAGCCGCTCCCCTATGCGCACTGCCCCAACGGGATAACCGCGGAGGCGAGGGAGATGCTGCGGGAGCACCTGCGCAAGGCCTGGGAGGTGCTTGCGCCGGACGAGCGGGGGTCGGACTGGTCTTTCCTCGACGCCCTGCCCCCCTCGGACGCGGGGGGCATCAGCCGGGTCGCGGCGGACTCCTTTGTCACGACGCCGATCACCCGGGGCACGCGCACGTGCGGGTTCTTCACGGTGCTGCCGGACTCTTCCTGGTCCGAGGACGAACCGCGCATGCAGACGTTCTTCGTCATCGGCGACCTGCTCGGCGTGGTGCTCTACAACTTCGACCTGCTGGAGGAGCTTGAACGAAGGGCGACGCACGACGGGCTGACGGGGCTGAACAACCGGCAGACAGTGATGGAGCGCTTCGAGGCGGAATGCCAGCGTGCGCGGCGGTACGAACTCCCCATCAGCGTGCTTGTGATGGACCTGGACCACTTCAAGAAGGTGAACGACACGTTTGGGCACCAGGCGGGGGACGCGGTTCTGAAGGCGTTCGCGCGCGCCCTCGGGACGGCGGTGCGCGACGTGGACTTCATCGGACGCGCCGGCGGCGAGGAGTTCGTCGCCGTTCTGCCGCAGACGGGGCTCCACGGCGCCTGCCAGGTGGCGGATCGCGTGCGCTCCGCGATCACGAGCGTCCGCGTCCCAGTCAACAGGACGGAGATCGGCGTGACCGTGAGCATAGGCGTCGCATCCGCGACGGGGGCGGGGGCGAACGTGACACAACTCCTCGCCCGGGCCGATGAGGCCCTCTACCGCGCGAAGCAACTCGGGCGGAACCGCGTCGAAGTGGACCGGCCGAAACGCGCGCTCGACCTGGTGGGCGGCGATCCCGAGGAGTCGATCGACCTCTTCTGACACTCCACGAACGCCCGGTGCTGCCTCCGGGAAGGTGACCCATCCTCGTGCCCCAACTGCCGAGCCAACCCCCGGGCGAACATCAACCCCCGGCTTCCGTGAAGCGGTCGGCCATCTCCCCCATCCGCCTCGTCGCGATGGGGTGCCTCGTTTGCTTCCTCCTGGGCATCGGCTGCGTCGCGGCTTTCGGAATCTTCGTCGCAAAGGGAACGGGTGATGCAAAGCCCGACGCCGACGCCTTCCTCGTCCGACTGCAGAACAGTGACGCGGCGGGGGCGTGGCACGAGAGCCATCCCGAGTTCCGGAGCGAACACTCGCAGGAGACGCTGGCCTCCGTCATGCAACGAACATCCGAGGTGATGGGTCCCCTGACTGCGTGGAACCTCACCGGGACGTTCGTGGAGAGCAACACTGGCGGAAAGTTCGTGCGCCTGACCTACGCCGGTACGTTTGGGAATGGGGCGGGCACGATCACGGTGGTCATGAAGGGGAGTCCCGAGGGCAGGCGCGGCTACCAGATGCACAGTTTCAACATCGCTTCCCCCTTGTTCGACAAGAAGGCGGCCTGCCCCAATTGCAGCTACCCATGTGAACCCGGTACACGGTTTTGCCCGAAGTGCGGTGCGGCCCTGGAGGCCGAGGTGTCCGGCGCCGCCCCGGCGGAGCCCTAGGAGGCGCGGCGGAGGTTCAACCACCTCCAAAGCCCGGACATTCCCCAAGAACCAGGCGATACCAGATTCGCGGACGCGCAAAACCACGCACGTCAGAACCGTAGTAGAAACTCGGGGGGAAAACTGGGGAAGGTCCACCTCCAAAACCCCTTGCCGGGGGGCCCGTGTCGGCGGCTAGGCTCGTTGTTTGCCGTATGCTGGCGGGACTAGCGTCCGCCGAAGGCACCAAGGAACCGATACGTCATGGCTGAAGTGAAGGAACTACCGCGGCCGGCCAATGCGCAGGTCGAGCTCGATGTCGAGGAACGGATCGAGCTCGGCGTCGGCTGGATTCTGGACCACCGCAAGCACATCCTGAACCTGGTCCTGCTCGGGTCGCTGATCTGGGTGGGGACGCTCGCCTACAGGAACTGGCACACGGGCCAGATGGAGAAGGCGAACGACCTGTTCTACGGGGCGGAACTCGCCTACCAGGAGGCGATCTCGAAGACGGTTTTCGGAACGCCGGAGCGCGCCGCCAAGATGGCGGAGGTGCGCGAGAAGGCGCAGAAGGTGCGTGACGAGTACCCGAAGGCGGCCGTGGCGCGCGCCGCCGTGCTCCTGCAGGGGGACAGCTACTACTTTGCGGGGGACCCGGTGGGCTCCGCGGCGAACACCGGCGAGGCGATCCGGCTCTACGAGGAGTTCCTTCGGCAGGCGCAGTCTCCGGAGGAGCGCGCGCTCGGTTCGCTGGCGCTTGGCTATGCGAACGAGAACCGCCTCTTCCTGACGGGCGACTCGCAGTACTTCACCCCCGCGATCGACGCGTACGAGCAGGCCCGGCAGAACGCCGGGGACACGTTCCTGCGATACGAGGCGATGAACGCACTGGCAAGGCTGCATGCCTACGTGAAGCAGACGGACAAGGCGATAGAGCTCTATCGCGAGGTGTACAAGGCGCGCTACCGGCCTGTCGAGCAGCCCGACCCCGGCAGCATGAACATGAACGCGATGATGTTCTCGATGCTGAAGGAGCGGATGCGTGCGTTCACGGTGGGCTCGACGGCGCGCGCGTCGCTGCAGGGGCTTGGCGTGGACGTCGAGGCGCTCGAGCGCGAGGCCGACGCGGGCAAGTGAGCGGCGCGCGGATGCTCGTGGAGGTCCGCGCCTCCGCGATCTCGGTGGACGAGGTTGTGCGCCAGCTTGGCCTTCCCGCGGGGGCGGGCGACTCGGCCGCAGCCGACACGGAGGTCGGGGCCCTCGTGACGTTCAGCGGCATCGTGCGCGGCACGGAGAACGGCACGGCCATCTCCGGCCTGGCGTACGAGCACTATGCAGGCATGGCGGAGGCTCAGATGCGGCTGCTGGCCGAGGAGGCGTGCGCGCGCTGGAGCCTGAGGGCCGTGGCGCTCGTGCACCGCATCGGTGATGTGCCGCCCGGGGAGTCCTCCGTGATCGTGGCGGCGGCCTCGGGGCACCGCGCGGAGGCGTTCGAGGCGGCGCGGCACCTGATCGATGAGCTGAAGGCCCGCGTGCCGATCTGGAAGTCGGTCGCGAACCCCGTCCTGCGCGCCTAGGGGGGCGTCAGCACTCGACCACGTTGACGGCGAGCCCGCCGCGGCTGGTCTCCTTGTACTTGCTCTGCATGTCCCGCCCGGTGTCGCGCATGGTCTTGATGACCTTGTCGAGGCTGACCTTGTGGGTGCCGTCGCCGTGCATGGCGAGGCGGCTTGCGTTGATGGCCTTCACGGCGCCCATGGCGTTGCGCTCGATGCAGGGGATCTGGACGAGGCCTCCGATCGGGTCGCACGTGAGGCCGAGGTTGTGCTCCATGCCTATCTCCGCGGCGTTCTCGACCTGCTCGTTGGATCCGCCCAGCGCGGCGGTGAGGCCCGCAGCGGCCATCGAGCACGCGACGGCCTTCGCATGG
>CAZUCD010000202.1:0-5774 GCA_964618855.1 uncultured Candidatus Sumerlaeota bacterium
CCTTGAATGGCCCCTTCCCGGCGCCGGCGCGGAGAGCAGGGGCGGCGCCTTCCCCAGTTTTCCCCCCGAGTTTCCGCCACTGTTCTGATGGGCGAAGTGTTGCGCGTCTGCGCATAAGGTGACGTCTGGATTTTGGGGAATGTACCCCGCGCATGTCCCATTGAATGCAGGGGTGGGGGGGTGGTAGTGTTCCCAGTCCCCGGAGGCATGCGCCATGCTCGCCAAGACGGAAACGATTCTCAAGGTCCTGATCGTGCTGTTCGTAGGCTTCGTCGTGCTTCGGGCGTGCGCACCGGCCTCGGGTGGCGTCCCTCGCAATCTGACCTTGGATGGCATCCACGCGGAGACCTTCGAAGGGGACCCGGTGGCCCTCTCCGCCTACGCCGGCAAGCCGGTGATCCTCGACTTCTGGGCGACTTGGTGCGGCCCGTGCCTGCAGCAGCGGGCGATCTTCAAGCAGTTGAAAGAGGAGTGGGGGGACTCTGTCGAAATCGTCAGCGTTTGTCAGTCTGGCGACAAGTCAAAGGCGGCGAAGTACTCGGAGTCCCAACCGGCGCCCTTCGTGGAACTGGTCTCCAACAGCGCCCTCGAGAGCGCCGTCGGTGGCGTGCGCGGGATTCCCTGCATGGTCGTGTTCGACAAGGATGGGCGTGCGGTCGCCAAGTATGTGGGGACGCGAGATGGCGCCTTTTGGCGGTCCGAGGTCGCGAAACTCCTGTAGGGGATTCCCTGAGGGGGCAGCAGGGCCTTGAATTTGGGGCATTATGCCCTTGCCGCAGTCGGCAGTCGCCAGCATCCTGCCCGGAAGCTTTCCACACCGGCGGCATCCGGGCACGCGCCCGCTTGCGCGATGAGGACACGACCTCGGGGATTCCATGGCACGCTTCGACCTGAAAGATTCCGACTACTCGTTCAACGCCTCCCTGGATCCATTCCTCGTCCTGAAGAAAATGGGGTTCACAGAGAACTCCGTTTACCAGGAAGGGGACATCGTGCGCGTGCACTGCCCGATCCACAAGGACCTGGTGCGCAAGTCGCTCATCATCGACGTCTCGGAGAAGACCTTCCGCTGCCAGTACGCAAACTGCGAGGCGCACGAGGGCGGCCTGCTCGTGGAGCTCGTCGCGCTGTACTATGACTGCGACGTATCCGACGTCGCCAAGGCCCTGTTCGGCCAGGAGGACAAGTCGAGCGACCTGCTGTTCCGCGGTGAAATGTTCATCAACCAGGGTCGGCACCAGGAGGCGCTCCCCTACCTGGAGCAAGCCTGCGACCTGGACCCGCGCAACGAGGTCACGCGCTGCAAGCTCGCCGCGCTCTACCTTGAACTGAACCGCAAGGACGACGCGTACCGCGAGTACCTGCAGGCCGCGGAGAGTTACGCGGTGCGCGGGGAACTCGAGAAGACGCTGGCGATTTACAACATCCTCATCATGCTCCAGCCTGGCGCGGTGAAGGCGCGCAAGGAGCTGTCGTTCCTGTTCGCGCGCATGGGTCGCCCAGACGCCTCCGCCGAGCAGCTCAAGTGGGTCGTGGACTTCTACCTGAGGTACAACCAGCTCAAGGGCGCGCAGGAGGCGTGCGACCAGCTCCTCGAGCTCGATCCCGAGAACGCCGTCGCGTACATCATCCAGGGCAAGCTCCACCATCAGGGCGGCAAGCGCGTCCCCGCGATGCAGGCGTTCGAGGCAGGGGCCAAGAAGTTGATCGAGTCGCAGGACTGGGGCCGCGCCGTCAGCGTCATCGACGAGGCGATCACCATCGCGCCGGGCAACCCCCGCCTGAAGGAAATGTACAACCTCGCCGTGCAGAAGGCCGCGGAGACCGGCGCGCAGCGCACGCACTCCGGCGTCGTCCCGCGGGACGGCGACGAGGAGGCGTTCGTCGACTGGCTGGCCGACGTGGACGAGAAGCTCGCGATCACGGAGGATACCGGCAGCGTCCTCGACGCCAATCGTGAGACGCGCCAGACGGCCCTGCCGCCGATCCCGGCGTCATCGAGCCGCGTCCCCAAGCACGTCGAGCCACCGCAGGACGACATCCCGCTCTTTGAGGAGATGGCGGACGAGGCCCCGCCGGCCCCCGTCATGGCCCCGCGCGCCCCGGCCCCGACCGCGGCTGCATCCCATGACGCCGTCATCGCCGACACGTCCGAGATCAGCGCCGAGGACCACCGCGTCGCGCAGTGCCTCAACGACATGAAGGACCTCACGAACGACCAGATCGAGGCGATGCGCCTCCAGCTCCTTGCGATGTTCAACGATGTCCGGAAGACCTACGAGGACGGGCTCCTCTCCGACTGGGAGATGCGCACGGTGAAGGACTTCTACAAGGCCTTCTGCGTGGCAATGGACCTGCACAAGAAGCAGAAGCGCGCCTAGCGGGAGGGGATGGTCTCCGGTGCGGCTTCCCGTAGCACGGCCTATCCTGCATCCAACGCGCGTTCCCATAGTTTCCGGTCCATACTCCCGATTCCCGATTCGCGAACCCCGTCCATGACCCCGCTCGACGACGTCATCATCGAACTCGCGCAGAACTACCGGTTCCTGACGCGCAAGCAGGGCGAGGTGATCCGCCAGGAGCTGCAGGCGAACCCATCGACGACCGCCGGCGAGTTGATGATCGCGCGGCACTTCCTGACGCCCGTGCAGTTGTCGAAACTTGAAGCCGAGGCGGGTCCGATGGCCGGCGGCGGCGCGCGCGCAGGGGGTGGACTCGCGCCTCCTCCGGCCGCTCCTCCACCGCGACCCACGGCACCGCCGGCCGCCCCCGCCGGGGGCGCGCCCGCGGTTGCGCCACGCCCGTCGATGCCCGCCTCGCAGCCGGTTGCACTCCCGAGGGCTTCCGCGCCCTCAGCGGCGCCAGCCCCCGCACCGCCCGCTCCCGCGCCACGGGTTGCCGCACAGGGAGGCGGGCCCCTTCCGCAAACCCTTCCGGACTTCCTGCGACTCGGCAGGCACTGGGGATGCTCCGACCTGCACCTGAGCGTCGGGCGCCCGCCCTTCATGCGCCGCGGCGGTCAGATCATCTACCTCGATTCACTCGGCGTGCCCCCGCTGACACCGGAGCTGAGCGAGGAGCTGAACTTCTCAGCGCTCTCCGACCGCCAGCGCGAGTGGCTGCTCGATGCGCAGTCCCTCGACTTCGCCCTCGAGCTACCCGGGGGGGGGCGCTACCGATGCAACATCTTCAGGCAGCGGCTCGGCTGGGATGGCTCCTACCGCATCGTGCGCGACCGCGTGCCGACGATGGACGAGTTGGGCCTGCCCCCGGTCGCGAAGACGCTTACCGAGTACCACCAGGGGATGGTGCTCGTGACGGGCCCGGCGGGATCGGGAAAGACGACGACGCTCGCCGCGATGGTGGACATGGTCAACAAGGCGCGGACGGACCACATCATCACGGTGGAGGACCCGATCGAGTACGTCCACCGCTCGCAAAGCTGCGCGGTCACGCAGCGCGAGGTGGGGCGCCACACGGAGAGCTTCGCGCGCGCCCTGCGAGCAGCGCTCCGCGAAGACCCCGACATCATCATGATCGGCGAGATGCGCGACCAGGACACGATCTCCATCGCGATCTCGGCCGCCGAAACGGGCCACCTCGTCTTCAGCTCGCTGCACACCAGCTCCGCCGCGCGCACGGTCGGCCGCATCCTCGACGTCTTCCCGCCCAGCCAGCAGCAGCAGATATGCACGATGATCTCGGAGTCGATCCGCGGCGTGCTCTCGCAGCAGCTTGTCCCGCGCAAGGACGGCAACGGGGCGGTGCTCGCGCTGGAGGTCCTCATCTTCACCTCGGGCGTTTCCCAGCTCATCCGCGAGGGGAAGACGTACCAGCTCCAGAATGCGATGCAGGCCGGCAAGAAGCTCGGGATGAAGCTGATGGACGAGGCGCTGATGGAGCTCTACCAGCAGGGGCTGATCACAGGCGCGGAGGCGCACTCGCGCGCCGACAACAAGCAGCCGTTCGAGCTGCTGAAGAACACCTGAGGGTTTCCGGGGTTTCACCCGGCCCCGGCCCCGCGCGATTCCCATGAACGCAGGCGAAACCCGCGCGGATGCCCGCGTGCTCGTCTGGTGGATGGCCGTCGTCTTCGCCGTGACCTTTGGTGCCATCATGAGATTTGACGGCCTTTCCGCCAACCCGCCGGGGATGTTCCGCGACGAGTTGGAGAAGGGCTACACGGCCCTGGAAATCGCCCGGACGGGCCGCCACGGAGTGCTCCACGAGACGGGTGTTTCGCGGACCGGTCCCGTGCCGCTATTCATCGACGTCTTCGGGGACAAGACGTCCGCGATCTACCAGTACCTCTCGGCGCCGATCGTGGGAATCGGGGGCCTGTCGCGCGGGACGACGCGCGCCGTGGCGGCGCTGGCGGGTGTGGCGGCGATCCTTGCGGCTGCGTGGCTCGGTTACCTTTGGGGTGCGCGCAGCGGCAGCGCCGTGGCGGCACTCGCCACGGCGGCGATGCCCGCGTCGGTGGTCTTCTCCCGCTGGGCCCAGCAGGGCAGCCTGGTCCCCCCGCTGGTGCTCTGCGGGATTGCATTGGCGTGGCTGGGGCTTTGGCGCGAGGGGCGCGAGCGCCGCACCCTGGCGGTCCTCGGCGGCCTCCTGCTCGGGTTGGCGTTCTATGCGTACGATCCCGTGCGACCCGGGGTGGCGCTGCTGGCGGCGGCATTGGTGGCGGGATTGGGGCCGCAGCGGCTTCGCACGCAATGGCGTTTGGCGGCGTGGTTCGCCGCGGCGTTCCTGGCGCTGTCGGTCCCCGTGTTCCTCTACGCCATCGGGCCGGAGGGCTCGTACCGGTTCGGCCGCGTTTCCGTGTTCCGTGAGGGTCTGGTGCCGGGTCTGCGTGCTGCGGGATCGAACTATGCGGCGCACTTCTCGCCTTTCTTTCTGTTTCTTACGGGCGACTCGAACCCGAGGCACCACCTGCCCGACTCGGGCTTCGCGGCGCTGGCGCACGCGCCCCTCGCCATGCTCGGGGTGTATGCGGCCCTGCGGCGCCTGTTGGTGGGCGACGGTCCGGAGGCGCGGGCGCGCGGCATCGCGCTCGTTGTGCTGCTGGCTGCGGCGCCCCTCGGCGCGGCCTTCACGCGCGACGGGATCCCGCATGCGCTCCGCTCGATCCTGCTCGTGCCCGCGCTCGCCATGGCATGCGCGGAGGGGATGCACCTGCTGCACCACCGCGGCAAGCTGCCCCGGTGGCTGAGCGCGGGTGTCGTCGTGGTCCTCGTCGGGCACTCGGTGGAGGAGTGCAAGCGCGGCGTCCGCGCCCTCGCGGAGGCGAACCCGAATGCATGGCAGGCCGGTGTGCTCGAGGCGCTGGACCGCGCGTGGAGACTCCGCCCGGAGGGGCCGGTGTACCTCGCGTCGGAGATTCCCTACGCGCCGTACTTCGCGCTGTTCCACGAGCAGCCGGAGCCACGCGCCTTCCAGGAGTCGGGGCTGCTCGCCCTGCGCACGCGAATCCTCGCCCCCGGCTCCCCCGCCTCGAGCATTCCCGAGAACGCGGTCCTCGTCGCGCCCATGCCCGAGTTCGCGAGCTACTCTCGCCATGACCATGCGCCCGCGGTGCTCATGGTCCGCGAGTCCACGCCTGAGGGTGCGATGTTCGGGATTCTCCCGGGCGAGTGATGTCCCGGGATGGCGCAGCCGACCCGCCTACTCGCTCCGCAGGGCCTCGATCGGGTCGAGCTGCGAGGCCTTGAACGAAGGATAGAAGCCGAAGAGGAAGCCGACCGCGGCCGAGACGCTGACGGAGATCACCACCG
>CAZUCD010000203.1:0-5732 GCA_964618855.1 uncultured Candidatus Sumerlaeota bacterium
CGGAGAAGGCGCGCGAGTTCAACCGCTGGATCAACGAGGGCCGCGCCATCCCCATGGCCATGCGCGAAGTCCTCGAGCGCATCCGGCACGACGCCGACCCGATGGACGTCCTGCGCACGGGCATTTCGTTCCTCGGCCACATCGAGCCCGAGGGGATGCTCCCGCCGGAGCAGGTTGCCGCCCGCATGATCGGCATCGCGCCCTCGATCATCTGCTACTGGCACCGCGTATCACAGGGAAAGACCCCGCCGCGGCTGGACTATCCCGGGGACGACGTCGGCGGGTTCTTCCTCTATGAGTTGTTCGACCGCATGCCGGACGCGTTCGAGCGCCGGCTGATGAACACCTCGCTGATCCTCTACGCCGAGCACGGCTTCAACGCATCCACGTTCGCCGCGCGCGTCACGACCTCCACCCAGGCCGACATGCACGGCGCCGCCACCGCCGCCATCGCCACCCTCAAGGGCAACCTCCACGGGGGCGCCAACGAGGCCGCCATGGAGATGATCCTCCCCTTCAAGAGCGCCGACGATGCGGAGTCCCACATCATGGGCATGCTCGCGCGGAAGGAGAAGATCATGGGCTTCGGCCACCGCGTGTACAAGGTCAAGGACCCACGCAACGCGATCATCAAGGACTACGCCCACCGCCTCGCCGAGATGCGCAAGGACGACCACCTCTTCGCCATCTTCGACCGCGTGGAGCACGTCATGGCGCGCGAGAAGAAGATGTTCGCCAACGCCGACTTCTTCCACGCCTACACGTACTACCAGCTCGGGATTCCCATCCCGCTCTACACGCCGATCTTCGTCTTCTCGCGCCTGTCGGGCTGGTGCGCACACATCCTGGAGCAGCGCGCCGAAAACCGCCTCATCCGCCCCTCCGAGGCATACGTCGGCCCGGGGCCGAGGCTCTGGATAGAGTAGGAGCGGAGGCTGGGGGGCAGGGGCCGGGGACCGGATAAAACGGGGGCCGGGGGTCAGGGATCGGAAGAGCAAAGCCAGCTCTTCCGACCCCTGTCCTCTGGCCCCTGCCTCACTCCACGTAGGCGTCGAACAACCGGTCCCCTGCGATTGGGTGCGGCTTGTAGCCCTTCAGGCGCTTGCTGACGCCCTTAACCCACTTCGGGTGGTTGATGAAGATCGCCGGCGCGTCCTTCAGCACGATCTCTTCCGATTCGGCGTAGAGCGCCGCGCGCTTGGTCTCGTCCATTTCGGACTGGGCCTGCTCCATCAGCTCGCGCGCACGGCCCGCCTCGTAGTTCGAACGGTTCGTCGGGTGCGCGAACAGGTAGTAGATGAAGTTGTCCGGGTCCCCAGTGTCGCTCGACCAGCCGATCGTGCCCAGCTCGTGCTCCGTGCGCTGGTCCACGAACTCGATGAATCCCTGGAAGTCCATCTGGCGGATCTCCGCCTCGACCCAGATCTTCTTCAGGTCGGCAGCGAGCCTCTCTGCCAGGCGCTTGCCCACGGTGTTGTAGGGCCGCACCTGGTCGAAGCAGTGCAGCGTCACCTTCAGGGGCTTCTCCGCGGAGTAGCCCGCCTCCTTCATCAGTCCCTGCGCCTTCGGCAGGTCGTACGAGTACGAGAACGGCCGATCCTCCCGGTAGCCGAGCATGCCGGGTGGCAGGATCCCGTACGCCGGGATCGAGGTCCCCTCCAGCAGCACGTCGCAGATGTTTTGCCGGTCGATGGCGTAGTTCATCGCCTGGCGCACGCGCACGTCCGTCAGATTCGGCTTCTTCACGTTGATGACGCAGTAGCCGAGCGAGTAGATGGGGATGTCAATGAGCTGTCCCTTGCCAAGGCGGCGGGGATCGCCCACGGCCTGCGGCTTTACGGTCGTGACGAGGTGGCTGTCCCCTGTGCGCAGGGAGGAGAGCGCCTGATTGGGGTCCGGCTGCACCTGGAAGAAGATCGTCTCGGTGGCGGGAGAGCCCTTCCAGTAGTCGGGGCGGGCCTTCAGCTTGATGTACGCGCCGCGCTTCCACTCCTGCAGCGTGTAGGGGCCGCTTCCCATCGGCTTGCCGACGACTTCCTCCCCCGTCTTCGCCGTATAGGCGGGTGAGACGATCGAAGAGGGGGGCATTGCCAGAGTCTGGAGCAGGGGCACGAACGGCCGCTTCAGCACGAACACAACGGTCTTCTCGTCCGGCGTCTCGATCCTGTCGAACCAATCCCCGAGGAGGTCCGTCGTCCACGCGATGCCGGGGAAGTGCTGGGGATGGTTCGTGTTGATGGTCCGCTCGAAGGAGTACTTCACCGCCGCCGAGTCCACGGGGGAGCCGTCCGAGAACGTCGCGCTCCGCAGATGGAACGTCCAACGCAGTCCGTCCGGGGTGGACTCCCACTTCTCCGCGAGCCCGGGGACCACGGAGGTCCCTTCCTCCCCGAACTCGACGAGGCGGTCGAAGAGATGCTCGACGAGGAGAAAGGACGGGCCGTCGGTCGGCGCGGGCGGATCGAGCTTCTGGGCGTCCGCCTCGAGCGAAACGACGAGCGGTTCCTTGGAGATGGGCGCCTTGCGTGGTTCCGCACCCGCGATGCCCGCCAGTCCCACCATCAGGAGGCCGAGAAGCGCCGAAAGGCACCGGCCCCCGGACCCCGATCCCAGTCCCCTGTTCTTTTGCTCTTGTTTCGCGTCCGCGTCCATACCTACCATCTCCGGCTTTTGTTGAGTGGGCGTCAAAACGGTTCGCCCGCCAAATCGTTCACCCTTTTCGGGCCACCAAGGAGGTCGCGCCATCCATGGGCAGCGTCATCAAGAAGCGTCGGAAGAAGATTCGCAAGCACAAGTACAAGAAGCTCCGCAAGCGCATGCGCTTCCAGCGCCGGTAACTGTACCTGATGCCGCCAGCCGCCCGATGGTTTGCTTCCCGGGTGTCTGCAAGAGCAACGCAAAGCACAACTCCGGGGCCCCTGCCGAAGCATCGGTGGGGGCCCTTTGCATGCCCCGCCTACCCACGCCTGCCGAGCAGTCCCCTCACGGGCATGGCATCCAGGCGCGCCGCGATGGTCCGCACCGCGAGGTCCTCGTCCTGCGTCGACTCGAACCTGAGTCCGATCCGGATCGCGATGGCGCTTTGGGGGAACGCGCGCCTCGACGGCAGGCGCGCCGCGTCCTTCTCCGTCATTAGCAGCCAGTCCGCGCCCCGGCTCCGGCGCTGCTTTTCGAAACCAGAGAGCATCCGCGGCGTCGTCTCGGCGTGGTCTCCGATCGACCTGACCCCCATCGGCCGCATGCCCGCCTCCCGGGCTGTCGCAACGACGGAAGCAGGATGTCCCACACCGCATGCCACGATGCAGGAGTGCCCCGTGAACTCCGACAGGCTCCTGGCCTCGCCCGTCGCGAGATGAATGACGGATTGCGGCTCGAAGGACGCCCGCGCGACCGCGAGTCCGGGAAAATCCCGGGCAAGCATCCGCGCCATTGCCTGACGGTCCCGGGGCTTCGCCTGGTTCCAGCGCGTCAGCACCACAAGGTGGGCGCGTGAGAGGCCTGAAACGGGCTCTCGCAGCGTCCCCCGGGGAAACAGCGACAAACGCGCGAGTGGACGCGTCGCGTCCAACAGCACGATGTCCCCCTGCCGCGCGAGCGCGTGGTGCTGGAAACCGTCGTCCAGGATGATCGTGTCCGCGCGCAGCCTCCTGAGCGCATGGCGCGCACCCGTTGCACGGTCGGAACAACACACCACCGGCACGCTGCGCAGCAGGCCCGCCATCAGGAACGGTTCGTCCCCTGCGTCGCGCGACGTGGCGAGCATCCGCGATCCGTCGTGCACGACGACCAGCCTCGACTCGCCCCCCTCGCGCCCATACCCACGCGACACCACCGCCGGTCGCCGCCCGAGGCCCGCCACATGCCGCGCCAGCCACACGCAGAACGGTGTCTTCCCCGTGCCCCCGAGCGTGATGTTGCCGACGCTCAACACGGGCACAGGGACCTCCTCGCGCTGCCGGAGCCCGAGGTCGTAGAGCGCGCGCGCGCCGCGGGCCCCAAGGCCGTAGAGCAGCCCGGCGGGGGAGAGCAGCGCCTGCGCGGACTGCTCCAGCGCGCCCTCGGCGCGCCCATCGTCCGCTATGCGCTTGAAGAAGTCCTCCAGGATCACGTCCCCGCGCCCCCGCTCAGAAGAACTTGATCACGTCACTGAACGTCACGATCAGGAAGAACGCGAGGAAGCACATCACCGCGCCCTCCATCACGCGGATGAATATCCGCGCGGGCAGCGGACGCCGGAACACCGCCTCCCACGCCGCGAAGACGATGTGCCCGCCGTCCAGCACCGGGATCGGCAGGATGTTCATCACGGCCAGCGCGATGTTCAGCATCACCATGATTTCGAGGAACTCCCCCAGGCCCCGCCGTGCCGCGCGGCTCGTCACCTGCGCGATCCCGACCGGCCCGCTCAGGTCTCGGTGCACCGCCTTCGCCTTCAAGTGCAGCACCTTCTCCCCGAGGCGCTTCAGGTTGGCGACATAGCGCATCGTGTTCGCGAGCACCAGCGACGGCGCCTGTTCCACGGCCTCGCCGAGCGAGTGCCGCACCAACTCCCGGTCCGGGTTTCCGTACACGATGCCGGCCTGCCCGACGCCCTCCTCGTCCCCGGACTCCCACACCTTCACCTCGCGCTCCAGCAACTCCCCCGCGCGGTTCACCCCAAACCTCAGCGTCCTGTCGGGCGAGGCCCTCACGATGTGCACCAGGTGGAACCAGTCCGTGATGGGCGTGCCATCCACGGAAACAATGCGGTCCCCCTCGCGCAGCCCCGCCTTGTCCGCAGGCCCGTTCGGCGTCACGGCCGCCAGATGCGCCGGACGCGAAATCAGCGTCTCGAACGCCTGCGCCGCGGGGTCCAACTCCTTCGGAACGTACGAGAACGAGACGGTGAACTCGGTTCCCCCGCGCACCAGCGCGAGCGTGCCGGAAACCGGATCGTCCCCGTCCGAACGCGCGCCGTAGAGTGAAGACAGCGCGTCGGCGTAGTCGTCGCCATTCGCGATGGCCCGCCCGTTCAGCGCGGCAACCCGGTCACCCTGCGCGATGCCCGCCGCCAGCGCCGGACTGTCGGGTGCCTGCCACCCCACCACCGGGGGCAGCGGCAGGTCCTGCCTGTAGCCGCGCACCCCAATCACCACCACCAGCACCAGCGCGAGCAGCATGTTCATCGTCACGCCCGCGCCGTAGATGATCGCCTTCTGGTAGAACGGCTTGCCGTACAGCGCGCCCTGGTCCTGCAGGGCCGACTCCGCCATGCTCCCGGAGGTCGGCGCCTCCTCGCCATCAAACGCGGCCTGAATCTCCGGATGAACGGATCCGACCATCTTCACGTAGCCACCCAGCGGCACGATCGAGACCCCATAAACCGTCTCGCCGAGCTGCCGCTCCCAGATGCACTTGGGCATGACCGGGAACACAGCCTTGTCGAACCCGATCACGAAGCGCTCGACCCGAACGCCGAACAGCTTCGCCGCCAGGAAGTGCCCCAGTTCATGCACGAAAACCGCGAGCCCGAACGCCACCACAAACCCCGCCGCGCCGATCAGGAACTCGCCGATCGCGGTGGGGCTGACCAACAGGAGGGAGACAAGTTGAAGAGCGGCCATGGTACCCCCAAACGGGGACGGCACCTTCGCCGCAGCCCCTCCCCCGCGCTAGCGAAAACAGAGAGAACAGAAAAACAGGGACAGGAACCATTATTTGGCATGCCAAATAATGGTTCCTGTCCCTGTTTT
>CAZUCD010000204.1:0-5622 GCA_964618855.1 uncultured Candidatus Sumerlaeota bacterium
ATCGTGACCTTGATGACGGCGAGGCGGTAGTAGAGGTCCTCGCGGAACTGGCCGTCGGCGATCCTGTCCTCGAGCCGACGGTTCGTCGCGGCGACCACCCGGATGTTCACGGGGATGGTGACGACGCCGCCGACGCGCGTGATCTCGTACTCCTGCAGGACGCGGAGGAGCTTCGCCTGCATCGACAGCGGGAGCTCCCCGATTTCGTCGAGGAAGAGCGTGCCCCCGTCGGCGACCTCGATGAGGCCGAGCTTGGTTTCGTGGGCGCCCGTGAACGCGCCGCGCTCGAAGCCGAAGAGCTCGCTCTCGATGAGCGTCTCGGGAATGGATGCGCAGTTGATCGCGACAAAGCGGCCCCGCGCGCGCCGCGAGCCCTGGTGTATGGACTTCGCGGCGAGTTCCTTCCCCGTGCCGCTTTCGCCCACGATGAGGACTGGGCTGTCGGTCGGCGCGACGCGCGCGATGATGTTGCGGACGGACTCGATCGCGGGGGAGATGCCGAGCAGGAGCGGGCGCGTGCCGACCGGGTTGTATGCCGTGCTGAGCGCCCTGTTCATGTCCTCGAGGCGCTTCTTCTCGATGGCGCGGCGGAGGGTGACGGTCAGCTCGCTGTGGTTGAGGGGCTTGGTGACGTAGTCGTATGCGCCCGCGCGCACGCACTCGATCGCCTGCTCGATCGAACCGAAGGCGGTCATGACGATGACCTCGACGGGCAGCTTGAGTTCCTTGACGCGCGCGAGGATTTCCGCCCCCGTCATGGCGGGCATCCTCATATCGGTCAGCAGGATGTCCGCGGCGTTGCGCGCGAGGTACTCGAGCGTCTCCTCGGGCGAGGCGAACGTCGTGACGTGGAAGCCCTCGACGGTGAGGAGCTTGCCGAGGGCGCGCCTCATCCCCTCCTCGTCGTCGATGATGACGATGTTGCCGCCGTATGGCTTCTGCGTGTTCATGGCGGGGAGGGTTCCGACCCTGCCGCTGCGGGGCAATGGTTTGGGGTTGGGGCGTTGAGATTGGCGATTCAACGAGACCCACCCAGTTGCCAGCGCTGGGAGCACCAGATGTCTCTCGAGCTCTTCGCATCGTTGGTCGGATCGTACGTCCATAGCTCCCAATCAAGCCGCTCCGGAAATCCACGGCGCGTGGACCGCGTCGCCACCTCGAGCGGAGGTGTGTCGTAGTCCAAGTCGGGTCGGCAGGAGATCAACAGGTAGTCCCCGTCCAGCATGTAGTATCCGTACGGGAAATCGAAACCCCGGACGGAGTGGAAGGTGTCGGCGGAGATCGAGCGGCCATCGCCAATCGAAGCTTCAGGTAGGGCGGCGGAGGTGCTGGGAGTGGATATGCCGGTGAAAGCGGCTGGAACCGAATCCATCCGAGGATACGCCGAGCATTCGACGGCGTAGACTTCGACAGCGATTCTTAGCTTCGCCAGATCACGGATGGCGCGACGAGGCGTTCCGGGAGTCGGATTCGCGTTGCGAATGTATGTGGGTGTCAGAGCAAAAGCGAGCACCGCAGTAACCGGGAGTGCGGCACCCCCAGAGGGCTCCCCGAAAGATGGTCCTCATCTTCATCGTTCAGTTTCCCCCGAATTCGCCTGCCGAACCCTGGGTGCCTCGCAGGACGATCCACAAGTCCCCACTGCTGTGGCTCCCATTTGTCGGGTCGAACCGCCATTGATCCGCGTGCTGCCTCGCCCCTGATGACTCGGGTGCTGCAGACACCAAGTCTCGCACGCGCCGCACGTCAAAGTCTTTGTCGGGCCCCGTGCCGATAAGCACCGCGTCAGAACCCTCGCAGTAGTATGCAAATGGAGGGTCGTTTTCGGCATCCCTCACGCCACTCTGTCCCGGAAGGGACGTGATGTACGGGACGGGAGTCGTGAGGTGATGAGAGAGCGAGTGGCAGAACTTGGCACCCTTCGGCAGCAACTCGGACTTCCCTTCGACCGTGGTGCGAAAGGGAACGTGTGGTGGATAGGCGCCCTGGTCTGACCGGTAGTCCTGAAGGGCTGTCGCCAGCATACGCAGGGTGCTATGCCGCATGGAGAGAGGCATTGGGCAATAGGTGGTCATGAACGTGGGAATGATGGCGAATCCCACCACCAGAAGGACAAGAACCGCAGCGGCGACGTACCGTGTCATCGAAGCTCCCCACGCAACGAATAGGACGGGCTATCACGTCCTGTCAAACTCGATGTAGCTCCCCACCAGCGTTCGCCAACGGGCGCTCATCGCCGCGCACGCGGCCCACATCGCGGCGCCGGAGGTGAGGACCAGCGAGAGTGCGGGGGAGATTCCTTCTTGATGGTCTCCCGAGGCCCAGCCCGGCAACAGGGATACGGCGAACTGGAGGAGCCCAAATGCGAACACTGCCCCCCCGCCCCACAGGGATGCTGCGACGAGTGACGGAACGGACTTGGACTCGCGCACCTCCCGGCAAGCGCGAGCAGCCGAGTTCAGAATGGATGCGAGGGCGACAGGTGCCGAGAGCGCCGCGGGCAGGAACAGGCACACTCCGCCCATGACGATGAAAACGGCCGGGATGTCTCATTCACTGCTCCCTTTCTCAAAGATCGAGGGGAAGGCGATTGCCATGCTGGGCATGAGCCCCAGCAGCGCGAGCGCGCCGGGGATGCCCGCGATGATTATGGGACGCTTGAGGACCGAGCGCAGGTGTACGTAGGGATCAATCGTCGTGGTCGCGATATGGGCCCGAAACAACGGATGCACCACCCGTTCCAGCGCGGAGCCCAACCACTAGACCCCCCACGCAGCGACGAGGGACGGGGCCATAATGCCGAAAACGAGGACGAGCAGGAACGGGAAGACCATCATGGCGTTTCAGGTTGGGAGCTTCGTCCCCGCGTGGAAACAGGACTCGCAGCAATCCTCTTCGTTCATCCCGTCGTGCGCAGTCCGCTGGCGATTGCGTTCACGGTGGCGAGAAGATCGGGGAGGAGCGCGCAGGCCGTGGCATCGTGGCCGGCGGCGCGCGCCGCGCGCCACTCGCGGAGAATGCCGACCTGCTGCGCATGGAGGCGGCGCAGTCCCTCCTCGCGCAGTGCGATCGTCTCGAGCATGCGCGGGCGGCGCCGCGCCCTGGGGGCGTCGAAGAGCGCGTCCACCATCGAGCCGGCGAGTTCCCTCTCGCGGACGATGAGCCCAAGGAAGTGCGCGCGGCGCGCGGGCTCCCCGACCAGGGAGGCGTAGTCAGCCATCAGGCCCGGATCCGCGGATGCCAGGCTGGTCTCCACGTTGTTGAGGACGTAGCGCAGGAAAGGCCACCGCACGCCCTCGGACCTGAGGTGGTCAAAGGAGTCCGGGTCCTCTTCGCGCAGGCGGGAGATGGCGGTTCCCACGCCATACCACCCGGGCAGGTAGAACCGTGCCTGATTCCACGAGAACACCCAGGGTATGGCGCGCAGGTCCTCGAGGCTGCGGCGGCCCGTGCGCCGGGGCGGGCGGGAGCCTATCGAGGCGAGTTCCAGGGCGTCGATCGGCGTCGCCTCCGCCCAAAACTCCACGAAGCCCTCCGAGGCGACGAGGTCCGCGTAAGCTCGGCGGCTTTCCTCGGCGAGGCGGTCCATGAGTACGGTCAGGCGGGGTTCTCGCGGGGAAGCCTTCGAGTGGCGGAGCATCGCGGCCGTCGTCCCGGCGAGGAGCAACTCGAGGTTGTAGGTCGCCGTGATCGCGTTGGCGTACTTTTGCGGGACGGATTCCCCCTGCTCGGTCATGCGGATGGCGCCGTGGAGGGAACCTGGCGGCTGCGCCTCGAGGAACCGGTGCGTCGGGCCGGCGCCACGACTGGTGGTGCCACCGCGTCCGTGGAAGAACTCGATCTCGCAACCTTCCGCCTCGGCGACGCGGGAGAGGCGTTCTTGCGCCATGTGGATCGCCCATTGCGCGGCGAGGATGCCGCCGTCCTTGTTGCTGTCGCTGTAGCCGAGCATGACCTGGATGCATGGGCGGGCGCCGGGAACGCGGGGGCGCAGGCTTGAGCGCGTCACGCGGTGCGACAGGAACCCGCGCAGCAAGTCCGGGGCGCGCTCCAGGTCCGCCACGGTCTCAAGCAGAGGCACGAGCGGGAATGGGAAGGAGAACTGGTCCCCGCTGCGGCCGAGCAGCCCGACCTCGCGCGCGAGGACGTACACGACCAGCAGGTCCGAGAGCCCGTGCGTCATGGAGACGATGTACGCGCCGATGCCTTCGCCACCGAACTCGCGTGCGTGCTGGTGGAGGACGCGGAGCGTGGCGAGCTGCTCCTCGAGCTCGCCCTCCACGACGGCGTCCGCGGCCAGGAAGGGGCGCCGCGACCGGAGCTCTTCGTCGAGGAACCCGACGCGCCGCTCCTCCGGCCAGGCGGAGAAGTCGTGGTCGGGATGTCCGGCGGCCTGCAGGAGTTGGGACATGGCCGCGTCGTGGAAGCGTTTGTTCTGGCGCACATCGAGCGCGGCGAGCCGAAACCCGAAAGTCGCGGCCAGTCTTTGGACAGGGCGGACGTAGGCGTCGGCGAGGCGGCGCGCACCCACGTCCACCAGCGATTCCGCCAGGATGCGCAGGTCATTCTGGTACGCTTCGATTGAGCGCTCGGGCTGGGGCAGGACATCGGAGTCGATTGCGGCGAGCTTCGCTTGCAGGAGGTTCACGAACTGGCGCCAGGGCTCGTGCGGATTGCGTGCGACGGCGCGGAGCCCGTCGTCTCCCAGCATGTCTGCGAGGGCCGCCGCACGCGCCGCCAGGGCGGCCGGTGTCGACTGCTGGATGTCGGAAAGGCTGAGGCGCGCCGCGAGGTCCCGCAGGTGCCGCCGATGGAGTTCGAGGGCCTCGCGCCGCAGCCTCGCGAGCGCCCGCCTCGTGACCTCCGCGTTGACGAGCGGATGCCCATCGCGGTCCCCCCCCACCCAGTTGCCGAAGCCCAGCATGGCGGGTAGGTCGCGGTCGCGCAGGAGCTGGGGATCGTAGCCCGCCTCCTCCCACGCGCGGCGCAGCCGCCCGTCGAGGCGATGCATGATCGGGGGGAACGCCTCCACCAGGTAGTGCAGGACGTTTTCGAGTTCCTGCATGACGTCGGGCTTCGTGAGGATGACTTCCCCCGTGCGCCAGAGCGTCTCGAGGTTCGCCCGGATCTCGCTGCGGATTTCCTCCCGCTCCGCGGTGGTCCACATCCTGTTCTCGAGGTGGACGAGGTTGAGGTACAGTCGTCGCTGGATTTGGAGGACGGTCGGTCGCTTTGCCTCGGTGGGGTGGGCGGTCAGGACGGGCTCGACACTGACACGTTGGAGAGCGGCGAGGACTTCCTGGGCGGTGAAGCCGGCGCCGCGAAGTTGGCGGAGGTTCTGGCCCCAAAGGCCGGGTTCGCGGTCGGCTCCGAGTGTGGCCTCGCGCTGGCGGCGCGCCTGCGCGGCGGCGTTTTCCTCCACGAGGTTCAGGAGCTGGAAGGCGATGGAGTGGGCGTGGATGACCTTGCGGCGAGCGGCGGCCGGAATGGAGTGGCCGTTGCCCGGCATGAGCGCGCTCGCGGCCTCGACCTCGCCGAGCCCCTCCAGGACCTCGCGGAACATCGCAAGCAAGTCCTCGTAGTCGCTGCGAATCCTGGCAAACGTCTGGGCGACGAGCTCGG
>CAZUCD010000205.1:0-5587 GCA_964618855.1 uncultured Candidatus Sumerlaeota bacterium
CGAACGTGATGAACCTGATCTTCGCCCGCCGCAGCATCGCAGGGTCCCTCATCGGCGGCATCGCGGAAACCCAGGAGATGCTCGACTTCTGCGCGCAGCACAACATCGTCTCCGACATCGAGAAGATCCGCATGGACCAGATAAACGACGCCTACGAGCGCATGCTCCGCAGCGACGTGAAGTACCGCTTCGTGATCGACATGGCGACGTTGTAGGCGCGACGGGGGAGTGACCTTCCTCTCCGCGCGCTGGACGCACCTCGTCCTCGCCAACTACGCGGTCGATCCGGCACTGCTCCGGCCGCACCTGCCGCGCGGGACGGAGCCGGACCTGCTCGGCGGGCGCGCCTTCGTGAGCCTCGTCGCGTTCCACTTCCTCGATACGCGCGTGCTCGGCGTCCGGTGGCCCGGGTTCGTGGACTTCACCGAGGTCAACCTGCGGCTCTATGTCCGGTGCGGGGGCCTGCGCGGCGTCGCCTTCGTGCGCGAGTTCGTCCCCCAGCGCCTCGTCGCAGCGACCGCGCGCGCCACGTACAACGAGCCCTACCGCGCCGTGCCCATGCGGGGCAGCTTGCGCAGGCGTGGACTGATTCTCCGAGTCGCCCACCAGTTGGAGTTCCCCTTTGGAACACAGCGCATCGCCGTCGAGGCCGATCCCAGTCCGCGCATGCCCCCGCCCGGCGGGGAAGCCGACTGGTTCAAGGAACACCGCTGGGGCTTCGGCACCGACCACTTCGGGCGCACCATCCGTTACGAGGTCAGGCACCCGCGCTGGGCCGTCCACGACGTGAAGTCGCTCCACCTCAAGTGGGACTGGGCGCGTGTTTACGGGGCGAAGTGGGGCGTGCTGCAGGATGCGCGACCGCACTCGGTGCTGCTCGCCGCCGGGTCGCGCGTGAAGGTTCGCGTGATGGGGGGCGTGTGACGGCTACGCCGCCGTGGCCGGCCCCGGATCGTCCAGCCGCGTCTTCCCCGTCGTCTCGCGCCACTGGTCCTCGCGCCGGTCCCAGTAGAACTCCTTCAGCAGCACCCGCGCGATGGCCGCCAGTGGCACCGCCACGATCATGCCCATGATCCCGAAGTTCGAGCCCGCCACCAGCGCGAGCAGGATCGCCACCGGGTGGAGCTGCGCCGCCTTCCCCACGATCTTCGGCTGGAACACGAACCCGTCGATCTGCTGGATCACGATGAACAGGCCCGCCGTGACACAGGCCCAGATGGCCTTGTCCTGCAAACCCGTGTGGGCATCCGAAAGAAGCATGTACAGCACGGCCGGCGCACCGGCCACGATCGGGCCGAGGTACGGCACCAGGTTCCCCACCACCGCGATCACCCCGATCAGCAGCGCGTACTTGCCCATCCCCAGCGCCGTCAGTCCCAGGAAGACCAGCACGCCCACCAGCACCGCGCTGATGAGCTGCCCGCGCAGGAAACCGCCCACCGCCTCGTCCACCCGAGCCAGGACGCGCATCGTCCGGGCCTCGTGCCGGTCCGGAATGATGATCTCCATGATGCCCCTGAAGCTCGCGAAATCGACGATGAAGTAGAAGCTGATCAGCACCACGAACACGAGAAACGTGATCGAGGAGATGAGCTTCTTGATGAAGAGGATCGCCCCCCCGAGGATCGCCGTGACGAGCGAGAAACTCCCCGCCGTCGCCGACTTTAGCGCATCCTGCACCCCCTGGCTCTTGCTCGCCTGCACCAGCACCTGCTGCGGGTCGATCCCCTGCGCCACCAGGAAGTCCATCACCTGTTTCCACACGAGGTCAGGGTCGATGTTGTGCGATTTCAGGTACCCGTCCACGTACTTCGGCAGCGTCGTCGTGATGCCCTCGAATGCGGCCCGCGACTGCTCGTACAGGATGGGCAGCACGATCCCGAGGAGCACTCCCAGCACGAGGAACGCCATCAGGTAGAACACCAGCAGCCCCCCCACGCGCTGCAGCTTCAGCCGCACACACAGGAACGTCACGATCGGGTTCAGGATGTACGCGATGATGAGCGCCACCAGGAACGGAAGGCACACCGAGATCGTCGCGGCGATGATCGGCCATAGCACCGTGAGCGCATACGCCGCCCCCGCGATGATGATCATGTAGCCGATCGTCAGCACGACCTTGCGCAGGTGCGGGTCCAGCGCGAGCACCTGCGATCCCCCCTTCGGGGCGGCGGCATCGGCGGGTTGCGGATCGTGGTCTTTCATGGTCGTCGAGTAGAGCCCATACCATCGCGGGGTCAAACCATTCAGGTCAACGAAGGTGGAACGGGCGTCCCCAGGGTGGTCTGGGCGTTCCCATGGTGGCACGGGCGTCCCGCCCGTGTGGAAGGTCGCAGGTGCGTCCCGCACCTGCATGCCCCACCGCGCCATTCCCCCAACAGGCGCCCAACCCGGCAAAAATCTCCCCGCCGATGTTGCGCGAATGCCACGCTCTCCGCGCCCGGCCGGGCTCCAGGCCCAGTTCCGTCGCAGTTTAAGAGCAGGGGGCGAACGGAGTGATTCTTGCTTCCAACTGACTGGAATCCTCCGGGAGGCGCCCGCCATGCCCCGAACACCCAGCGTATTGGCGGCCACGCTTGCCGCCACGTTCCTTCTCCACGGGCTTCCCGCGCTCGGGGATTCCGGGCTGGAGGAACACCTCCTCGCCAACTTCCTGACCCCCGACGAAATCGAATACCACGCAGTCTTCGCCCAGTGCCATGAGTACGACGGGGTCTGCGTCTCCCACGCGCCCTGGGAGTCGGTCGAGGAGATTGCCGACTTCGCCGCGCAGGTTGCCGAGCCGGCCACAACACCGCGATACACCATCTTCAACCGCATTGAGAACACCGCCACGAACGGCGCCGTCGCCCAATTCTCCCGCTTCACTGTCACATACAGTTTCGTCCCCGACGGTACCACCGTGGCGGGGGAGGGCACTGTCCCCGGATCCTCGACGGGGCCGAGCAACCTGTTCTCTACCATGGACGCCGCGTTTGTCTCCCTGGGGGGCCGGGCCAAGTGGCAGTCCCTGATCCGCGAGTCGCTCAAGCGCTACGAGCGCTACACTCCGATCACCTTCGTGGAGGTCACAGACGACGGTTCACCATTCCCCGGTTTCGCCGGAAGCAACGATTCGGGCTCCATCCGGGGCGACATCCGCATCGCCATGCGCCCCATCGATGGCAACGGCGGGACCCGGGCGTATGGGCTCTTCCCGGGCGTGTGCGACCTCGTCCTGGACAGCGGCGACGTGGCCACGTGGACGCAGACATCCGCGAACCACCGCGCCATGCGCAACCTGGTCATGCACAACGTGGGCCACGCCCTCGGATTCCAGCATGTCATCCCCGCAGCCCCCTCGACCGGCGGTGCCACGAAGTTGATGGAGAGCACCCTTTCGACCGAGTATGACGGGCCGCAGCAGGACGACATCCTCGCCTGCTTCGCGGGCTACGACGACCGATTCGGCCCGATCGGCACGGCACCCGAGGCCACTCCGCTCGGCACGCTCGCCGGCAACCAAACCCTGTTCATTCCCGACGCCTCGCTCAGCATCGCCTCGACGCTCGTCGGCGACTACTATTCCTTCGTAGTACCGAACGCTTCCCTTCCGGTGACCATCAACCTGTCCCCGATGGGTTCGACCTACTCCGTGGGGCCGGAGGGAGGCACCGCGACCACCTACAACCCCCTCGACCGTCGGAACATGAACCTGATCCTGTTCAGGCAAAACGGGACCGACATCGTCACGCAGGCGAACAGCACCGGCGCCGGCTCCCCGGAGGTCATCCTCCGCCAGAGCCTGTCGGCCACGGGCCCAGGCACCTACTACGTCCGCGTCGGCTGCTCCACGACGACAGCGCCGCAGCGCTACCAGTTGATGATCTACACGGACGCGAACGCGAACAACTTCGCGGACGAAAAGGACCTCGCCCGCCTCGAGAACGCAGTCGGCGCCGACAACTGCCATGACGCCATGCCCATTGACCAGAATGTCCTCTACGTCGGCACCACCACAGGAGCCACCGCGGACGGGAGGGCCAACTGCGGCAGCTCAAACATGTCTCCCGACGTCTGGTTCGAGTACACGCCCGGCTTTTCCGGCTCGCTCGACGTGTCCCTCTGCTCCTCAGCCTACGACACCGTCCTCTCCGTCCACCGCGACTGCGCGGAGACCGAGTACGCCGCCTCCGCCTGCAACGACGACTCGACCGTGTGTGGCACCACAAGCAAATCGTCGTACCTTCAGGGTCTCTCGGTTTCGACCGGCGTGCGCTACCTGATCCGGGTCTCCGGGTTCTCCGGCGTCACCGGATCGTATGTCCTGCGCCTGCGCGGCCCCGATTCGTACTATGGCCGCTCGAACGACAACGACGGGAACCATGCGGTGGACTCGGAGCAAAACCCCATCGTCTTCGCGAGTTACCCGACCTTTGACACCGGTTTCAACTACGGCGAGTTGCAAACCCCCCTGAGCCCCCACCCCACGAGCCTTGGCCCACCCAACCTGACCGGGTACCAGGGGAGCGCGCCCGCCGGGACGACTGAGATCGGCTTCCGCTCCACGGCCGCCCTCAATCCCGGATTCGCCACTTGGCGTCGCAACCTGGGGTTCCCGATGCGGTTCAACACGATCTACAGGGCGAAGTACAACCTGCGGACGGACGCAATCGCCGGCGTCTCGAACTGGGTCCGCACGCGCCTTGGCGGGGACTTTCAGGAAACCAACGGCGGGACGGACTACGGCTTCGTGAACAACGCCGCGGCCCTGCCTCGCGGCGCGACACCCCGTGCCGTCGAGGCGTGGCACTGGAGCAAGAACGACAGCGCGGGCGCCTCCCTCCCCGGGCAGCCCGACCAGCCCGGTTTCGCCTTCGACATTATCGATGAAAGTTCCACCATCGGCGGCCACATCGCCGCGATATCCTCACTCACCATCGACGCCATCGACCGCACCGATCTCGGCTCGCCGGCCGTCCTCCGCAACCGCGGCGTCACCCCAGTCTCGCGCCAGGACGGGCTCACTCCGTTCTCCACCGGTCGCGCCGGATTCGACGCCGCATCGGGCTACCGAGTCGGTGTCATTAACGACCCCGGATCGAGCGTCACCCTCGTCCACAACTTCACCGTCCCGATCAATGGCGGGATGAACTTCTCGTTTTCCTCCCCCAACTCGGGGAACCAACCCGGGTTTGCCGCCATCTACGTCGATCCGGCAGTATCTCCTGGTGAGGCGTTCATCAAGATCAACCCCGACCGTCTCTACGCGATGGACCTTTGGATTTCCTCGCAGGCCTCCCCCAACACGACGACCCAGCGCCCCCCCGTCATGCGCATGCGCTGGACGCCGGAACAGGTTTCCTTCAACCAGGGCCAAGTCTCAATCTCCTCCTTCAACCTGAACCCGGACGCGACGTGGGACGGCACCTATGACAACCCATCCGGACTCCAGGTCGGAGGCGTCGCCGAGCGCTACACGTCCTTCTGGTGGCCGAGCCTGGACATCACCGCCCAGAGCGACACCGACTACCTCTACTTCATAGACTTCGTGTTCAACCGCTCCGGCGCTTCGGCGATCAGGCCAACCGGGACCTACTCGATCGAG
>CAZUCD010000206.1:0-5441 GCA_964618855.1 uncultured Candidatus Sumerlaeota bacterium
ACCCGAAAGGCCCCACCGCGACGAAGCGGTGCCTCCGCGCGGGGGGACGCGGGATCGATCGGTTCGGCGGCCACCGTGCCATGCTCCAGAGGGCGCCCGAGGTCGTCCTCGACCAGGCCTGCGATGGCCAAGGCTGGGACCAGTTCGACCTCCACGGCGCGTTCGCCATTGTGCTCCACGGCGCGGATCCCGGGGGCGAATCCCGCACGCGTCACCGTGAGCTGCACCCCTCCCCTCGGCACGTGCGCAACGGTGGCCATTCCTGCCGCATCCGTCACGGCGCGCCAGGGTGAGTTTTCGGCGGCCTGCGGGTAGTCAGCATGCGTGAGGACCACCTCGGCGCCCGCAACGGCCCCACGCGCGGATGACCTCACGCGCACGGTCAGTGGGTTACCCGGGTCGATCTCGATGTCCTCCCAAATGTCGGGAGCGAGGCCGCTGAGGGAAAAGGGCGTGGTTCGGCCGCACAGTCCATCGCCCGCGCGCGCCGCCAGGACCAAGCCGCCCCCCTCCTCCGCGGGGACCCCCTGGATCGAGAAGTATCCGCTCGAGTCGGTCGTCGCCTTGAACCGGGTCGGCTGGGGACCATAGTCGGAATCCGAGAAGAGCTCCACCAAGGCATCCGCAGCGGGCGATCCTCCGCTGAACTTGACCAGTCCCTCGATGCGTCCGCTGCGGACCATGGTGACGGTGACGGGCACTGGGGGCTGCCGGCGCGAGACCGTGACCATCACCTCCGTCCGGTTGTCCTTCGTGGAAATCCATCCGTCGGCACGGGCCTGGATGACGTAGCGCCCCTCCGGCACGTTTTGAAGTTCGAACCACCCCGTGGTGTCCGAGGTGCCCGCGCGCGCCGAATCGGGGGGGACGGATGTCCCGCCACTTCCTGCGAGCGCGATGAGCGCACCGGGAATCGCCTGCCTCGTGTCCGACTCGACAACGATTCCCCGTATCGGCATTCCCTCGTACACATCGAAGTCCGCCCGGGTGCGCACCTTGCCCTCCAGCGTGTCGCAGGCGAGCGGCTTCCTCGCAACGTACCTCGGGTCGCGGACGAAGACCTCGTACCGGCCCGGCGCGAGTCCCTGCAGCGCGTATGCCCCGTCTGCGCGCGACTCCGTGCGGAGGAGCCTCCCGACACCCCCAACCCGCCGGGCGAGGATTGCGACGCCTCCGACGCCTGAACCGGAGTCGTCGTGCAGCGCATGTCCCGAGATCGCCCCACCCACGCCCATTACGATGACATTCTGCTTGGTTCCCGTCACGAGGCGCACCGGTCCCACGGGTGCAAAACCCGGGCTCCTTGCAGTGACGGCAACTTCGATCCCCGAGGGCAGGGAGTTGAACGCGAATCGACCGTCCTGGCCGCTGCTGGTGGTCAGCTTCCGTCCCAACGGCGGGGGAGCCTCCAGCAACAGGGATGCTGCGGACACCGGATGGCCCCGACTGTCGCGGACCACACCCTCGAAGGCCGCCTGCGGTTCGAGGCGTATCGCCAGGTCGGCTTCGTTCCGGGCGAGCTTGATCTCCACCACCGTCGAGGCGAAGCCATCAGCGTCGACTCCCAACCTAATGTCGCCCGGCGGCAGACCCTCCACCGTGAAGCCCCCTTCCGCCGTGGTCTCCACCCGACGGGCGAGGCGCACTTGGCGGGCGGCGACTTCGCCGCGTGCGTTTATGGCCAGCATGGTCCGCGTGGCGGAGATTCTCGCCCCGGATATCGGGATGGCCCCGGCAGCAGCCACCCGCCCCCGGATCGACAGCGCCTGCGAGAGCACGACGCGAACGGGCTCGCTGCGTCCGGCCGAGGGCACCACAACAGCCAGAGTGGGCGTATCCCCAAAGCCCGGCGACGATGCAAGAAGGGCCCAGCGCCCGCCAGCTAAGCCCAGGATGGAAAACGCCCCCGATTCATCCGAGACGGCGAGGAACTGCCCCTCGCCATCGCCGATGATCGCCTCTTCGTCCCCGCGCATGGGCCACGCGCTCAGCCTAACTCCGGCGACACCGTGCCCCGCCTCGTCCGTTGTCCACCCGACCAGGGTCCCCTCGCCTGCGGCCGTCGTTTCCCCGGTGTCCGGGTCCTCCAAGAGTTCAACGGTGGGCGGAAAGTCGCCCAACTGGCCCAAGCTCGCATAGGCATCGTCGGCCAAGGGACCTGCGGCGCGGGCAGCGGAGCCGCGGCGCGGGCGCGGGGAGTTTCCCGGACCGTGGGCAGCCGTGCCCAAGGACGGCGCAGAGGAGGGACCTCCACCTGTTCCCGCGGGGTGCGGCGCGGCATCGAGCGCATCGCGATAGTCGCGCACGGCGAGCAGCAGCAGCGCCACCACGATGGCGCCCAAGGCCATGCGGATGGCATTGCGCTCGCGGCGCGGGAGCGTGCGTTCGGTAATTGCCAAGGCGGTTGCGGACCCGGGGGATGGGGATGGCGGGGCACTCGCACCATCCGGGGGCATCTGACCACCCGAGGAGATTCCACTGCAAACCATAAGAACCCAAGGCCACAAAATAGTGGAATGCAGGGCTTGTCTCTCCGGGAATGGCGCTTCCACGATGGTGGACCACACTGAATCCAAAGGCCCGCCGACCCACGCTCGATGATCGAGGCGTTCGTCATACTCTGCCTATTGCTGCTGAACGGCTTCTTCGCACTCGCGGAGCTGAGCGTGGTGTCGAGCCGCAAGACGCGCCTCGCCATGCTGGCGAAGAAGCGCGTGCGTGGCGCGCGAAGCGCCATGAACCTCTCCGAGTCGCCGGAGGACTTCCTCTCGGCCGTGCAGGTGGGGATCACGACGGTCGGGATCTTCGCCGGCGCATTTGGTGGCTCCGCATTTGCCACCCAGTTGGCCGAGCAGTTCGCCCGTATGGGCCTGCCCGCGGCCTACGCCAACGAGATCGCCTACGTCGTGATCGTTGCCGTGCTCACCTATCTTTCCGTCGTCATCGGGGAACTGGTGCCGAAGCAACTGGCGCTCTCCGCCCCTGAGCGCCTCGCCTGCCTTGTCGCACCTCCGATGGTTGGCCTTGTGAAGCTCTCGAAGCCCGTCGTCCTCCTGCTCAGCTTTTCCTCCGCCATGCTGGTGCGGATCTTCGGACTCAAGGCCGGAGCGAAGCACCACGTGACCGAGGAGGAGGTCGGCATGGTGATGGAGGAGGCAATCAAGTCCGGTTCGATCGACGAGACGGAGGAGGCCATCGCCTCGCGCGCGCTGCGCCTCGCCGACAGGCCGGTTTCCAGCATCATGACTCCCCGCATGGACGTCCTCCTCATCGGCATCGACGACACGCGAGACGATATCCTCGATGCCCTCCTCCATGGCACGCACTCCAACTTCCCCGTCTTCAGGAAGAGGCACGACGAAGTGATCGGTGTCCTGCCCCTGAAGGAGTCGCTGCGGTTCATTGGCCGCGAGGGGCTTTCCCGCGACGAGAAGGAGATGCGCGCCCAAATCGAGCGCCTCATGCGCGCCCCCGTCTTCATCGCGGCGGGCGCCCCTTGCACCGAGGCGCTCGAGGTGATGCGCCGTGAGAAGACGCACTTCGCCATCGTCGTGGACGAGTACGGCGGGCTCGCGGGCGTCCTGACCAACCACGACCTTCTCGAGGCGCTCGTTGGCTACATCCCCTCCGACAAGCACGAGGACGACCCGATCGTGCCGCGCGACGATGGTTCGCTGCTCGTGGGCGGCTGGGTCCCCATCGAGGATGTCGCGGCGCGCTTCGACCTGGAGTTCGAGGGCGTGGCGCACGAGTCCGTGGCCGCACTGCTGATCCGAAAGTTCGGCCGCATCCCCAGCGAGGGGGAGTCCGCGGTCGAGTATGGCATCAAGCTCGAGGTCGTTGACCGGGACGGGCCGCGCATAGATCGCGTCATCGCCTCGCGCGTGCCCGTGCCCGATGGCGGGGAGGCAGATCCCGGCGCCGACTGGGCTGGCGGCGACTAGAGGCGCTCGATGTGGCTGCCGCGCACGCCCTTCATCGCGTTGCGCGCATCGAAAACGTACTTCGCCCACCGTCCCACCTGGCGATAGTCGACCGCGCGGTGGTCCGTCACCACAATCACGGCGTCGGCGGCTCGAACGCTCCGTTCGGTCAACGCCGTGGACTTCATGTCCAGCCCATGCTCGCGCAGGCGGGCCACATGCGGGTCGTGGAATGAGACCTTTGCACCAAGGTCCCTCAGCAGCATGATGACGTCGATGGCCGGGGATTCGCGCACGTCGTCCACGTCGCGCTTGTATGCCGCGCCGAGGATCAGGATGCGTGCTCCCTTCACAGCCCTGCCCCGCGCATTCAGCGACCGCATGACACGGTCGACCACGTAGCGCGGCATCGCCGTGTTGATCTCGCTCGCAAGCTCGATGAACCGCGCCGTGTAGTTGAGCGAGCGCAGCTTCCACGAGAGGTAGAGCGGGTCGATCGGGATGCAGTGTCCACCGAGCCCCGGGCCCGGGTGGAAGGGCATGAAGCCAAACGGTTTGGTCGAGGCTGCGCGGATGACCTCCCACACGTCCAGTCCGAGCCGTTCGCACATGATGGCAGTCTCGTTGACGAGGCCTATGTTCACGGCTCTGAAAGTGTTCTCGAGCAGTTTCACCATCTCGGCGGCACGCGTGCTGGAGACAAGCTCGAGCTTCTCAAACACGACACCATAGAACGCCTTCGCGCGTTCGAGGCACGCGGGCGTGACGCCGCCGAGGACCTTTGGCGTGTTGTGCGTCTTGTACACGGGATTGCCGGGGTCCACGCGCTCGGGGCTGAACGCGAGGAAGAAGTCCCGCCCGACCCGGCGCCCGCCGGACTCCAACCTCGGGAGCACCAATTCGTCCGTCGTTCCGGGATACGTCGTGGACTCCAGGATGACGACCGCGCCCTTCTTCAGATTCGGGGCGAGCGACTCGACGGCGGACACGATGTAGGCCAGGTCGGGGTCCTTCGTCTTCCGCAGCGGGGTCGGCACGCATATGCTGATCGCATCGGCATCCGAGAGCGCCGCGTAGTCGGACGAGGCCGAGATCATCCCGGCCTTGCGGAGGGCCCGGACGTCCGCTGTGGGCACGTCGTCGATGTAACTCTCGCCTTTGTTGACGGCGGAGACCTTCCGTGGATCGAGGTCGATGCCGATGGCGCGGATCCCATGCTTGGCCAGTTCGACAAGCAGGGGTAGCCCGACGTAACCCAGCCCGATGACGGCGGCGGTCCGCGGAGTGAAGTCCTGAGACTTGGTGCGTTTCATGGTGCGTGGTGCCGGGGATCGGCTCACCCTTCACCAACGTCGGAGGCGCGCGCCTCCTCGTACGTGCGAACCGTGGGGCCCTGGTAGATCTGGCGCGGACGGTAGATTCGTCCCGCGCCCTGCTGCTTCATCTCGTACCAATGGGCGATCCAGCCCGGCATGCGCCCGATCGCGAAAAGCACCGTGAACATGTTGAGGGGGATGC
>CAZUCD010000207.1:0-5332 GCA_964618855.1 uncultured Candidatus Sumerlaeota bacterium
TCGGTCTGTCGTCCTTCATGCCGCCCATGCGCGCGTTCGGCGTGTTTGCGAGCAGCAGGTATGGGTACGTGAAGCCCCCATCGATCGACAGCAGGATGTTTACGTTCGCGGTGTTCACCCCGTTGGCGGTCGTGCCGGCGACATTCCACGTCACCGTTTGCGGGGAGGTCGTCCACGTCACTGCCGTGTTTGGACTCGTGATGCTGAACGGACCAGCCGCCGTTGTTACCGTGAGGCTCCGGTCGACGGAGTTGATGCCACCACCGCCCGCGCGATTGTCCCGGACGTAGCAGCGGAACAGCAGCGCGTTCCCCCCCGACCGCGCGAGCTGCGGGTACTTCTCCGACTGGTCCGGTGCGCTGGCCAGAATGCTCGACAGGTTGGGGAAGGTGCGGGATGCGTCCGTCGTGGGCGGACGCGACCGAAAGATCGGGCTCAACCCGTTGTCGGAAGCCTGGAGGGTCTGCGACGGACCGAGGTTCCTCTGCTCCCAGCAGTACGTGATCGTGTCGCCGTTGGTGTCGTTGCCCGTCGCGGTGAGGGTGAAGGCCGTCGCGAATGGAATCGTGACGGCGGCGCCGGTCGTGACGGTCGGCAGGGAGTTGTTCGTCGCGGTCGCGGTGGCGCACATCGGCGCCACGCCGAAGCGCGTGATCATCTGCTCGATCGAGATGTGGTGGAAGTAGGCGTCGCTCTGGTTCTGGACGCTGTCCGCGCCGCAGAGCCACCCGGCGGGGTTGGACCCCGGGCCGGCGTATCCCATGATCGTCGTGCCGGAGCCGATCTCGTACGCGGTCGAGGCGGAGTACTGCCCCGCTGCGCCGCAGAACCCGGCGTTCGAGTTGAACGTGTGCGCGGCTCCCATCTGGTGCCCGACCTCGTGGCAGACGTAGTCCACCCAGAATGGATCGCCCGTGGGGGAGCCCGAGCCCGTCACGCCGCGCGCCTTCTGGCCCGTTGTGCAAACGATCCCGAGCGCCTGCGCCACGCCGCCGGAGTTCGTCCCGAACACGTGCCCGATGTCGTAGTTCGCGTCGCCGATGACGGTGTCCACCTTCGTCTGGTTCTCCGCCATCATCGCGGTGGCGTTGCCGTTCGTGTAGCCGTCGGTGCCCGCGTTGGTGAAGACGAGGGAGCTGTTGTTGGCGACGAGGACGAAGCGGACGGCGACCTCGCGCTCGAACACCTGGTTCACGCGGTTCATCGCAGTGACGATGCCCGCCTGACCAAGCGCAACGGATGCGGCCGAGGGCGCCGAGACGAAGGCCGTGTACTCCGCCGTTCCCGCGCAGGCCATGCGGAAGTTTCGCCGCTGCGTGCCGTTGGAGACGCGCGGGGCGCTCTGCGCGGCGGTCGAGAGCGAGGGCGCGCCGCCGTCCGACGTCTCGCAGCGCCATTCCTCTCGGTCGGCCCGGTAGCCCTTCACGTTGTAGCTCGAGTAGGTCGTCGTGTCCCCGGCCCACCAGGGATCGACGTAGTAGGATCCCAGCGGGGAGATCACGGAGGCGTGGAACCCGGCCTCGGTCCAGTCGCATCGGATCGTCGCCGATGGATCATCGAGTCCCTGTCCAAGGTAGGTCATCGTGCCCGGCGCGAGGTTCGCCTCGAACCCGGGTTCCCAGATGGGGGAGGCCACGATGGAGAACCGCTCGTAGGTGCCGTCGGGACGCGGCACGTTCAGCACGATCGCGGAGTCCTCGACGCGCGCGACGGAGTCCTCCATCGGCGCCTTGGAGAGTGTTTCGTGCAGCAGGTCGCTGTTCAGTTCAAAGACGGTGCAGTTGTCCGGGCGGATCCACTCGACCAGGTCCGCGCGTGGCGCGGGTTCGGCATCGAGGGCATACCATGCGCCGTCCGGTGATTCGCGGTAGTCGGTGCCGGCCGCGAACACGCCCGAGGTTGCCACGCACAGGGTTGCGGCCACTGCGGCAAAGGTTGCCAACGCGACGGCAAGACTCCCCCCCGCGCCATGGGTTGATGCACGAGACATGTAAGACTCCTAGGCCTGTTTTCGTACGTAGCGGGGAGTCTATTGCATGCAGGCGGTGGCGGCAACCCTAGGTTGAGCCGCGGGTTCACCCTGGTTCCATCAGCGATGCCCATTGCCGAGGGGGACGCGACGTTCCCTGTCCGTAACTGAGTCCCCGCCTCCGACCTCGGGCCTCCGGTCCCCGTTATTCGGGACCGCGGCTCCCCATCGCCTTCTCGACCGCCTCGAAAATCCTGATGTAGCCTGTGCATCGGCATATGTTCCCCTCGAGGGCCTCGCGGACGCCGCCGGGGGCGCGCTCGGGGTGGCGGATGTGTGCGACCGCGGAGAGGATCATCCCCGGCGTGCAGATGCCGCATTGCGCCCCGCCGCATTCGAGGAACGCGCGCTGCACGGGGTGCATTCGCTCCCCGAAGGACTCGTCGATCCCCTCGATCGTCTCCACCTCGCGCCCCTCCACCTGGCAGAACGGGACGAGGCAGCTCATGACGGGTTCGCCATCGAGCAGCACGGTGCATGCGCCGCACTCCCCCTCGCCGCAGCCCTCCTTGGTGCCGGTCAGGTTGAGCTCCGTGCGCAGCACGTCGAGCAGCCGCGCCATGCCGTGCGCGGTGGCGCTGGCGGGGCGGCGGTTGAGGGTGAATCGGATGGGATGGCTCATGGGGCGCGGTGACCGGTCGTCGTCTGGTCCAACACTGCACGAATTCATCGCGCGCAGGCGAGGGGCGAGCAAGGCGGAAAAGGTCCCGGAGCCGATGACTTTTCTGTTGCCGGGAACTCGGTCGCATGCAGCCATTGCGGCATCCAGTGGAATCATACCCGATGTGGTTGGAGGAAGGCCATGCGAAGCTCGACAGACCCCGGAACCATACGATCCAACGCTGCGCCGCCCGTGGGGGGGGGGATGCGTGTTGGCAAGCTCGCATCGGCCGGGCTCGTGTTCGCCCTGTGCGCGGCATGCCCCGGCCCGGCCGCGGGCGAAGATTCTGCGGCGCGGGAGGCGATGCGGGAGGAGCCGTTCCTTGCTGAACCGCACCAATACTGCGCCACCGACGAGGTTTTCCTCGAGCGCAATCCGCTCGAACGAAACGCGTGCAGCTACTGCAGCACGGACTGCGGGTGCAATGACCCCGTCTATCGCGACTCATACGCCCCCAATTGCGCTACTCCACTAAAGAGCATCCGACTTGTCGTCCACATTGTCTGCGACGATTCGGGTGCAAACTGCGCCACAACCAAAGGCAACGTCCTCCAGACAGTGGCAAAGATGAACGATGCCTACCGGCAGTGGGGGATTCAGTTCGTTCTGGAGGTCCGAACGATCAACGAGACGGACTATCTCGCCTTCTCGCAGTCCTCCGAGGAATCCAGTTTGAAGGCCTTCGCAGCAGATCCCGCGACTCACCTCAATGCCTTTGCCGTTAAGTCGATTCTGACTGCTGACGGATTCGCACCTGAGGGGTATGGGACGTTTCCATGGGAATCGCACGCGACGGGCAACCTGGGAGGCATTGTCTATCGGGAGGATCCCTCGGTGCTTCTGCCTTGGCGGCTCCTCAGCCACGAGGTGGGGCATTGTCTTGGACTACTCCACACGCATCAGTGCTCAGACACCTGCAGCTCGTGCACGGAGAATCCAAATGGCACCAACGGAGATACGACGGGCGACCTTTGCTCCGACACGAACGCGACCTCCGTCGCTGACGGCTCCTGTGCCATAGCTCCAGGTGCGGCATGCCCGGGACATGTCTACGCCAATCCGCCGAAGTACAACATGATGGGGTATGCCTTTGGTTGCATGGACGGATTCACGCGACAGCAGGCGGGGAGAATGCACTGCTGGATTGAGTCGAGGCTTTCCGGATGGCTGGCTCCCAACCCAATGGGATTGCCCATCGAGGACGAGATGAACTGGCAGTCCGGCGATTCGAACGAGGAGGTCGCAAATGCCGGGCTGAATGAGGTCGCTCGCGCCGATTCGTGGGAAGACCCACCAGGGCCCTACTTGAACCAGACTCGGTGGACGTCCACGACGACGGACCAGACGCTCTATAAGCCCATGCGGCTTACCCTCACCTACAGCATCGTGCCCGACAATACCTCGATCACGGCCAACACATTGATCCCCGGATCAGTAACCGGCGGGTCCAACTTGATCGCCACGATGAACGCCTCCTTCGGCAGTCAGACTCTTTGGAGGGACCGCATCCGTGCTAGCTTCGACAGGATCGAGGAGCTGACTCCGATAACCTTCGTCGAGGTGACCGAGACGGGTTCGCCTGCCCCCTTCCCCGCGTCCGGGGGGAGTGCCACGCAGGTCGCCACCCGCGGCGACATTCGGATCGCCATGCGCCCGTTCGCGGGCTCCGGCGGTGTGACGGGGTACGCCTACCTCCCCGCGCAAGGCGGGGACATCGTCCTCGATTCAGCGGACGTCTCCAGTTTCGCAAACTCGGCGAACGACCACCGGTTCTTCCGAAACCAGATGATGAAGCTGATCGGCCGCGCCCTCGGCCTCGAATACGTGCGTCCGGCAAACGGGACCAAGCTCATGGAGGAAGCCGTCAGTTCCGCCTTCGACGGTCCCCAGGAGGATGACATTCGTGGGCTTCAGTACCTTTACGGGGACTATTACGAGCCGAACGAGACGGCCGGTGCGGCGGCGTATCTTTGTACATTGGCCCCCCAACCTCGGGTCGACGCCGACGAGGAATATCCCCAGGACTCGCGAGACGACTACGAGGGGGGGTATCACCGGGAGGAAGTGCAGCAGGTGATCAACCAGATCATCGAGGAGGAAGCATCGACAGGCGACCTGCCGACGGACTTCTCCGCACTACCGGATAGCCCTGACGGCATCAACCCCGTGATCTACGGGGTGGACAATCGCCGTGAATGGCACCAAGTGACGAACGCGAACCACCTCGCGCTCGCGAAGTCCACCGTCCTCGTCACGTGCCGCACCAACCTGACGCAAGAAAGTGACGGTCGATGGAGATTGGTCACATATCCATGGGCTTCACCTTTTGGGTGGGACCCCCTGACCGGGGCATGCCAACCCACGTTCGGGACCGTGCCCTTCTGCAGCTCGGAACCATTCCGCAACCAACCAGTGGGCGGGTACTGCACCGGGTTTCTCGTCGCCCCGGACATTGTGGTCACGGCGGGTCACTGCACCCAGCCGGGGACTTTCGTCCAAGGGCAGGCGTTTATCCTAGGGTACGCCATGAAGTCGAACAACGTCATCCCGACTCGTTGGGATCCATCAGAAGTGTATTTTGGCGCTAAGCTGATCGATCACCAGCTTACGAGCGCTGGGGTTGACTATGCGGTCATTCGCCT
>CAZUCD010000208.1:0-4002 GCA_964618855.1 uncultured Candidatus Sumerlaeota bacterium
CAACTCGGCTAGCTTCGCGCGCACCTGGTCGAGGTAGCCCTGCATCACCTTGTTGTCGGGCATTTGCGCGGCGAGTTCCTCCCGGATCGCGAGGCTGCACCTGACGAGCCCCAGTCCCTCCTCCCTCTCGCCGGCCGCGCACAGCGCAACGCCGAGGCGGTACTGCACCGTCGATTGCTCGTTGCGCAGGGCGATGGAGTCGGGCTCCGCGGAGACGGCCTCGTCGATGATCGACAAAGCAGCGCGCAGGGACTCGATTCCACCGGACAGGTCCCCGAGCTTTTCCCTCGTGGCGCCAATGCGGAGCATCATCGAGCCGATTTCCCTGCGCCACGAGGCGTTGCCCGGCGACGACTCCGCCGCCGCGCGATACTCTGCAAGTGCCCTCTCGAAGCCCGCCAGCGCCGCCGCGAAGTCCCCCTGCGCGTAGTCGAGGCCACCGACGCGGGCCCATCCCGCGCCCACGTTGCGGCGTGCCAGGCCGTTTGCGGGGTCGGCGGTGGCCGCCGCCGCGAACACCTCCACCGACTTGACGAAGGACTCCCGCGCACCCGCCGCATCGCCCATCGCCTCGAGCACACCGCCGATTCGGTTCCACGAGGTTCCGAGGTCCTGCCGGGCCATCGCGCTGGATGGCTCCAATGCGGCGAGCTGGGCGTGGATCTCGTGCGCGAGGCGGAACTCTTCGTGCGCCTTCACCAGGTCCCCCGCGGTCTCGTAAAAGTCGCCCAGCCGGTTGTGGGCGATGCCGACGCTCCGCCGCCACGACACGTTCGCGGGATCGGAAGCGGCGAGCTTCTCCGCGAGTTTCAGCGATTCGCGGAACGCCGACAGCGCGCCCTCCGCGTCCCCCTCCGCAGCCATCACGTCCCCCATCCTGCCCCAGAACACCCCCAGCGCCCGCGCATGGTCCGCCCGGCCCGGGTCCCGGTCCGCCAGCGCCTCCTGGAGCTCGAGGCTCGTTGAGAGCGCCGTGCGCGCCCCCTTTAGGTCACCCAGTTCCTCCCGGATCCCCCCAAGTCGGAACCAGGAGAAGGCCAGGTCCTCGTTCCACTCCGGGTTTGCATCGGAAGTGGCCGCCTTCGAAGCGATGGCGAGCCCCCTCTCGAAGGCCTCGCGCGCCTCCTCGAGCCGGCCCGTTGCCGCACGGATGCCGCCGAGCCTGTTCCATGACACGGCCAGGTCGCGTTGGGCGCCCGCGTACCCCGGGTGCGCGTCCGCGTACTCCTGCGCCATGCCCTGCGAACGCAGGAACAGCGACTCCGCAAGGGCCGAGTCCCCGCGCAGGTTGGCTACGTCCGCCAGCGCCTGGAGCGAGAGTCCGAGGCTGCGCTGGGCGTCGGCGCCACCCCCCCGCCCAAGCTCCTCCGACTCCGCAACGGCGCGCTTGGCCGCGTCCTCCGCCGCCGGCAGGTTGCCCTGGGCCGTCCGGACCTCCGCCACCTTGAGCAGCAACCGCACGAGGGATTGCCTGTCCGCGATCGTGAGCCCCTCGCGTGACCGCTTGGCGAGGAGCGCATTCACCTTTTCGAGGACGGAGTCCATGACGGCGAGCTTGCCGATGGGTTCGAGGCTCGCGGACAGGTCGCCGACCATGAACGCGACAAGCTCCTCCGCCTCGGCGCGCGCCGCGTCGGACCGTTCGCGCGCGGCTTGCGTCTCCCGGCGCGCGTCCTCCTTCGCGGTGACCTCGCGCGATAGCCTGCGGTTGAACAGGACGGTGCCCCCTGTCACGACAAGAAGGAGCGCAACCGCGGCGCCGAGCGCGATCCGGCGGGTGGCTGCCTCCGAACGCGCCCGCGCCTCGGCCTTCCCAATGTCCGCGACGAGGGCATCCCTGTCCTTACCCGGTGCCATGCGGTCGGCCTGCGACCTCGCGAGGACGCAGTCGCCGTTGCGCAGGGCCAGCCGCCCGAACTCCGTGAGCGCCGATTCCCTCAGGGGTCCAACGTCGGCGTTTCCCGGCCAGAGCACCTCAGCCCGGTTCAGCGTCGAGATGCACTCGGCCAGGCTGTGGTAGTCGTGCGCTCCGCCGGAGAGTTCCTCGGCGGCCGTGGCGACGAGTCTCTGCGAATCGCGCCGGCGGCCCGCCCCAGAGAGAAAGAACTGGAGCCGCGCGGCGAACTCCCTCGCGTTCAGAGTGCGGTCGGCGATCTTCGGCTTCAGCGCATCCCGCACAAGGCCCAGCAGCACCGGGGGCAGCTCTCGTCCCGGCGCGGCCTCCGCCGGTTCGATGTACCTGCCCTCCTGCGCCATCATGAAGGCCTGCGTCGTGGTCGCCGCCTCGTGCGGGCGCTTCGCCGTCAGGACCTCGTAGAGCGTCGCCCCGAGCAGGTACACGTCGGTCCATGGCCCGATGTGCCTCGCGGTGCCGAGGGTCTGCTCGGGCGCCATGTAGGCCGGTGAACCCGCGGGGTTCGAGGCGGTGTCCGTCGTCGGCGCGGGGCCGTGCGCCAGACCGCGGCCCTCCTTCGGTAGAAGCTGCGCGTCATGGACGAGCGCGAGCCCCCAGTCCGTCAGCAACACCTCGCCGAAGTCCCCCACCATCACCTGCCCCGGCTTCAGGTCACGGTGCACGATCCCACGCGAATGCGCGAACGCCACCGCCTGCGCCACCGCCAGCAGCACGGGGATGTGCTTGGCGAGGAAGTCCTCGACCCCCATGCATCCGAAGTCCTCGTGGAGCTGGTTGTGCCATAGGGCGCCACGGACCAGCTTCATCGTCATGAACGGATCCCCGGCCTCGTTCGTTCCGAGGTCATGGACGGGCAGGATGTTCGGATGGTCGAGTTGTGCCGCCGTGAAGGCCTCCTCGCGGAATGAACCGAGCAAGGTCAGCACGCGCGGCGTCGAGCCCCCACTCCCGTCCATCAGCCCGGGGCGGATCATCTTGATCGCGACCAGCCGACGCAGGCTCTCCTGGACACCCTCGTACACGACACCCATCCCGCCCACGCCGAGGACGCGCAGGATCCTGTGCCCGGCCCCCGCGCTTTGGTTCAGCAGCGCGGCGGCAGGATCGTCCGCGCGATTCGGAACCTCAGTCCGTGCGAGCTGTCCCGGTTCGGCTTCCTCTGTTCGGCCGCCGACCACCGTGGCGCGGGTCGGATTGTAGGTAGCGGTCGGATCCGGCCCCATGCCGGTGGGCAGGGCTCCCGCGACCCACTCGGCTCCTCCATCTGGATTCATCGGACCTGGCCCCTTGGACCCAGTCTCGTCCGGTCCGACACAACATGGGGGCAAGGGCTTGAAGGTGGACCCGTGCTTTGCGTGCAGGGCCCGCGCATGTGGGCATGGCCGGGGATCTACGGCGCGGCCAGCGCCTCTCGAATCTTCGCATCGACCTGCGGGATGGCGCCGCGGATGGACTCGGCGACCAGGCCCGCATATGGATTGGTGCCTGCGACTTCGTGCCCGTAGTATAGCCCTTCGATGGCCGCGCGGCGTGGCGTCGTCACGGTCGCCTTCCACAGCAGCCGCCGCGTCGTCTGTTCGTGCAGCGCCACGTCGAAGGTCACGGAGACGGACCGGCGGGCATGCGGCAGTCCCAGCGCATGCGGGATGAAGCTGGCATCGATGATCGTGAATGCGTTCAGGCCATAGTCCCAGAACTCGTCCTCCAGGCGCGAGGACCTGAGCTCGCCGGAAACAACGTAGTCGTAGCGCCGCAAGTCCACTCCCGAACCCTCCCCCCCCTCGATGAACGTGGCCTCCCGCGCCGTGCCGACCGCGGCTAGGACGTTCGCCAGTTCGTGCGGAATGTCCGCAGCAAGGGAGCCCTGCGTGTAGTGTCCGAACCAAACTTCCGAGGCCGTCGCCTCGGGCCGCTCGTGGATGTCGCCGTAGCCCTGAAGGAACAGTCCAAGGACAGGAATGGCGTTCAGGCCCCTTTGCCGAACTTCGGCGGGGCGGGCGTCCTCGAAGGGAAGGACCGCGATGTAGGCCCGGCCCGGCGCAATCGGGCGCGCCGTGGGCACGGCGATGCTCCCGCGCATCGAAGCC
>CAZUCD010000208.1:4012-4741 GCA_964618855.1 uncultured Candidatus Sumerlaeota bacterium
TGAATTCGGATCCAACTCACATCGACCGTCAAGATAGCAAGAGACCACTGTGCCCCCCAGCGCGCACTCAACGTCGTCGACACGCGCGGTCCGGCAACTCGCTGCGAGTACGGCGAAGCAAAGGAGGCACGCGCGTCCCGCGATTGCGAGGCGCGCGTGCCACCGTGATGCCTTCGTCATGCCTTCTCGATCTTCGCGGCGATGAGCTTGCCGAACTCGCTGCTGGAGACCTTGCGCGCGCCGGCCATCTGGCGTTCGAGGTCGTACGTGACCGTCTTGTCGCCGATGGTGTCCTCCATGCCCTTGATGATGAGGCGGGCGCATTCGTGCCAGCCAAGGTGCTCGAGCATCATCACGGCGGTGAGGATCAGCGACCCCGGGTTGGCCATGTCCTTGTCGGCGTACTTGGGTGCCGTGCCGTGCGTTGCCTCGAAGACGGCCGCCTCCGAGCCGATGTTTGCGCCGGGCGCGAGCCCCAGCCCGCCCACCTGTGCCGCGCAGGCATCGGAGAGGTAGTCCCCGTTCAGGTTCGTGGTCGCGAGGACCGAGTACTCCGCCGGGCGCAGCAGCACCTGCTGGAACATCGAGTCCGCGATGCGGTCGTTTACCACGACCTTCCCGGCCGGGACCTTGCCGCCGTGCACGTCGGTGACTTCCTGCTCGGTGACGATCTGGTCGCGGAACTCCTGGGTCGCCACCTCGTAGCCCCAGTCCTTGAAGGAGCCCTCG
>CAZUCD010000208.1:4751-5288 GCA_964618855.1 uncultured Candidatus Sumerlaeota bacterium
CCTCTTTGTTGCCGAGGATCCAGGATTCGCGCTCGGTGACGACCTGGTTGCGGTAGAAGTCGACGGCGACCTTGTAGCCCCAGTCCTTGAAGGAGCCCTCGGTGAACTTCATGATGTTGCCCTTGTGGACGAGCGTGACCGTGGGGCGGCCGGTCTGGATGGCGTACTGGATCGCCTTCCGGACGAGGCGCTTGGAGCCGAAGACCGAGACGGGCTTGATGCCAATGCCGCTGTCCGCGCGGATCGACTTCTTGAACTCGGTGTTGATGTAGTTGATGATCTTGGCCGCATCGGGGGTGCCCTGCTTGAACTCGATGCCCATGTAGATGTCCTCCGTGTTTTCCCGGAAGATCACCACGTCGAGCTTCTGGGGCTCCTTGACGGGGCTGGGCACGCCGTTGAAGTAGCGCACCGGGCGCACGCACGCGTAGAGGTCGAAAATCTGGCGGAGCGCGACGTTGAGCGAGCGGATGCCCCCGCCGACCGGCGTCGAGAGCGGCCCCTTGATCGCCACCTTGTACTCGCGGATCGCCGTCA
>CAZUCD010000209.1:0-1024 GCA_964618855.1 uncultured Candidatus Sumerlaeota bacterium
CCGGGTGGCGACGGCGCTGGGGCTGTCCGTGCGCGCGTGCGATCCGCCCCTGGCGCGTGCGGGGCGGTGTGACGCGCATGGGAGGGCATTCCTCGCTCTCGACGAGTTGCTGGCGGAATCGGATGTGGTGACGCTGCACGTTCCCCTGGTGGCGGATGGGGAGGATTGCACGCGCGGGCTCCTGGACGGGGGCGGGCTGGGACGCATGAAGCGCGGCGCACGGTTGATCAACACTTCACGCGGCGACGTCGTGGACGAGGCGGCGCTCGGGCGCCTCGTTTCCGCGGGGGCACTGGCGCCGCCGGTGATGGATGTCTGGGCCGGTGAGCCTGCGATCTCGGAGGTGATGCTCGCGGCCTCCGCCATCGCGACCCCGCACATCGCGGGGTACAGCCTGGATGGCAAGCTGGAGGGGACGCGGATGGTCGCGGAGGCCGCTGCGCGGCACTTCGGCGTGCCGTTCGACTGGCGGCCGCGCCTTGCCGCGCCGGCAGGGGGTCCGCTCACCGCGGAGAGTGCGCAGGAACTGGTGCGCGGGGCGTACGCGATCATGGAGGACGATGGGCGGCTGCGCGGCGCCGTCGGGGGGGAAGCACTCGCGGTGCGATTCGACCGGTTGAGGCGGACCTACCCGGCCCGGCGCGAGTTCGGCGCGTTCCGCGTCGCGGGAAACTCCCCGGCGGCCGACGTGGCCCGGGCCCTGGGGTTCGCGGTGGACTGAGGCGTCACGCCCCGCCACCGCGCCGTGACCCAACCACGGCGAGGACGCAGGAGCCCACGACGAGCGCCCCTCCCGCGACGGTCCACATCGAGGGGACCTCCCCGACCACCATGGCGACCCACACGGGATTGACGACGGGCTCCAGGAGCGCGAGGAGGCTCGCCGTGAGCGCGCGCGTCGTGCGGATGCCGCGCTGGAAGAGCCAGTACCCGCCCCCGAGTTGGCCGACACCGAGCCACAGTAGGACGAGCCAGCCCGCGATTGCCGGGCGGCCGGGTATCGCCGGATGCGGCGTTACGTGAG
>CAZUCD010000209.1:1034-5155 GCA_964618855.1 uncultured Candidatus Sumerlaeota bacterium
GTGAGCGCCTGTACGGCAGCCGGGAACCGATCCTGCGGCAGGTGCTCGATGAGCGCCTGGAGACCGACGAGCGCCGAGAGCAGGTTCCCGTAGAGCAGTACCAGCAGTCCCGTGTCGCCCCTCTGGTCGCCGACGCTGCGCGCGTGGACCGCTGCGGCGCGCAGGACGACCATGAGCGTGGCGAACGCTACGCCGGAAAAGAGGGCGAGCACGTCGCCGAGGCGCGCGTGGGGGAGCGACTCCGCATGCGCGCCTCCACTGCCCATGACGCAGAGCGCCATGCCACCGACGCCGAGGACGAGGGACGCGACCTCGGCCGCGCCGGGCTTCTCCGATCCGCGCAGGAACCCCCAGGCCGCGACCCAAAGCGGGGCGGAGGACTGGAGGAGGATGGCGTTGGCGGCGGTGGTGAGCTTCGTGGCCGCGACGAAGGCCGTCACAACGGCGGCATAGGCGATGGCCCCGGTCGCCACCGTCGGGAGCTGCGTCCGCGCGACGCGCGCGCGTCCGCCGACCAGCGCGAGGAAGAACATGGCGGTGACGAGGGAGCGGCCGGCGCTTGCGGCGAGGGTCGGGTAGCCGGAGAGGAGCTTGATGCAGACGCCGCCGGTGCTCCACATGACGGCGGCTGCAAGCACGAGAAGCGGCCCGCGCAGGCTTGCGGATGGGCTCGTCATCGGGATTGGCGGCGCGTCCTCACCCGCCTGCCGTCGCCCGGCGCAGCGCTTCCTCGAGCACGGGATCGCGGCGCTCGAACCGCCCGTCGACGGGGACGTCCGGGGGGATGCCGACGCCCTCCAAGGGGGAGCCGTCCGGGAGGCGCGCCTCCCACCGCGGAAGCACGAGGGTGACGCCGTTGGGCAGGGGGAACCGGCCCGGGTTGGCGGAGCTGCCCCCGGTCGTTCCGCCGATGGTCGTGCAGTTCGGCGACACGCGCATCATCGCGATGAAGGACTCGTTGCTGCTCAGGCATGCCGGCCCCTGAAGGAGGAGCACGCGCGCGTTGGTCCGCCGTGGGGGAGGGTTGCCGACGACGACGCGCGTCGAGGTCGAGGTCCACCCGTCGCGCGACTCGGGGTCGCGGAATCGGTGCGTCTCGTAGACCTTGCCGCCATCGACGAACCATTCGGCGAGGCGCTTCGCTTGCGTTTCGTCCCCCCCGCCATTCTCGCGGACGTCGATGATGATGATGCGGGCATCGGCGAGCCGTTCCATCACGGGGTCGATGGCGTCCATGAAGCCCTGCGAGTTGTCCCAGGACTTCACGGCGATGTAGCCGAAGTCCCCGGACCGGGCCCACTCGACGAGGGGATTGGCCTGGACGATCCCGGGGATCATGGCGCGGACCGCGCGTGGATTGACGTTCGGCGGATTGGCATCGGTCCACGTGCTGAACCGCGTCCCGTCGGCAAGGAGCAGGTAAAGGTGGGGGTCCCGCGCCTGTTCGAGGAAGAAGGCGATCCTGCCCGCCCACTCGTGCTCCGTGGGGGCACGGAGGATCCATTCCTGTGCCTCGTCGAACTGCGCCTCCCAGTCGATGCCGAGGCGTCCGAAGTGCGAGTACCTTTGCCGAAGGAGTTCCTTCAGCTCGTTCCATGCGGCGAAGTTCCCGGGATGGGCGGGGATGAACTTGTCGCCCGGCCCCGTGGTGAAGCGCAGCGGGGTGCTCGGCGCCGGCACGCCCTCGGAGGAGCGGAAGTTCTGGCCGCTGGAACAGTTGATGCGGATGCGGTAGGTGTGCTCGGGCTGGAGCTTGACGGGGAGGCGCGCGGTGACGTCGTCTGCGAAGCGGGGGCGCCCGGTGAGCTCCGGGTAGTCGCCGCCGCCGCCGCACCAGGACCAGCCACTGCGGCTCATGGGCCTGTCGAACCGCACTTCCACGACGGAGGTGCCGGGGTCCACGTTGCGCTCCCCGCTGGGGGGGATCGTGGCGATGACGCGGGGTGCGCGGTCCGGCGCAGGGGACTCTCCGCCCGCGGGTACCGCCGCCACGGGCAGCAGGAGCGCGAGCGCGGCGGGGAGATGTCCGATCCTCATGGGAGGATTCTCATGCGTGCTTCCGCGCGGATCAATGCCTTCGGCGGGGCTCTTCCGTTGACCCAATGAGGGCGGGGCGGGACCTGTATCCATTAACGACGAGGCCCATCGATGCCGAAGACGGCGACACCAACATTGCAGATCGGGTCGCGCCCCCCCCAGGTTCCGATCTCCACCCTGAAGACGGGTTCGACCGTTGAATCGGTGTACCTGCTGAAGTCCTTCGAGCAGCGCTCGAAGAAGAACGGGGACTCGTTCTTTTCGCTCCAGCTTGCCGATGCCTCGGGCTCGGCCAATGCGGTGATGTGGGACAACCACGCGGCCCTCGTCGCCGGGATGCTGAAGGTGGACGACTTTGCGCGCGTCTCCGCGGACGTGTCGGAGTACAACGGCCAGTTGCAGCTCTCCCTGCGGCGGATCGAGCGCGTCGAGGACGGGGACGTCGACCTTGCGAGGTTCATCCCGGTCAGCCCGCGTGCCCGCGAGGAGATGGAGGCGGAGTTGGAGGCGCACCTGGCCACGGTCCGCAACCCGGACGTGCGGCGGCTGCTGGACAAGTTTTTCCGCCACGCGCGGCTGCGCGAGCTCTACTGCACGGCGCCGGCGGCGGCGCGCCTGCACCAGGCCTACGTCGGCGGATTGCTCGAGCACACGCTCGTGGTCGTGCGACACGCCCTCGAGTCGGCGCGGGACTATGAGCCCGTGGACAGGGAGGTGCTGCTTGCCGGGGCGCTCCTGCACGACGTCGGAAAGATTCGCGAGTACTCTTGGAAGCGCAGCATCGGGTACACGGACGAGGGGCGCTTGATCGGGCATGTGGTGCTCGGCGCGATGATGGCGGACGCCGCGATGCGCGAACTGCAGCGCGAGCCCGAGGGCTTCAATGACACGCTGCGCCGGCACGTCCTCCACATGATCCTCAGCCACCACGGCAAGCTCGAGTGGGGCGCGCCTGTGGTTCCGAAGACGCGTGAGGCGCTGCTCCTCCACCACGCCGACCAGCTCGACGCCTTCATGGTCATGGCGACGGACTCGATGAAGGAGGCCGCCGTGAAGGGGGAGCTCTGGACGCAGTACAACAAGTTCTTCAACACGTACCTTTACGCGGGCTCCCCCTTCGGGGGGCTGTACGACGGTCCGGTGGAAGGGCCCCGCAGCCCGGCGGTGCCACCCGGGGCCGGTCATCCGGACGATGTTTTTTCGCAGACGGCACCCCAGGAAGGCTGAGCGCGAACCCATGGGCGAATACGGCCAGAACAAGCGACGCGATCCGCGCCTGCAGTTCGCGAGCGAGTGCCTGCTGGAGGTGGAACTCCCCGCGTGGGCCATGACGACCCAACCCATCCAGGGCGAGACTGCAAACATCACCTCGCACGGGATGCGGCTGAACCTGCCGGGATTTCAGAGGCTGCGCGCCGAACGCTGGAAGAAGGCGGTCGAGGACCATGAGCGGATCGCGGTCCGAGTGCGGTTGAGCACTGATCCGGGCGGACTTTCGTTGAACGGACAGGTGGTTTGGTTCGACTTCGAGGACACGGACGAGGCCGAGTACGTCTTCGGCAGCGTCGGCATCCTGTTCGTCGTGCTGAGGGAGAGCGAGGCCCGGATGTTGCGGAAGCTGATTGATTCGATCGACTCGAGCGACGGCGGGTAGTCCTCGGAAGTCGGATTGAGCTGGTGCTGCACCAAGGAGCCTTGACCGGGTGGAACGCTGGATGCCGAGCCACTTCCTGAGCTTTCGCCACCGCGCACTTGAGGCGGCGAACCGGGCACGGGTGCGGGTGGCCGGGCGTCCCGCCGTGCGTCGGGCCCTGTCCGGTGCGATGAAGGGCGCCGGAGTCGGGATCGGCTATGGCCTCTTCGTCGAGCCAAAGTGGCTTGAGCGCACGCAGGTGCACGTCTCCATCCGCGGGTTTGCCGGCGGGATGGAGGACTACCGCATCCTGCACCTGACGGACATCCACCACAACATGATGTCGGGGGAGCGATTCCTTGAACGCGTCGTGGAGACGGCCAACGCGCTGGATGTGGACCTTGTGGCGCTGACGGGTGACTTCATCACGCACGACGCGGCGCGGATGGGC
>CAZUCD010000210.1:0-5119 GCA_964618855.1 uncultured Candidatus Sumerlaeota bacterium
GTAGAGCATGCAGATGCCGCCGGCGGTGAGGATGAACTTCGCGATGCCCTCCGGCGAGGACTGGCAGAAGCGGTCGTAGTAGTGCAGCACGGCCGGCATGATTCCGGCCGCCCCGTTCGTGGGGGCGGTGACGACGCGGCCACCCGCGGCGTTCTCCTCGTTCACGGCGAGCGCGTACATGGAGACCCAGTCGAGGACGGCCGTCGGGTCCTTGTATGCGGCTTCCATGCGCGAGGAGAGGGAGCGGTGGAGCGCGGGGGCGCGCCGCTTCACCTTCAGTCCCCCGGGCAGTTCCCCCTCCGTCGAAATCCCGCGCCTCACGCACTCCTGGAATGCGCGCCAAATGCGGTCGATTCCGGCGCGGATCTCGGCCTCGGTCCGCCACGCCTTCTCGTTCTCGAGGACGACCTGCCAAATGGCGAGGCCGTTGGCGCGGGCAATGGCGAGGAGCTGCTCCCCCGTCTCGAACGGGTAGCGCACCGGGGTGGAGTCCTGCTTGAGAGCGAGCTGGCCGGATCCGTCGTCGTTGGCGACAAATCCGCCGCCGACGGAGTAGTACTTCCTCTCCGAGAGCAGGTTCCCCGCGGCGTCGTAGGCGGAACACTGCATGCCGTTGGCGTGCAGCGGCATGCGCTTGGTGCGGTGGAAGAGGAGATCCTCACGCGGGGAGAAGTCGATCTCGTGCGTGCCGAGGAGGCGGAGCCTGCGGGAGGACTCGATCTCCGCGATACGGGGGCCGATGCGCTCCGGCGCGACGTCCTCCGGCGTTTCCCCCTCGAGTCCCATGAGGACGGCCCTATCGGAACCGTGTCCCTTCCCCGTGGCGCCAAGCGAGCCGAAGAGCTGCACGCAGACACGGGCGGTGGCGCCGAGCCTGCCTTCCGACTCCAGGGAGTCGACGAACCTGCGGGCGGCCCTCATCGGCCCCACCGTGTGGGAGGAGGACGGCCCCACGCCTATCGTGAAGATGTCGAAGATGCTGACGGCCATGGCTCGCTCCTGTTCAGCATATTGAACGCCGATTTCCCACGCGCGGCAATGGGAGAAACGAAGCTTGCGCAGGGTGGGGCGTTGCGCCCGCCACGGTGTGGGGGGCGGGTCCTACACCTCCGACCAGTTGTCCCCCGCCTCGACGTCCACCCGGATGGGGACTTCGCCCAGGGGGAGGGCCGCGGCCATTTCCTCGGTCAGGACGCCCTTCACGCGCTCGACCTCGTCGGCGGGCGCGTCGATGATCAGTTCGTCGTGCACCTGAAGGATCATGCGGGCGCGGAGCCCCTCGGCCGCGATGCGCCGGTCGACGCGGATCATGGCGAGCTTGATCATGTCGGCGCTGGTCCCCTGGATGGGGGTGTTGATGGCGATGCGCTCGGCCTGGTTGCGGATGCTCTGGTTCGGCGAGTTGATGTCCGCAATGGGACGGCGGCGCCCGGTCATGGTGCGGACGAACCCCGTTTGGTGCGCGGTTTCGCGGGTGGCCTCCATGAATGCCTTCACGCCGGGGTATGCCCGGAAGTAGTCGGCGATGAACTGCTCGGCGGTGGCGCGTGGAATCTCGAGCTGGCGTGAAAGGCTGAAGGCCCCCATGCCGTAGATGATGCCGAAGTTGATCGCCTTGGCCTGGTTGCGCTGCGCGGGCGTGAGTTCTGCGACGGGGATGCCGAGGACCCGGCTCGCAGTCAGGGCGTGGATGTCTGCGCCCGCGCGGAAGGCCTCCGCCAGGGCGGCGTCACCGCTCATGTGCGCGAGGATGCGAAGCTCGATCTGCGAGTAGTCGGCGGCGACGAGCTTCCAGCCCGGCTGGCGCGCGGTGAAGCCGCGGCGGACGCGCTGGCCGTCGCGCGTCCGCACAGGGATGTTCTGAAGGTTGGGGGAGTTGCTCGCGAGGCGCCCGGTCGCGGCGTCCGTCTGCCCGTAGTACGTATGGACGCGCCCGGTGCGGCGGTTGATCGAGTTCGGCAGCGCGTCGATGTAGGTCCCGCGGAGCTTCTCCAGGCGCCGGTAGTCCAGCAGGCGCGCGGGGAGGGGATGCGATTTTGCCAGCTCCTCCAGCACGGTGACGTCCGTGCTGTAGCCACCCGACTTCACCTTCTTGCCGGCGGGGAGCTTCAGGTCCTCGAACAGGACCTCGCCGACCTGGCGGGGGGAGTTGATGTTGAACTCGCGGCCCGCCATGGAGTGGATCTCGGCGGAGATCGAGGCCAGATCCGCCTCCACCTCGCGCGAGAGTTGGGCGAAGTACTCTCGGTCGATGCGGACGCCCTCGCGCTCCATCCGGCACAGGACAGGCGCGAGCGGCATCTCGATGTCGCGCAGGACGCTGGTGAGGCCGGCCTCCTCGAGCTTGGGCGCGAACCACCTGTGGAGCGCGAGCGTCATGTCGGCGTCCTGGGCGGCGTACCTGCCCGCGACCTCGGCGGGGACGAGGGCGATGTTGGCGTCGCGCCCCGTGCCGGCGACCTCCGCGAAGGTGGTCATCTCGACGCCGAGCTTGTCCCGCGCGAGCCCTTTGAGGCCGTAGGTTCCGGCCTGCGCGCGGTCCGGCACGAGCAGCCAGGCCGAGAGCATGGTGTCGTCGGTGGCCGTCGGGGGCGCGAACCCTGCGGCGTCGAGCATGCGCCAGTCGAACTTCCAGTGGTGGGCGATCCACTCGATGCCGGGCTCCGCAAAGAGCGGGTTGAGGATGGCGCGCGCCTCCTCGAGGGAGACCTGCGGGGCGCCGTCGCGGTGCCCGAGGGGAATGTACACCCCCTGGTTGTGCTCCCACGAGAGCGATATCCCGACGAGGTCCGACGTGAAGGGGTCGAGTCCCGTGGTCTCGGTGTCGATGGCGGCGATGCGCGCCTTGCGTATGGCATCGGCGGCGGCGCGGACCGCTGCCGCGTCTGTGCAGTTCCGATAGTCCGCGTTCCGCTCCTGCGCCGCAGGTTGGGCCGGCTGGGGCTGGTGAGGGGCAGCCTCCTCCGCCTGCGGCTCGTCGAACAGCGAAGTCTGCGTGTCCCCCTCGGCGACGGTCGGTTTGCGGGTGGCGGGCTTGGGGGCTGCGGGCGCCGCGGCGGCGGGGGTCGCGCCGAGGCCCAGTTCCGATAGAAGGCGCCCGAACTCGAGCTCGAGCAGCAGGCGGCGCAGCTCCTCCGTCGGCTCGAGCTTCCACGCGAATCGTTCCCACGAGAACTCGACGGGCACGTCGAGCCTGAGCCGCGTCATGTCGAGGGTGCGCAGGCACCGCTCACCGTGCGCGAGGATGTTCTCCTTCAGCTTCTTTTTCTTGTCGGGGAGGCTGGATGCAGCCGCCACGAGCGCGGCGACGGAGCCGTACTCCTCGAGGAGCTGGACGGCGGTCTTGGGGCCGACCCCGGGGATGCCGGCTATGTTGTCCGACGAGTCGCCGACGAGCGCGAGGTAGTCGGCGATCTGCTCCGGGGGCACGCCCATGCGGGCGCGGACCCCATCGGAGTCGAGCTCCTCGGTCTTGCCTAGGTGCTCGCGCCAGACCGTGATGCCGGGGCGGACGACCTGGAGGATGTCCTTGTCCACGGAGCATATGAGTGCGCGGCCACCGGCCTCCAGGGCGCGCACGGCGAGCGTGGCGAGCTCGTCGTCGGCCTCGAAGCCGGGCGACTCGACCATGGGGACCCTCATCGCGGCGAGTATCTGCCGGATGCGCTGGAGCTGCACGAGAAGGTCGGCTGGGGTTTCGCGTCGGTTCGCCTTGTAGTTCTCGTCGGCGACGTGGCGGAAGCTCGGCGCGTGTGCGTCGAAGACGAAGACGACGTGCGAGCAGTCGACCTGCCTGCGAAGTCGGAGGAACGAGTTGATGAACCCGAGGGTGGCGTGCGTGGGCTCGCCGCGCGAGTTCGTGAGCGCCTCGCGGATGGCGTGGTACGCGCGGAAAACGTTGGCGTGCCCGTCGATGAGCACGAGCCGCCGGGTCGGTGCCGCCTCGCTCATTTCAACTCCATGGGGTGGGACTTGGACGGCGCTGGTGTGCCGGGGTGGTGCACGCGGCTACCGCGCCTTGCGATAGGTCTGCTTCCCCTCGACGTCGATCAGGTCGACTATGGCGATGATGCTGGCATCGAGGGGGCGGTTCTTGAGCTGGGTGGCCATGCGGGCGCTCGACCCGGTCACGACGAGGACGATCTCCGTTTCCCCGGCGCCGACGCCATCCGCCGCAACGGTGTATGTCGGCAACGCCTTCGTCGTGGGGTCCACGTGCTGCACGACGAGCAGCTTGGTGCCCTCGAGGTTCTCGTCCTTGCGCGTGGCGACGATGGTGCCGACGACTTTGCCGAGGATCATGGTGGGGCCGCTCCGGGGATGTCTCGATTCGTCCCGTTTGATGGCGCGGGGTCAACGGTTGGTAGGGCGTGCGGGTTTTGGAGTTGAGATGGCCTTCAATCCGGAGTTTAGTTTCCCAAGAACTGGAGTCGTCCGAACAATGCCCACCAACGAGAAGTCAGAGCGGCTCGTCGAAGTGGCCAGCGTGGCCTTGGAGTCCGCACCGGAGCATCGTCTCAACGCAGTTGTGCTCAACAAGGTGCTATTTTATGCGGACTTGGTGTGGCTGCGCGACCACGGGGAGACACTCACGAAGAACGCATACATCGCGCTTCAGCAGGGCCCGGTCGTCGCCAAGTATCCGCAGAGACTCATAGGGGAACTGGAGAGGCTGGGGGTTGCGAGGCAGGAAGACGAGTGGGACGGGTCCAAGCCTGTGACCCTGATCAAATCGGCCGGAATCACGCGCTTTGTGGGAGAGGAAGCGCGGGGCGTCATCCGAAGGGTGACAGGATTCCTGGCCAGCAGGACCTCCCGGCAGGTTTCGGACTTCTCGCATGAGAATCCCGGCTGGGCGATTGCATGGGCTGAGTACCATCGAACTGGAAGACCATCCCCCGTCGACATGGCTGTGGCGATGCAGCAGTTGCTCGAAGACGATCCATGGATGGACGAACCGCTCTCGGGTGCAGATGACCTGCTCGCCTCCGCCGACGCCGGCGACGGAATTGAGTGGTGACACACTACGCTCCGAGAGATGGCAAGTGGATCGTGCATGAGAAGGCGGCGCTGCTCATCAGCCTCCGGGGGCGGATGACTGCTGATAGATACGAGGCGA
>CAZUCD010000211.1:0-5027 GCA_964618855.1 uncultured Candidatus Sumerlaeota bacterium
GACCGAGGTCGCGCTCGGGGTGCCGGTGGACCTGGGGGGCAGGGACGCGTTCATTCTCTTCACGCCCGAGTTTTCTGTCCCGCACACGTTCAGTGTATCGGGCGGGGCGGACCTGAGCATCTCGCTGTGGTCGGGCTCGTGCGGGTCGCTGACGGAGTTCGCGGCGGCAGACGCAAACATGCCGCCCGGCGGCTTCGATCCGGCGACCTACTCGGAGACGGAGACCCTCTCAGGCGTCAACCTGACCGCGGGGGTCCCCATCTACGTGGTGGTGGACGGCCTGACGTGGGACGACAACGGCGAGTTTGGCGACTGGACGGTCACGTTCGATGACGGCACGGTGCCGAACGACACGTGCGACGATCCGCTGCCGCTGGCGGTGGGTGTCCCCGTCCCGGTCAACCTGACGAATGCCTTCGACAACAACTACGACAACCCGATCAAGGTGCAGCTCGGTGAGACGGGGCTCAAGGATCTCTACTACGGGTTCACGGCTCCCTCGGACGGCGTCTTCACCTTCCGTGCGGACCAACCGGGCGGGGATCCCGCCATCACGCTGCTGAAGCAATCCTGCATAGCCCCAACCGTCGAGGGTGCCGCTGTGGCGGGTCGCTACGACGAGCCCGAGTCGGCAGTCGCGAGCACCCATGTGTTCGCAGGGGCGCGCATCATCGTGATCGCAGAATCGAGCACGCCGAACCTTCCCATCACGCTGGAGGTGGAGGGACCGTTCCCCCAACCGCTGGGGGACGTCTGCGCAAACCCAATGGTCCAGTCGGGCGAGGGATTCATGCTCGTGGACATGACGCACATGACCAACCAGTTCGTGAACAGCGTGACGCTCACGAAATCGGGCTCCCCCGTGGACCACATGGGGAATGATGCCGTCATCGAGTTCACGCCGCAGCGCACGGCCCCGCACACGATCAGCGTGACGGGGAGGGCGGACGTCAACATCTCGGCCTACTCCGGCGTGTGCGGGTTCCTGACGGAACTGGCCGCGGCGGATGCCCTGACGCCGACCGGCACGTTTGATCCCTCCACCTATTCGGAGACGGAGTCCCTCGCGAACCTGCCCCTGACGGACGGGATTTCGATCCTGGTGGTGGTCGAGGGACTGACGTGGGACGACAACACGCAGTACGGCAATTGGACGGTGCTGTTCGATGCCATCGCTCCGGCGAATGACGAGTGCGCCGGTGCCGTGGCGCTCACGCTCGGCACGCCCTCCAACGTTGTCCTCTCGCAGTGCAACGACGAGGGCCTGGATGGCTCGACGTTCACGGCACTCGGGTTCACCGCATCGTGGGACGCGTACAACACGTTCATGCCCGTCGCGAACGGAGTGTACTCGTTCCTCGCGGAGGAGTTGGGCGGCGAGCCCGGAATCGCGGTGCTTACGGGCACCTGCGGGTCGCTGACGGAGGTCGGGGCCACGGCGGCCGGACGCTACGACGAGTTCGATTCCGCTGTGCTCAACCTGCGGTTGGTTGCGGGCACCACCTACACGGTTCTGACGGAGTCCGATTCCCCGGCCGCGTCCGCAAAGACTCAGGTGAACGGCCCCCTGCCGGCCGCTCCCGGGGATGACTGCGCGGGCGCGATCGTCCAGGTCGGGCCGGGCGTGCAGTTCGTGGACGTGGACGACCTGACCAACAACTTCGTGAACTCGGTCACGCTCGGCTTCCCGGGCGTGAACGTGGACCTGGGCGGGCGGGATGCTTTCTTCGAGTTCACGCCGCAGAACACGGGGGCGCATGACCTCATCGTCGAGGGGGCGGCGGACCTGAACATCACCCTGCTGGCGGCACCCTGTGCTTCCTACACCAGGCTTGCATCGGTGGACTTCTTCCATCCGACGATCGACGGGAGTTTCGACCCCGCCGGATACGTCGAGCGCGAGACGATCTCGGGGGCGATGCTGACGCAGGGGGTGGCGGTCTACGTCGTGGTCGATGGCCTCTCCTGGGACGACAACTCGCAGTACGGCGCGTGGGAAGTGACCTTCAGCGACCTGACGGGCGTGGGTGATTGGCGCAACTACTGACGGCGCGGGGGGCGAAGTGCCGTGATGGCGCGCCCCCCGCTACGCCCCCCCGGCCGGATGGGGGCGGCATCCGCAGGTGCTTTCCTTTTGCGCTTCCGGCGGCCAGGGGTAGGATTCGGCAGCACCTACGCATGCAGGGGACAGTCCCATGTCGGATCGTTCTTGGCGGACGCTCGAAGACCTCGACCCGACGCGGATGTACTTCATCCCGATGGGCGTCGGGAATGCATTCACGGACCGTCACTTCCACTCGAGCTTCATCCTGATCGCGGGCTGCCAGCCTGTGCTGGTGGACGCGCCCGCGCCCCTGCGGCGCATGGTCCGGACCGCGGCCGTGCGCGCCAGCATCGCCTTCGACGTGCTGATGATCGACCACCTCATCCTGACGCACCTGCACGGGGACCACTGCAACGGGGTGGAGGAGTACGCCTTCATGAAGAAGTACCTCGATGCGGGCCGCAGGCCGCACCTCTACCTGTTGCCGGAGCTGGTGGGCCCCCTGTGGGAGAACCGCCTCAAGGCCGCCATGGGGGGGAAGTCCCGGGAAACGGGGGACGAGCGCAAGCTGGACGACTTCTTCGACGTCCACGCGTGGGAACCGGGCCCTGCCCAACGCCTGGACAATGGCCCGGCCATCCACGTCGAAACCAGGCGCACGCGACACTCGCTCCCCTGCCAGGCGCTCCGCATCTCGTATGGCAAGTATCGCCTCGGGTACAGCGCGGACACCCCGTTCGACGCGGAACTGATCGCCTTCCTCGAACCCTGCGACATGATCATTCATGAGGCCGGCGACGACGGCTCCGCGGAGGTCCACACGCCCCTATCGAAGCTGGAACAGCTCCCGGAGGCGATTCGCAGGAAGATCCGCCTGATTCACTTCAGGGACGACCTGACGTCGGAGGACACGACGATGGGGCTGCTGCGCGAGGGAATGCTCTACGAGGTGCGGCCCAGCGGGGAGAAGTCCGAGATGCCCCCCGCGTTCATCCCGCGGGCAAGGTAGGCGCCGGGGCGGGTCAGGTGATGGAGCAGAAGTGGATGCCGCCAAAGAGGAGCGCGGCTCCTGCGAGCGCAGCCGCGGCGATGAGCAGCCGGTAGCGCTCCGCGTCGTGCTTCGCCATCGCGTATGCGGGGATCGCGAGGATCCCGACGACCGACCAGGGAATGAAGGTCATGGCGAGGAAGACCTTGAGGTTCTTCCTCCAACTATCCTCGAGGCAGTGGATCCAGGAAACCGCCAGCATGATGGCGCCGAGGTAGATCATCAGGAATCCTGCGACCTGTTCCGGCGAAGTCGTGGGCTCGAACTGTGGGATCATGCGTCGGTGCCTGTGGGGGATGTGCTACTCGGGCTTCTCGCTCTCGGCGGGCGGCTCGCCGCCGTTGACGGGCGTCGTCGCGGAGTTGGCGTCGCCGACGGGCGTCACGGGAATCGTCACGGTGTTCGAGTCCGACGGCGCGCCGCCCGAGACGACGTTGGTGTCCGCCTTCGGGGCATCGGGGAGGTTAAGTTGCCCCTGCGCGCGGTCGCGCATGTTGCCAAGGAACGTGAGCGTGAGCGTGAGGACGAAGAACGCAACGGCACAGCCGGCCGTCCAGCGGAACATCGCCTTGTCCGTGCGCTCGATGCCGAGGGTTTCGGTGAACGCGGCGGGGCCCTCGGAGTGCGAGGTGGTCATGCTCGCCAGGCCGCCCGACTTTCCGGGCTGGATGAGGACGAGCAGGATCAGGAAGGCGCAGATGAGGACGAATGCGACGCTTGCGATGACGAGGATGATGCCAGCCATGAAGGAGGAACTGCCGATCTGGACGGAATGATGCCCGTGTGGCCGGGCGAATGGGAAGGCTCCGGACCCCTACCCCGGCGGGTCAAGCCGAGGTGACGTTTCCCGGTGGGGCAATCCTCGTGCCACCGGGCGCCAACCGGTCGAGAAGCCAGGCCGTGGCGCGCTTCGCGGGGGAATCGGCCTCCCCCGCCTGGGCACCGACGCAGGAAGGACAGCCCCGGACGCACTTGCACCCGGCGAGCATGAGCCGGCACTTCGACAGGACATCCCCCTCGATCGCATAAAGCCGCCGTGCGAGGCCGATCCCCCCCGGATACCTGTCCCACGCAATGATGGCAGGGCGTGTGTCGAAGGGGGACCTGACGAGGGGCATGACACTGAAGTCGCGCGGGTCGCACAGCACATCGAGCGGGATCGCGTTGCGGAGCAGTTGCGCCAAGCCGGAGAGCGCGTCGGCAGCGTCGAACCCTGCGCGATTCATGGTCGGTACCAGGTCCTGCCGGAACAGCAGCCACGCCGCCTCCGTCTGGATTTCGAGCTGCGCGACGTTCACGGGCCCGTATCCGATGCTCTCCTGGGTCTCGAACTTCACCTTCTTGAACTTCCTGATCACGGTGGCGACGTTGACGTCCCCGAACCGCTTGACCTCGAGCACGGAACCGCGGGGGGTGGCCGGGTCGGATTCCTCCTCCCGGTCCACGGCAAGAACCTGCACGTTGGAGGAGGATTCGGCGTCGGTGTAGTAGTCCACGACCTTGTGGCGGACGTATGCTGTGCGCCTGTCCCAGTCGAGCTTTTCGACGATGTAGGTCTTCGCGTTGTGGATGTAGATGGCATCGTCGTGGATGAGGAACGGCGCGGAGTCGTAGTCCACCTCGGCGATGACGCGGTTGTTGTTGCCAGTGTCGAGGACGATGAAGTTCTCGCCGGCGCCCCCGCGAAGGCTGACTTCCTCGGCGGGATAGGCCTCCGCCGCATAGTAGTGCCGGCCGGCGCTCCTGCGCAGGACGCGTTCGTTGTCGAGGTGCTCTAGGAGTGCAGCCGGGTGGGCAGGGCCGAAGGTCTCCCCCTCGTCCACGGGAAGCTCGAACGCGGCGCACTTCAGGTGCGCGGCCAGGACGGCGAGGTTCTCCGGATTGACGATGCCGTGCTCCGGAGCCCGCCCAAAGAAGAAGTCCGGGTTGTTCATC
>CAZUCD010000212.1:0-5012 GCA_964618855.1 uncultured Candidatus Sumerlaeota bacterium
CGATGGCCGCCGCGCTCGCGCGCCGCAAGCACAAGATCGACCCGGCCGTCGAAGATGCCCTGAAGCGCCAGGAGGCTAACCTCCGCTCTTTGACCGATTATCGGATCAAGTTCACCCACACGTTTCGAACCACCGACCCAAGAGCTTCGGGACAATTGCAGGAAGCCAGGCGAGACATGGACATGTGGGTGGGTCCAGGGCGCCGGAGGAGTCACGTCATTGAGACCCTGCCGGATCCCGAGGGGAATCCGTTGTGGAGTTCCCGCTACATTTTGGATGAATCAAAGTACGTCGTTTACTTCGTACGGCCGGGGCGAATCTACCGCGAGGACTTCGCATCCCAATCAGACCTTTCCGAATCAACCTGGGCCGGCGTGGGAGATCGGATCACAGATCCGATCATGCGAATGCTTTACGCCGACGACCCGGAGAAGATGGACTTCGGAGGACTAACCCGCCTGGAGTACGCCCGGCAGCGACCATTCTCGCGCTGGACGACGGAGCCTGGCGATCCAGGGCAGGTTGTCGTGCGAATGACTGTCCCAAACGGAAAGAACGAAGGATTTGGTAGTCGCTCGGTGTTTGACGTGTCGCGCAACTACTCCCTCGTCTCGGAAGAGCACTTTCGTACCGGCGGGGCACGTCACAGCAGGATCGAAGTCGAGTTTGGGGAAGGTGTCGGAACTCCGGGATTCCCCGACTGTCCTCGCAGGATCCGGAGTATCGTGTTTGGAAAGGAGGGTGCCATATGGACTGAGGAGGTCGTCGAGATTCAAGAGTTCGAAGAAATCTCCATGCCGGACGAGTTCTTCACGGTCGATTCGCTCGTGTCCGATGTGGTTGCAACTGCCGGCGAGGACGGAATCGTGCTGACACTCGGACACCGCGACCTGTCCGGGGCCGAATCGTTCCAAGAATGGAGGGAGGGGCATTGGCAACCGATGGCGGTCTCCGCCGCAGGCGCTGATTCTACTCATCCCGCCGAAAAGAAACTCGAGGAGCGAAGCTGGACAACCGGGGATCCTCCACCAGCCCCCACCAGACTCCGCCGAATCGACAAAGGCCCCATCTCGCCAGAACGTTGGCGAGGGGGGATCCTGGCACTGGCTGGCGTGGCCGCGCTGTCTGCCGTGTTCCTCAGGGCGATTCGTCCGAAAAAGCGAGGCAGCAACTGAACGGTCTCGCAACTACCAATGCCCCACCCAACTACTCAAGGACTTGAACGAATGAATCTGGCAAGAGTTCTCTCTCTGAGCATCATCGCACCTGTCGTGACCGCTGCAATCATGGCGCACCCCGAGCAGGGGGATTGCGTCCGGACGGTCACTCGGGCCAATCCGTGCATTCACCTCGCCACGCCGGCGTGCGACACGAACTGTGTAGTCGAATCGACCGTGCAGGCTGGGGAGTACTGTTCGTCGAAAACTCAGGTGGTACCGGAGACGACCGGTACCTGGAGGGACGTTCGCGAGACCTCCAAGGGCGGACTCGACGGCTATTACAAACAGTGGGTCCTTTGCACCACGATTTTCCAGTGTCAGCTCCCGGCAGTGACCACCATGTGCAACCGGCTTTCTCCCGAGAACGAGGTGATGGTTGAGTGCAAGCGCTGGGGCACCGCCAGCCATGGTCACTTCTTTGAGGAGTGGATCGCAGGAGGGCCTGGCACGACAGCCTGCAACCAAACGCAGACGAACCCGAATTGAAGTCGCGGATTCACCGACTGTCGCGTGAGTTGACGCATTGGGGGAAGAAATGGCATGGGCGGACGGGGGGGGGCGCAGTTCACCCCGTCCGCGCCGCCCCGGCCCTCAACCTCAGCACCACCAACCCCGCCGCGAACACGCCAATGGACACTAGCTGGCTGAAGCTCACCGTTCCGCCGAAGTAGAGTCCGCGCACCTCGTCGCCACGCAGGAACTCGACGCAGAATCGCAGGATGCCGTACGCCACAAGGTAGGTGCCGAAGGCCATGCCCGTCGGGCGCGCCTTCCTCCAGAAGAACCACGCGATGGCGCCGGCGATGGCGAAGAGGCCGATAGCTTCAAAGAGTTGGACGGGCCACACCGGCAGGCTCGAGGTCGCCTCGGGTGGGATCACGCCCCGGCTCACCTGGTCCACGAAGGCGTTGGGGATGTACTCGCCGTCCGCGCGCTGGAAGAGCGGCACGTGAATCCCGAGCGGATGGTCCCCGCAGACCGACCCGAAGCAGCAGCCCGCAAAGTGGCAACCGAGCCTCCCAAACGCCTGAGCGAGCGGCAGCGCCACCGCCACGAGCTCGCTCATGAGCCACTTGTCGATCTTCATCCGGCGCAGGTAGTACAGGCAGCCGAGCGTGGCGCCGCCGAGCCCGCCGTAGAAGACGAACCCCTCGCGCGACAGAAGCAGGCGCATCGGCGCGTCCAGGAACTCGCGAAAGTTCTGGAGGATGTAAACGATGCGCGCGCCGCCGAAGCCTGCAAAGATGCAGATCGTCGCCATGTCCCAGACGGCGTCGCTCGAAATGCCGATGCGCGCGCCCCTCCATGCCGATGCGAGCACCGCAGCCAACAGGCCAAGCGCGATCAGCACGCCGTACGTGCCGATGAAGAACGAGTCGCTGAGCTGGATCAGAATCGGGTGCATGGTTGGAGGGTGGAGGTCAGGGGCCGGGGGCCAACCGCCGGGGGTCAGGGGCCGGGGTGCGCCGGCATTGCTTCGTGTTCGACTTTTCGACTCTTCGACTTTTCGACTTTTTACTTTCGACTTTCGACTTTCGACTTTTGACTTTCACTCCGTCCTGAAGTGCGTGCCGCGGCTGACGCGATTGCGCAGTGCCGCGTGTGTGAGGGCGAGCGCCGTTTGCGCCCCGTTGCGAAGCCCGAGGAGCGGGTCGTCGATCCGCGCGCGGCGGTAGAACGATTCGACCTCGAACTGGAGGTCGCGCAGGATGTGCAGTGCGCGGTTCATCCGCTTGGTGGTCCTGACAAGGCCCACGTAGTTCCACATGGTCTGGCGGATCGTGGTCCAGTCCTGTTGGATGAGGGCGGGGTCTGCGGTTTCCTTTTCGAGGCGCCACGGCTCGACGGCGCTCTCGTTGGGCAGTGGGTTCTCGCCGAGTTCGCGCACGGCGCTCTCCGCGGCGCTTACTCCCCAGACGATTGCTTCGAGGAGGGAGGTCGACGCGAGTCGGTTGGCCCCGTGAAGGCCCGTGCAGCTTGCCTCGCCAATGGCGCGCAGGCCTGCGATGTTCGTGTGCCCGTGCAGGTCCACGCCCACACCCCCGCACGAGTAGTGCGCCGCGGGGACGACGGGGATCGGCTCGCGCGTGATGTCCACCCCCCATTGCATGCAGAAGCGGTGGATCGTGGGGAAGCGGTCGCGGACGAAGTCCGCGGGCATGTGCGTGATGTCGAGGTACATGCAGGGCTGGCCGCTGTGGAGCATCTCCTCGTGGATGGCGCGTGCGACGACGTCGCGCGGCGCAAGGTCGCCGAGGTCCGAGTGCCCCTTCATGAAGGCCCTGCCGGTGGCGTCCACGAGGCGGGCGCCCTCCCCGCGCATGGCCTCGGAGAGCAGGAATCGCGGCGCGAGCTCGTGGTAGAAGGCGGTCGGGTGGAACTGGACGTACTCGAGGTTCACGACACGGGCGCCCGCACGATACGCCATGGCGAGCCCGTCCCCCCGGGCGAGGGGTGGATTGGTCGTGTGCAGGTAGATCTGCCCAAGGCCTCCGGTTGCGAGGACGGTTTCGCGGGCGACGTGCGCGTCGACCCGTCCGTCGGCGAGGATGTACGCCCCGAGGCAGCGGTCGCGCTTGTAGACGTCGATGGGGTTGCGGCTGTGGAAGCCGCGCATGATGAGGTCCACGGCGGTGGCGCCGCGCACGACGCGGATGGAGGGCGTCCGCGCAACCTCCTCGGAGAGGCCCTCGGCGATGGCGCGGCCCGTCGAGTCCTTGACGTGGATGATCCGGGGGCAGGAGTGCGCGGCCTCCTCGGTAAGGTGCAGTTCCCCCGCGGCATCGCGGTCGAATGGGACGGCGCACCTGCGCAGCAGGATGTCCTCCACCAGGGCGGGGCCGCGCTCGGCCAGCCAATCCACGGCATCGGGAGCGCAGATGCCAACGCCGGCTTCCTGGATGTCGCGCGCGAGGAGGGCGGGCGTGTCCGCTAGTCCCCGGTAGACGATCCCACCCTGTGCCCAGCTCGTGTTCGATCGAGCATCCGGCGCGTCCGAGTTCGTAACCAGTGTCACGGACAACCCGGCGTCCGCCGCCTTCAGCGCGCAGGTGCACCCGGCCGCGCCGGTGCCGATGACCAGGATGTCGGATGTGGGCATCAGACTCTCATCGCCTGGAACCTTGCGATTGGTAGTTCCGCCAACGGTGTCCCACTGCCTCCATGCGGGCAAGGAAACCCTTTCGCCTCAACGATCCAACTCTTGAGTGCGCGTTCGTGCGTATTGGCGCTTGTTGCCCCCCGCGTTTCCCCCTTGCTCGCCGCCCCGGCCCGATTGCCTACTCCCGGGGATTCAATGTCTTACCTTACCCCTCCCCCACAACCGCAAGCCGCCTGGTCGGGATTTTCATGCGTCCTCGTCCCCCTTGGCACGGAGGCCGGATGTGAATTCCGCGCAGGTGTCCTCGGCGGGGCGGGGGGTCAAACCCACCGGCCCAAGGGCCAGGAGATGCACGGTGACTGCAAAGCACCCGGAGTACAACGTCCAGACCACGGAAGGTCTTAACTTTACGGAGACGTCCGTCTCCATCCCGTTCGGCGACGGCAAGACGCTGAAGCTGTCGACGGGCAAGCTGGCAAAGCAGGCGCACGGCGCCGTTGTCGCACAGGTTGGCGAGACAACCGTCCTCGTCGCAGTCGTGGTGAGCGACAAGGACACGGACAAGGACTTCTTCCCGCTCCTTGTCGACTACCGCGAGAAGTTCTACGCGGGCGGGCGCATTCCCGGCGGGTTCTTCAAGCGCGAGGCGCGGCCGAGCGACGCCGAGACCCTCAATGCGCGCATCATCGACC
>CAZUCD010000213.1:0-4968 GCA_964618855.1 uncultured Candidatus Sumerlaeota bacterium
CGCCCTCTACCCGCACATGTCGGTCTACAAGAACATGGCGTTCGGGCTGGAGCTGCGCAAGCGCCCGCAGGACGAGATCGACAAGCGCGTGCGCGAGGCTGCGCGGATCCTGGACATCGAGCACCTGCTGGAGCGCAAGCCCAAGGCCCTTTCCGGCGGCCAGCGCCAGCGCGTCGCCGTCGGCCGCGCCATCGTCCGCATGCCGAGCGTGTTCCTCTTCGACGAGCCCCTGTCCAACCTCGACGCCAAGCTCCGTGTCCAGATGCGCACCGAGATCTCGAAGCTGCACGCGCGCCTGCAGGCGACCATGATCTACGTCACCCACGACCAGATCGAGGCCATGACGATGGGGGATCGCATCGTCGTCATGAAGGACGGGATCGTGCAGCAGGTGGACGACCCCATCGCCCTCTACGACCACCCGGTGAACCGGTTCGTCGCCGGGTTCATAGGCTCGCCCCCGATGAACTTCATGGAGGGGCGCGTCCTGGAGGAGGGCGGGAAGATGTTCTTCGACGAGGGAAAGCTGAAGGTGCAGGTGCCCGACGACCACGCGGCGAAGCTGCGTGCGGCGAAGCTCCCCGAGGGGAAGGTGACGTTCGGCATCCGGCCCGAGGACGTCGTGGACCCCGAGTTCAACCGCGGCTCCACCGCGCAGGTCTCAATCTCGGCACAGGTCGAGATCATCGAGCCGATGGGCTCCGAGACCTACATCTACCTGACGACGGGGAAGACCTCGTTCGTGGCGCGGGTGGACTCGCACACGCACGCGCAGCTCGACGAGGCGAAGACGCTCCTGTTCAACATGGACAAGGCGCACTACTTCGAGCCCGGGGACATGGGCAAGACGCTGGTGTGAAGTCCAAAGTCGAACGTTGAACGTTGAGATAGTCGGGCGAGGTTCAAGGAGGTCGGATTCCCGCCCGGTCTTTCGACTTTCGACTTTCGACTTTCGAGTTCCGCCTCAGCTTTTCCGGCGCTTTCCAGTCCTGAGCTTGTTCCCGCTGGCCTCCATCCGCTGCCGGCTCTCCCGGTGGAAGACGGTGAGGAGCCTGCCTACATCCTCGCCGGGTATTGTGGCGATCTGGGCCAGGAGTTCGCGCGTCACCTCAAGCCGGTGACTTTCCTCGAGTCGCAGGAGCAATTCTTCGGTCGCCCGCCGCGCGTCCGAGGGCATGGGCGTGTCCCAGACGAGTAGCTCCGAGATCACGGCCATTTCGCCGGGCGGCGTCCCCGACTGCCGAATCAGGTCGAGCAGTTCGGACGCAGGTCCGTCCTCGTGGATGAAGTGGGTGAACCATGGCAACAGGGTCTCGTCGGTGAACCAGCGGCACTGGTCGTCGGCAAAGCGGCGGACGATTTCCAGGGCCTCGGGGCTTTCGAGCATGAGCTTGAGGAGGCCGCGTTCCAGGAGGGGGGCGCCGGGCTGTCCCGCGCGCAGGCGCGATGCCTCCCCCGCCAGTTCGGGCGACGGCATGGCATGCTCGCGGTCGCCTCGCTGGATGATCCGGTTGATCGCCTCGCGTGGGATGCCCGGGACGCGGGAGAGCAGCCGCGTGATGGCGCCCTCGCGCATGACCTCGACCTTCATCGAGCGGAGCATCGGGACGAGGCTCTCGATGAGCTGTGCCTGCCCGGCAAGGGTCGCGACGTCGAACTCGCGCGCGCGCTCGGCGAGGGCGAAGTCGATGAACTCGGGCGCCTCCCGGATGAGGGCGCGAAGGGCCTCGGGGCCTTCGCGGCGGAGGAACGTGTCCGGGTCGTCCTCCTGGGGCAGGATGACGACGCGCGTGTCCAATCCGGCCGCGACGAGCGGCTCCCCGCCGCGGAGCATCGCCTTTCGTCCGGCGTTGTCGCCGTCATAGAGGAAGTGGACGCGGGTCGTGTAGCGCTTGAGGAGCCGCGCCTGGTCGGGCGTCAGGGCTGTGCCAAGGCTCCCCACGGCGTTCGAGAATCCGTGGGCGTGGGCCATGATGACGTCCATGTAGCCCTCGCACAGGATCGCGTGCCCGCTCTGCCTGATCCCCGTCCCGGCGATGTTGAGGGCGTAGAGCATGCGGCCCTTGTGGTAGAGGGCGTTCTCGGCGGAGTTGAGGTACTTGGGGGTGCGCTCGTCGGACTCCAAGGCGCGGCCGCCGAAACCCACGATCCGGTTGTTGTGGTCGAAGATCGGAAAGATGAGCCTGTGGCGGAACCGGTCGTAGATGCGACCGGACTCGTTGCGGACGGAGAGCCCGGCCTCGACGAGCAGGTCGTCGGAGAAGCCGTTCCTGCGCATGGCGTCGGTGAGCGCGGACCACTCGTTGGGGGCGGAGCCGAGCTGGAATCGCTCCACGAGTTCCGGCGTCAGTCCGCGTTGGGGGAGGTAGGCGTTGGCGAGCGGGTTTGCGCGTTCGGCGAGGGCGCGGCGGAAGAACTCGAGGGCATGGCGGTTCGCGCCCTCGATGGCGCTGCGCCGCCTCTCGTCCTCGTCCCCGTCGGCGGCTTGCCCGGGCCGGGCGGTGGGCAGCTCGATGCGCAGCTCCGTCGCGAGCTTGCGGACGGCTTCCATGAAGGGGAGGTTCTCCGTCTTCATGACGAAGGTGATGGCGTCCCCCCCCGTGCCGCAGCCGAAGCAGTGGAAGTGGTGCGCCTCCGGGCGGACGCAGAAGCTCGGCGTCTTCTCGGCGTGGAACGGGCAGTTGCCCCAATAGCGGCCGCTGACGCGCTTGAGCTGCACGATGCGCCCGACGATGTCGAGGATGTCCGCCTCCTCGCGGATGCGGCGGACGGCGTCCTTGAAGTCCCCCTTCACGCGTTGCCCCCGGCGAGCCTTGCCGCCAGGCGGATCGCCGCGACGGTGCTCGAGAACCTCGCGATGCCCTTCCCCGCGATCGCCCAGGCGGTCCCGTGGTCGGGGCTGGTCCTGACGGTGCCCCTCAGGCCCATCGTCGTGTTCACCCCGTCGTCGAACGCGAGCGCCTTGAACGGGATGAGGCCCTGGTCATGGTACATGCACAGGTGCCCGTCGTAGCGGGCGATGGCGGCTTCCGTGAATGCGGTGTCGGGGGGGAGCGGACCTTCAGCATCGACGCCGGCGGCGACGAGTTCCGCCACAGCCGGGGCGACGGTCTCGATTTCCTCCCGCCCCATCAGCCCGTCCTCCCCCGCGTGTGGATTCAGGCCAAGCACGGCGATGCGCGGTGCGGCTCCCCTCAGCCGCATGAGCGTCTCGTTCAGGAGCTTGCCGGTGTCCACGATGCGCTGGCGGGTCAGTGCGGCGGGGACCGAGGCGAGGGACTGGTGCAGCGTGGCGAGGGCCACGTTGAGGCGCGGGCTGGCAAGGAGCATCGCCCACGGGCGCGCGCGGAAGGCGTCCGCGAACACCTCCGTGTGGCCGGGCGCCAGGATGCCGGCCATGTGCCACGCGGACTTGCTGATCGGCGCGGTCACGATCCCGCCCACGAGTCCCCTGCGCGCGAGTCGGATTGAGGCCTCGACCCATGCGAAGGATGCCCTGCCCCCCGCCTCGCACGCCGCTCCGAAGGGCAGTTCCCCCACCTGGGCGCCGGGCTCGAACAGGAGCACCTCCCCCGGACGCGAGGACCACGCGACGCGCTCGCGGTCCACGCTCACGTTGACCAGGGCAGCGGATATGCCACAGGCGCGCATCGTGGGGAGCAGCCCCTCCCTGTCCGCGATCAGGACCGGGGTCGCGACGGCGCGGGCCTCTTCCGACAGGGCGGCGCGCAGGGCGACCTCCGGTCCGATGCCGCACGGATCGCCGGCGGTGATCGCGAGGACGGGCTTTGGCGCGGTGTTCTCCACTTCGCAGTTTCCTCCGGGATCGTGGCGCGCGAGGATTTCCGCATGGGCGCCGAGCATCAGCCCCCCGATGCGCCGGTTCGCAGCCGCGCCAGCAGGCCGCCCCGGCCGGGGGGGTGGGCCGTGCGAATGGAGCGCTGGCGGCGCCGGTTGGGCGAGGCGAATTCTCGGCCGGCGGTGCCGCCGGTCCCCGTGGCCGTGCGCGCCCGGGAGCTGCTGGGGTTCCTGCGCTGCCCCGGGAACCGGCTGCACCTTGCCGGCTACGCCGCATGCGTCCTTTGGTTCCTGTGGCAGGGATCGATTTACTGGGAAGCGGTCATCGACGACGCCTACATCAGTTTCAGGTTCGCCGACAACCTCTCGCGGGGACTGGGGCTGCGGTTCAACGCGGATGGGCCCCGCGTGGAGGGATACTCGAACTTCTCGTGGGTGCTGATGTGCGCCGGCGCAATCAAGGCGGGACTGGACGTTCTCCTGTTCGCGAAGGTTGCCGGCATCGCGAGCGCCATCGGCACGATGTGGGTGGCGTGGAGGTGGTGCGCGGCGATGCGCGGCCGCGACGACTGGATGGCGCTGCTGGCGCCGGCCGTGCTCGCCGGCAACAGCCACTTCGCGCATTGGTCCATGATGGGCCTGGAGACGCCGTTGGCGACGCTGCTGATCCTCGCCACGTTTGCGCGCTTCGACCTGGAGATGCGCGATCCGACGCGGCGCCTCGCCAGCCCGCTCCTGGCCGCCCTCGCCGCGATGACGCGCATCGACGCACTCCTCTTCATGTCCCCCATCGGGATGCTGGGGCTGTGGCTCGTCCTGTCGGCACGGGTTCCACTGAGGCGGATGCTGCTCTGGGCGGCGCTGGCGGCGGTTCCGTTCGGTGCGTACCAGGCGTGGCGGATGTCCTACTTCGGCGAACTGCTGCCGAACACCTACTACGCGAAGCAGCGGCTGGTGGACATCCAGCAGGAGCGCAGCCGGGGGGGCATCCAGTTCGTGCGGTTCTTCACCCACCAGGCCGACGGAGTTCCGCTCTTCCCGGGGCGCGAGCTCGCCGTCGCGCCGCCGGGCGCGGGCGGGTTGTTCTCTCCGCAACCTCCGCGCGCGGGTGCGAGCATCCGCCAGGCCGCCCTGTGGCTGGCATCGGGGGCGGGCATGGCATCGTTCTGG
>CAZUCD010000214.1:0-4949 GCA_964618855.1 uncultured Candidatus Sumerlaeota bacterium
AGCCGCCCCCGCTACCATCCCGCGTCGGCTCGCAGGGATCATCGGGCGCGCCCGACTCGTCCGACGCGGTGCAGCGCTTCGAGCGCCCCTTCGTCGCGACCATCCCCGAGGGACCGCTCACGCTTGGCGAGATCGAGAAGCGCCAGATCCAGGACGCCCTCCGCCGCGCGAAGGGAAAAAAGATCGAGGCCGCGCGCATCCTCGGAATCGACCGCAAGCGCCTCGCCCGCAAGATGGAGAAGTACGGGCTCGAAAGCGCGAAGTAACCGGCTACTCGTACGCGTCCCAGTTCGAGCTCGCCGATGGAGGTGGCGCAGAGTTCACCGCGAGGAGTGAGCACATGCGTGCGAGTTGTGAGGCAGGGGTCCCATCCTCACCCGCCATGAAGTGGTATCCATTGGCTGGCCGGGGCAGGGATGGATGGGCAAAGCCACTCGTGAGTAGTTCACGATCTCCCGAAGGTACGTGTACGCGCAAGATTCCCCGGTAGCCCGTATCGTGCACGAGATAGCTGCCATCGGCATCGCGCGAGATGCCGGATGGCGCAATCAAGGGAGGACCGGCGCCGACACTGCCCCCCGAAACGACGGCCTCGGAGCCGTCCACGGTGGATACAAGAACGACTTCGCCGGTGTCTGCATGCGAGGCTGCCATGGTGCCTGGGGCCACGAGGCACATTCCCGTGATCGGCGTCGAGGAACCCGACCCGATGAGCGTGCGGTCACCTGAGACAATCACAACGCGATGGAGTCCGTCTTCCGTCGCCACGAGCAGGTCCCCCGACTCATCCATGATCATGTCGAGGACGTTTGGCAAATCGGGGCCAGTTCCCGCGCCTGAACCCGAAACTACCGTGCGGTTGCCGGTGGACCTGTCGATGCGCAGGATCGACTCCGACGCCTGCGGCCGGCTGTTGACATAGTAGGCTCCGTCGTTGCCGACGACGAGGCCGCGCACGTTCTCCGGCGAGGGGCCGGTCCCGGATGCCGTGATTCGCAACGCGGTTCCCGTCTGCGCGTTTACCTCATAGACGTCGGAAATCGCCGGACCACCGAGGAATTGCGGGAGACTGTTGGTCGCAATGGCGATGGTCTCCGATTCCACGACGCGGATGCCGCGTGCGTAGGGGGCGGCCGTGGGAGTCACGCCCACGAGGACGACGGAGGAGAGCCCTTCGGTGTTCGCGTTCAGCCGGAACAAGCGGGGCTCCGAGGCGGTGCCCTCGCGCCCGAACGCCCAAACGATCGAGTTGCCGACCGCGGCCGCATCGCCGATCCCCGAGAGTGCCGCATCAACAACCGGAACAGTGGTGTGGTTGGTCGTCACGTGCATCGTGGCCTGATGCAAGCCCGCACGCGTCGGCGTGAATCGGATCGGAATGGCGACAGCTCTGTCGGGTTCGACAACTCGCGGAAACGTGAACGCCAAATCCGCTGCGAACGCGGAACTGTCCGGCCCGGTGATCGTGATGTTGAGGATCGTTCCGCCCGCCGTCGGAATCGTCGTCCGTACGGTGAGTTCGAGGGGGATGGAGGGTCCCCTATCCAGCTTGCGCCGGCCGAAATGCAGTTCTGCAGGTTCGGATTCCAGGGCGGAAGTGGTCGTCAGAAACCGGATCACCTGCCCTGTCGATGGACTGTTGTTGATTGTCGGGCAACCGACAACCGGGTCGGGGATCCCGTCGCCATCGGTATCGTCGAGGGTGCAAAGGAATGCGCCGAGAAAGCCCGCGCGCGGGAACGACTCGGGCATGAGCGTCGCCAGATGCGCGTAACTCTGGCTGGAATGGACCCTGAGCTTGGGCAGATATGCCGCATCCGCGAGTCCTGAGAACGAGGACGCTTCACCGTCGACAATGAAGAAGTCCGCCCTCCCATCACCATCGACATCGGGCGCGCTGTGCACGTACTGGGTTTGGATGTCCCCGATCGTCCCGTCGTGCGGGGCGAGAGTGTGAAGCAACCCGCCCGTGGCGCCGTTGAACACGCGAGGGGCGCGCACCGGGGAGGACGAACTCGTGATGACCAACTCGGGCACGCCGTCTCCTGTCGAATCGGGGAGGGCGAGTCCCGACCACCCGAAGGCTCCGTTCACGACGGGAGCAGGATCCGCAATCTCCCGCACCGTCGTTCCCGTTGAGTCGACGATGCGCACATTGCCGCACCCGGAAAACACTCCAACCGTTGCGTTGGTGTTTCCCAGGATGAAATCGGTGTCCCCGTCATCGTCCATGTCGGCCACGTCGAGGAGCCGGTAGCCGGCCGGGAACGAAATCTCGAATAGGAAACCCCCATTCGACCCCGAATGGACGAATCGATCGGAAGCGACGAATTCTGGGATCCCGTCGCCGCTCGTGTCGAGTATCGATACAATCGGCCACATCCACGCGTCGGGCACGGCGGCGATCGAGTATGCGACCCCATGGGGGGCCGCCCCGGACCGCACATCGATCGACTCGGCCTGCTGAGAGACCACTGCGAAATCCCCCCTGCCGTCTCCGGTGAGATCGGGCAGGGCGTACACGTACAGTTGACCCAGACTCGTCGGTGACTCGGGAACGATCACGCCTGCGGGGGCGTTGGTGGCGCCTGAGTACAGCACAGCCGAACTCGGGCCGCCGTTGATTCCAACCTCCCCGACGATGAAGTCGAGCACACCATCCCCGGTGTAGTCCTCTCCCCCTGCGACGACGCCAAAGGCGTAGCCAAGCTCGGCCGGATGGCCGGTGGATTCGATGACGACGACATCCTGTGCTGATGCTGCGCCGAGGAGGTTCACCATCACGAGCAAGGCCAGGGTACGTTCGCCGATGAAGTGCATGGGCTGGTTTCTCCGGTTGCTCAGGGTTCCCGAAAGGTTGGCGACGTCACTCTCTATCCACCAACACTTTCTGGCACCCGCGAGTGACAAATCCGCCGCAGGCGAGGCTGGATGGGCCGCGCGGGTTCACACCAATGCAGTTTCTTTCCCAGTTCGACCTGCGGCAGCGCGCTAACTCCGGGCACTCGACGCATCAAACAAACGCATGAGCTCCTCCCCGCCCACCTCCCGCACCTCACCCTCGCGCATCCCACGCAGTTCAATCGGCCCGAACCGCACGCGGCGCAGGGCGGCGGCGCGCGTGCCGACGGCCTCCGCCATGCGGCGCACGAGGCGGTTGCGGCCCTCGGCCACGACTATCCGCGCCTGGAAACCGTCCGGCTTTTCCGGGAGGAGTTCCGCCTCCACGGCGCGTGCGGGTCCGTCCTCCAACTCTACTCCTGCGCGCCAAGCACCGATGTCGCCCATGCGCACGGGGGGGCGCGTCGCGATCCAATACTCCTTCGTCACGTGGAAGCTCGGATGGGTCGCGCGGTGCGCGAGGTCGCCGTCCGTCGTCACGAGGAGCAGCCCCTCCGTGTCCCAGTCGAGCCGTCCGACATAGACAAGCTCCGCCGCCCTCGCGTGCCACGGTGTCTTCGCGATGAGGTCGTAAATCGTGGGACGCCCGCCGGGATCGCCGCGGCTCGTCAGGTAACGCGCGGGCTTGAACATCGCGAGCGTGATGTTCGCAGCGATCAAGGCGGGCTTTCCGTCCACGAGCACGGTGTCCCGCGCGGGGTCGATGCGGCGCGAAAAATCGCGGCACACCTCCCCGTTCACAACGACGCGCCCGCCGGTGATCAGCTCCTCCGACTTGCGCCGCGCCGCGATTCCCGCGCGCGCGAGGTATCGCGAGAGGCGAAACCCGTCCTCCTGGGGCTCGCTCACTCCGGCGCGCCCGCCGCGATGTCCATCCACACCAGCCGGTGGTCGCTGCCGAACTCCGCGAGGATGCTCTCGCCCATCTGCTCGTCCGGCGCCGGCCAGTACACGCCGCCCGAGACGACGCGCAGCCCCTTCGACGGCAGCACGTAGTCGATGCGGCGTCCGCGCGCGCCCTCGAAAGTCGCGCGTTCGGGGTGCTCGGGCGGGCCGGGCGGTCGGCCCCGCAACGCCCCCCGCGAGGTCGCAATGCTCCCCGTGTCCTGGACGCGCGGATGGGACAGAAGACCTTCGATCGCCGTCGTCCCGTCGTACACGGACCCCTGCCCCGGCGTCGCGTTCATGTCGGCCATCAGCACGAACTCTTCGCCGGGTTCGAGCCCGCCCCGGACCCCTGCGTCGTCGACGAGCGCCGCGCTTCCATCGAGGTAGTGCCTCCAGAACAGGATCTCGTCGAAGTTGCGGCGGCCGTTGCGGTCCTCCGGGCCATCGAACGCCTGGGGCGTCGGGTGGCACACGAGCAGGTGCACGGCGCGCCCGTTGAAGCGCAGAGGCACGTCCCAATGCGACTTGCTGGACAGCCTCGCGACAGCCATCCCCTCGTCGCTGAACAGTTCCGGCGAAAGATGGTGGCCGGGGAGGTCGCGCCACAGGAAGCGCTGGAACGTGCGCGCCGACCCTGCGTCCAGCGGCACTCGCGAGAGGATCGCCATGGAGTACTGCCCCGGGTAGTTGCCGAACCCGAAGCAGTCCCCGCCGTAGTCGCGCTCCCCCGATTCCGGCGTCGCGACGCGCCCGTTGCGGTCGAGGTCGATCCCCGAAAGGAGGCCCGTGTTGCATGGGGCGACGAAGACGTGGGGGAACTCGATCGGGTCGGCTCCCTGCGAGAGGTAGTGCCGCTGCAGCCGCTCGGCATCGGTTTCGAGCGGCAGGCCGGGCTGGCTGTAGTCGTGGTCGATCTCGAGGATGACGAGAACGTCCGGACGGACGCGCTTGATCACTTCCGCCGCGGCCACGACCTGCGGCTCCAGTCCTCGCCCGAACGCGTCGACGTAGGACAGCTTCCGCGTGGACAACTCGTAGATGTTGTAGACTGCGACGCGGAGCGCGCCGGGGGGAGGCGGGTCCAGTGCGGTCACGGGCGCCCGTCCCCCGCACGCAAGCGATCCGGCGCACAGCACCAAAGCGAGCAATAGTCGAAGCAC
>CAZUCD010000215.1:0-4930 GCA_964618855.1 uncultured Candidatus Sumerlaeota bacterium
GGCGTCGCGCACGGCTGCGACGGCCCGCCCGTGCAGCGCGGAGTCGCGAACCACGCCGCCACGCGGCACGTGTTCCCGCCCAAGCTCGAACTGCGGCTTCACCAGGATCACCGCCTCCGCGGGGCGGGCGAGCACGCGAAGAAGGGGGGCGAACGCGCGCGTCACCGAGATGAAGCTCAAGTCCGCCACGGCCAGGGATGGGGCCGGGGAGAAGTCCTCGCCCCGCAGCGAATCGAGGTGCGTGCGCTCGCGCGAGACGATGCGCTGGTCCGCCGCGAGGCGCGCGTGCAACTGCCCCCGGCCCACGTCGATCGCGTACACGCGCGCGGCGCCCCGCTGCAGCAGCACGTCGGTGAACCCCCCCGTGCTCGCGCCAAGGTCGATGGCGACCCGTCCCGCAGGATCGACCCCGAACGATTCAAGCGCACCGGCCAGTTTGATTCCCCCGCGGGAGACGTATGGATGCTCCGGCCCCTTCACGGTGATTCGCAGGTCGGCGTCCACCATCACCCCTGGCTTGTCCAGCAACCGGTCCTCCGAGTGCACGAGGCCTGCGCGGATGATGCGCTGTGCGCGCTCGCGCGACTCGGCTAGTCCCCGATCCACGAGCAACACGTCGAGTCGCGACTTTGCGGCCATCGGGCTCAGGCCGCCCCGCCTTCCTCGCCGGGCGAGTCGCCCGTGCCCAGGGCAGCATCCGACGTGAGCTCCAGGAACAGGTCCTCCAGCGTTCCCTCCCTCGCGAGGGAGGAGCGCAACTCCCCCACGGTCCCGAGGAACCGGAGCTTTCCGCGCGTGATGATGCCCAAACGGTCGCACAGCTCCTCCGCGATGGCGAGGAGGTGCGTGGACAGGAAAACCGTCCCACCCTCGCGGCAGAACTCCCGGAGCAGATTCTTCACGATGCGGGCCGACCGTGGATCCAGTCCCACCATCGGCTCGTCCACCACGAGCAGCTTCGGCCGGTGCATGAAGGCCACCGCAAAGCAGAGCTTCTGCCGCATGCCGAACGAGTAGTTCTCGATCAGGACGTCGGCCACCTGCGAAAGGCTGAAGATTTCGAAGTACTTCGAGAGTGCCGCGTCCTGTTCGGGCCGCGGAATCTCGTAGAGGTCCCCCACAAAGTGAAAGAAGTCCCGCCCACTGAGTTTCTCGTAAAGGTAGGGCTGGTCGGGGATGTAGCCGATGAGGCGCTTGGCCTCGATCGGTTGGCTCTGAATGTCGTGCCCGCCGATGAGCGCCAGCCCCGATGTCGGCCTCAGAAGCCCAGTGACGATCTTGATCGTCGTGGTCTTGCCGGCCCCGTTCGGCCCGAGGAAGCAGAAGAACTCCCCTGCGGGCACGCGGATCGAGAGGTCGTCGAGCGCGCGAAATCCGTCGTAGTCCTTCGTCAGGCCGTCGAGTTCAAGCATCCGGTGTCGCATCCCCGTCGGTTTGCGGCTGCGTGGCTCCACTTCCTCGCTGGCCGAGCAGCGGGGCGATGCTCTTTGTGTCCAGCGGCGCGGCGTTCAGAGCTTCCCGCAACTCGTCAAGCTTGATGGCCGGACGGGCGGGCAACTGGCGCAGGGCCGGGTAGGTCTGGACCATCGCCTGATGGTCCGCAAGTTCCAGTCGTATGGGCGGGAACAAGGGAGGCACATCCCGGCCCGTTCCAGGTGTCGGCGCGGAGAGCACGGACACCTCGCGGCTGACCACCCGGCCCGACATGTTGATGTCGTAGATCGACTTCAGCCGGCCCATGCGCACCGTGTATCGATGGACGCTGAGCGTGCCATCCTGCGCCAGGAGGTCCTTCAGCCTCACCGTCTCCCCGCGGAGTTGCCGCGGCCCCTCGTAGCTCACGAGGGCATGGGTCGAATTCGCGGTGATGAACGGGTCCACCACGTCCACCCGGTACATGTGGTCCCGCCGCCTCATCATGCCGAAGAGCGACGTCTCGATGGCCTCGGAAATGAGGATGGGGCCCTGCATCGGCTGCCTGAAGAAGTGCTCCTCGCTCCCTTGGCGGATGCGTAGGAGGAGGTGGTTCTCATGAACAAGGCCCGCGACCTCGACGGGCTCGGCCGAGGTTGGGCCGCGGGCGCCCGAGAGCCGCGACGTGAGCTTGGGCATGTCCACCGTGGCGGCAAACTGCACAAGCTCCATGCGCCGGTTGGCGACGGCGGCCCATGCGACAGTCCCCTTCAGCAGCATGGCGTTCAGCTCGCCCGCCATGGTGAAGAGGTACTCGGGGCCACCTTCGACCTCGAGCTTCTCAGCCGCCGTGCGGATTCCGCCGAGGGACTGCCCCTTGAACAGGACGACCATGGTGTCGTCCCTGTCCACCACCCAGGCATCCTCGACCATGCGCGCCTCGACGCGCAGGCGCTCCCCCTCGTCGAAGTAGGGGAGGACGTGGTCGCGCACGAGGAGGCCACCCATCGCGAGGAAGAAGGCGACGATGGCGAGAGGGCGAACGACTGCGCCGATTCGCACGAGGGTTGGCGCCGGGCCCGTGGGCGTACGCGGCCTACTTCACTGCCACGCGGCGCGCCCGCGTGACATCCATGTTGCCGAGCGCATTGAGCACCTCGCCCTCGATGTCCGCGCGGATCAGGCGCGGATTCGTGTAGAAGAAGATCGGGGCGATCGCCGCGTCATCTATCAGCATGCCCTCCGCCTCCACCAGCAGGTCCCGTCGCTTCTGCCAGTCCCCCTCCGCGCGCGCCTTCTGGAGCAGTTCGTCGAACTTCGGGTTCGTGTACTTGCCATCGTTGTTCAGCGAGTCCGACGCGAATATCTCCAGGAACGTGAGCGGATCGAGGTAGTCGCCGATCCACGCATTGCGCATTGCCTGAAACTCCTGCGACTGCCCGCGGCGGAGCTTCTCCTTCCACTCGACGTTCTCCATCTTGACGGTCACCCCGAGCGCCTCGCGCCAGAGTGTCTGGAGCTGTTCGCCGATGATCTTGTGCTCGTCCGAAGTGTTGTAGACGTACGCGAATTGCGTTGCGGGATCGACGCCGCTCTCCTGCAGGAGCTTCTTTGCCGCCGCCGCATCGAACGGCCCGATCATGTCCCCGGCCTTGTCGCGGTAGTCCGTGCCGTCGGGGAGCGTGATGCCCACGGGGACCAGCCCCGTCGCGGTCGGTTCACCGCGCTTGGTGACGTTTTCGACGATCAGCTTCCGGTCGATCGCCTTCGAGAAGGCCTGGCGCAGCTTCTTGTTGTTGAAGGGGGGCGCGATCGTATTGAAGCAAACGTAGTACGTGCCCAGATAGGGCCCCTGGTACCAGTGCGGGGTCTTTCGGAGCTCGGCCGCCTCGGAAAAGGGCACCTTGTCCGTGATGTCCACCTCGCCGCTCTCGAAGGCCGCCAGTTCCGTGTTCTCGTTGTCGATCATGCGGATGACGACCTCATCGAACCAGACCTCGTCCTTCCCCCAATAGGTGTCCGCCTTCTTGAGGATCATGCGGTCGTGCGGGCGCCACTCGACCAGCTTGAACGCCCCGCAGCCGACAAAGGTCTTCACGTCGTTCGCCCAGGTCTTCCCACCCGCCTCGATGGCCTTCCGGTTCAGCGGCAGGAAGGACGTGTGCGCGACGACTGTCAGGAAGTACGGGGTCGGGTTCTGCATGTGGTACTCGATCGTGTGGTCGTCGAGGACCTTCACGCCCTCGAAGGGCGTCTCGTCGGTGCGCTCCTTGATGGCGTAGAACTCGCGCCCGCCCTTCAGCACGTTGAAGACGAAGTCGGCATACTGCCCGCCGACCTTCGGGTCGAGGATGCGCCGGATGGCGTACTCGAAGTCGCGTGCCGTGACGGGGTCCCCGTTGTGCCACTTCGCGTTCTTGCGGAGGTGGAAAGTCCACACCGTGCTGGTCTCGTTGACCTCCCACTTCTCCGCGATGCCGGGCGTGGGCTCGGCCTTCGCGTTGAGCCGGACAAGCGGCTCGCTCAGGCAGAGCAGGATCTTGTGCTCCGGGATGCCCTTGGACAGCGAGGAGTCGATGGTCTCCGGCTCGGTCGCCACATTAATCCTGATTGTGCGGTCGAGCGACTTCGCGGGCGCATCCCCACGGCCCTTTGTCGAGTCCCCGCCGGACCCCTTGTTGGAATCCGTGGACTGGTTGCAGCCGATCGCCGCCATGAGCAGCATTGCGGCAAGGAACATCCTGATCGAGGAAGGCATGCTTTGGTGGACCCCGCTCCGTCGTTGGGTAGGTGGCGCCTGTTAAGCCGCCCGCGCCGGGCAATGACAAGCGCGAATCTGCGGCAAGCCCTTGACGCCAATTCTTGCAACCCCGCCAATGGGACCGTCAGAACGGGGTATCGGGTTCATGCAGACATCCTCCACCAAGACTCCACAGGCTGATCCCGGAGCCGCCACGGTAGCGCATTCCGCCGCACCGGATCCGCCGCATTACACGGGGGCCACCCCCATTCTTCGCGTGGTGGGGGCCGTGCTCGCCCACCACATGGGCAGGATCGAAGCCGAGATTTCCGGGGTCCGTGCGGGAACCGACCCCGAAGCGGTCCATCGCATGCGCGTCGCCACGAGGCGCATGCGTGCGGCGCTGAGGACCTTCCGCAGGCCGCTTGGCGGGCGCATGGCGCTCGAGCACCGCGCCGGGGAGCTGCGATGGATCGCCGCCGTCCTTGGCTGCGTCCGAAACGAGGACGTGCTCCTGGCGTGGCTGGCCTCCTACCGTGAGCTGGTTGACGAGGGCGAACGGCAGGAAATCGACGCCCTGATCGAGGCGCGCCGGAACATCAGGAGTTCCGCTCGCGCCGAACTCGTCTCGAGCATCGACTCCCCCCGATTTGCTAAGGCTGCCGCCGACCTCCATCGCTTCGCCCGCGGACTGCTCTCGCGGCGGGAACGTACCGGCCCCCTCCGCGAGTTCGCACCTGGGAGGCTCGAACGCTCGTGGGACGAGGTGCGGGGCGC
>CAZUCD010000216.1:0-4860 GCA_964618855.1 uncultured Candidatus Sumerlaeota bacterium
TTCGCGTTGGCGAGAAGCCAAATCGCGGTCAGCCATTTGTCCAGCGAGAGCGGCGAATCCTCTAGGATCGTGCCGACGCGCGGAGAGAACTGCTTCCGGCACTCGCGCGCCTTGCACTTGAAAATCTGCCGAGTCGCGACAACTCCGACCTCTTTGCTCCCGCAATGCGGGCAAACCGGCCCCTCAGGCCAACGCATCCGCACGACGAAATCGAAGGCAACCTTCGGATCGTTGAAGTGGATGATGGCCTGTTGAAGCGTCTGAGGTTCGGTGCTGTCGGACATTGGAGCTTCCTTGCAAAGTGTCCGCCTATCATGCACAAGCGCCTTGGTGCGTCAAGTGCCTTTTGGTGTGCGTTGTATATTGTTACCCTTTCAATCGGATTGTCGACGAGTTGCGGCGGAGGATGGCGTAACGAGACTCTGCTTCATGGCTCCAGCACGAGTTCGCATTGCTTCCTTGCCGCCTGTTTTACCTGTACCTACCGAAGCGCTTCCACCTTCACATCAGAACCGTCCCTCACGGACGATTCGCCTCGCCTGCCGGCGAGCCACAATCAGGGCGGACGAGCGGTTGAATCAGGATCGCCAACCGACACTGCCTTGGCTTCCTTCCTCGGCGCCAACTCCAATGATCCAAACCACGCTTTCCGCCGCCCCCCCTCACCCCACCCCCGCCGCTTCCCTGCGCGGGTTGGGCTGGACAGTCACCGGCCGGGTCGAGGACTGCTGCGGCTGCGTGAGCCGTTCCTGGGCGGCCTCGATGATGAGGCGCATCAGGTCCGAGTACCGCAGTCCCGCGAAGCCGGCCATCAGGTTCAGCTTCCCGTCCCAGGACCAGCCGGGGTTCGGGTTCACCTCGAGCAGTTTCGGGACGCCATTGGCGTCCATGCGGAAGTCGAAGCGCGCATAGTCGCGGCAGCCGACGCGCTCGAACAGCAGCATCGACCAGTCGATCAGCCGGCGCTGCGTATCCTCGTCGAGATTTGCCTCGAAGTAGGCGAGCTGCGTCCAGTAGGGGGAGCCCGGGTCCCACTTCGACTCGTAGCCGAGGATGCGCGGAAGGCCGGGGTCGAGCTTCGAGTAGTCGACCTCCAGGATGGGCAGGACGGTGAGGGCGAGGCCGGGGTTGCCGACGATGCCGACGCTGAACTCGCGCCCGGGGAGGAACTCCTGGATGAGGACGGGGACGCCAGGGAACTGCTGGCGGAGCTGCGTCAGGTAGCCGACGAGGTCCTCCGGCGTGTGGACGACCGCGTTCTTCGTGATGCCGATGGACGAATCGCCGAAGTTGGGCTTCACGAGCGCAGGGAGGGTGGATGGGATCGTGGCGGACTGGTCGTCCGGGTCGAAGTAGGTCTCCGCCGGGACGGGGACATCGAGCGTGTCGGCGATGGCGCGGATGATGGCCTTGTTGTAGCACATGCCGAGTGCGGAGGGGCCGGCGCCGGTGTAGCCGATGCCGAGCATCTCCAGCACGGCGGGAACGTGCAGCTCCATGAAGGCGTCGTTGCGGTACCCTTCGTCGCAGAGGTTGAGGACGAACTTGGGGGGCTTGGACTGGAGCGCCTGCAGGAGGTTCGCGTGCGAGTCGAAGTAGGTGAAGCGGTACTCTGAAAGCTCGCCGAGCGCCTTCTTGAGGCGGTTGATGGTGTCGAAGTCCTCGGGGTTGAACTGGCCGTTGAGCTTCACGGTGTCGGGAAGCGCCGGGTCCCCCATGAGGACGGTGACGTCCGGGAACCTGGCGCCGACGCGGGTGGCGCGGCCGGGCTGGCGGGGCGACCGCGCGGTCAGGAACATCCTGTTCGCCATCAGCCCGAGGTCCTGGTTGCGGTCGGACGCGGCCTGGAGCGTGCCGTGGAAGGTGACCTCGTCGAAGCCCGCGCGGGAGAGCAGCTCGCGGATCGTCTCCTGCGAGTAGAGGCGCTCGGCGTAGAACTGGTCGGCGATGACACCCTTCTCGGCGTGGACGACGACCTCGCGCGAGATGAGCCGGCGCCCGTCCGCGGCGAGCGAGCGCTCCCGGCACACGAAATGGTTCTGGTCGATCCACTCCCAGGAGCGGCGCTCGAAGTTGCGGCCCATCCAGTCCCCGTTGACGAGGTCCATGGCCACGATGCCCCCCGGGATCAGGACGTCCTCGACGCGTTCGAGCACCTGGAGGTCGTCCTCCTCGCGGTCGAAGTAGCCGAAGGAGTTCCCCATCAGCGCGACGCAGTGGAACGAGTGCTCGGGGAGGCGGAACTTGCGGGCGTCCCCCTCGCGGAAGGCGACGCTGTGGCCGAGTGCGCGGGCGCGCTTGCGCCCGAGGCGGACCAGGTAGCGCGAGCGGTCCACGCCGGTGACATGCCGGAAGCCGCGCCGCGCGAGCTCCAGCGTGTGCCGACCCTGCCCGCAGCACAGGTCCAGGATCCGGTCGTTCGGCTCCAGGCTGGCGGAGGAGACCAGCAGGTCCACCTCGCGCGAGGTGTTCGTGTCGTTCTCCACCACGTCCCCGTCCGTCTTGAGGTAGATGGAGTTGAAGAGCGTCCGCCACCACTCGTTGGGGAGGTGGCGCTCGAGGTCGGATATGGGGCCGAGCGTCCTGCAGGGATTGGTGGAGGAGGAGACCGGCTTGCTGGACTTTTTTGCGACGGCCACGGGGTGGTTATCCTTGGTTGCGGGAGAGGGGGAGGGTTTTGGGTGACATGAAAAAAGCCCGGCGACTCCCCGTTGGGGGCGCGCCGGGCTCGGCAGTCTGGCCGTGATGTTGGGCTGGGAGTGGAGGGTCCCCGCAGGACATCGGAGGTTGCTTTCGCCGCCGTGCTCCGATCATGGAGCGGCAGGCGGTCGGCAAGGTGCCGCAACCGGCGTGGAAGTCAACGGCATTTGGAATCAAGGGCGCGCGCGGATCACTCCGGGACGGGGGGGCTGCCGGGGGTCCTCCCGCCGAGGTCGATCTTGAACGTGTCGGGTTTGAAGAAGAGCGCGAACGTCCAGTCGATCATGATGCGGATGCGGCGGCTCCAGCGCGGCGTCTGGAACAGGTAGTACGTCCGCCAGATCCACCATGCGGGGAAGCCCGTGGCCTTGAAGAATGGTGTCTGGGCAACTCCCGCGTAGTGGCCGAGCGCGGCCAGCGTCCCGAGCGAGCGGTACCGGAACGGGCGGATCGCACCCCTCCCGGTGAGCGCCGCCGCCACGTTGCGCGCCGCGACGGGCCCCATGCGCACGGCGTGCTGCGCCAGCGGGGGATACGGGTTCCCGTCGGCGTCCGGGATGTGCGCGCAGTCCCCCACCGCCCAGACGTTCTCCCTCCCCTTCGCGCGCATCGTTGCGTCGGTCATGATGTGCCCGCGCGGCGAGAGCTCGAAGCCGCTCCCGCGGAGGACCGGATTCGACGCCGTCCCCGAAGCCAGAACCACGAGCCCGGCGGGTATCACCGTGCCATCGCCGAGCCGGACCGCGTCCGGGCCGATGGCCTCCACCTTCGTCGAGACGCGCACGGAGACGCCGCGCCCGCGCAGGACGGTGGTCGCGTACTTCGCCAGGTCCTCCTCCATCTCGCGCAGGAGGCGCGGCCCGAACTCCACGAGGTGGATCGCCACGCCCCCCGCCCGGATCGACGGATAGTCGAGCCGCATCTTCCCGAGCATCTCCGTCAGCTCGCCGACGAGCTCCGTCCCGACAAGCCCGCCCCCGATGACGACGATGGAGAGGAGGCGCCGGCGGGCCTCCGGGTCGAACTCCGTCTCGGCCCGCTCGAGCAGGTCGATCACGCGGTTGCGAAGCAGGATCGCGTCGCCGAGCACCTTGAAGGCGATGGCGTGCTCGGAGCCCGGAATGAGCGCGCGGTTCGTGACGCCACCAAGCGCGACGACGAGCTGGTCGTACGCGATCTCGTACGGGCGCCCCGTCGCCGACCGCACGATGACGGCGTTGTGGTCGGGCCGGAACCCCTCGACGGTTCCCTGGTAGTACCGCCCCCAGGAGAGCAGCTCGCGCAGGGGCGTGACGGCGTGGCGGAACTCCAGGACGCCGCTGCCCGCCTCGAAGAGCAGGGGGGACATGACGAAGAAGTTGTTCCGCGCGATGAGGAGGATCTCGTGCCTCCCGGGGTCGAGTTGGCGTTCGAGCTCCCGAGCCGTCCACACCCCCGCGAATCCGCCGCCGAGGACGACGACGCGCCTGCGCGTGCCTGCGGGCTTCAGGCGGGGCCGACTGATGCGTGCCATGCGTGTCTCCCTGCGTGCAAACTTGAGCGCGGCCGATGGTGGAGACAAGCCCGGAGCCCGTGGGGATCGGGAATCGGGGATCGGGAATGGGGGGGACTACCCGGGACGCCCGTCCCACGGATCGAGTCGGCCCACGACGTGGTCGAGGGCGGGGCCGTCGAGTGCACGGAGGACTCCTGCGGAAATCTCCTCGTCCGTCAGCCAGCGCGGGCCGTCCTCGTCCTCCGCGTAGCCCAGCAGGACGGCCTGGTACTCGAGGGGGAGGAAGAGCGCGCGGCGGCCGCGCGAGACGAGTTCCGGGTGCGTCCTCAGGCTGCCGATGATGTCCATGTAGCGCGCGTCCCGCGCATGGCGCAGGAGCGCCTCCGCCACGGCCAGGGCGGGATCCGGGGACGATCCGTGGATCCACGCGATCGCACAACCCACTGGCGCATTCTCCGCGACGAAGTCCCACACGGCATCCCGAAAACTGGGCAGGTCGAGGTAGTCCGCGACGATCGGCTCGATGCGGCCGGGAAGGTCGGCGGCGGCATCGGACAGCGCGTCCAGCCGCTCGCTCCCGCGCGCGACGACGCCGACCACGGAACCGCGCCGCGCCAGCTCCACCGCGCACCCCGCAAGCATGCCCGTGCCCCCCACCATCAGCA
>CAZUCD010000217.1:0-4780 GCA_964618855.1 uncultured Candidatus Sumerlaeota bacterium
GAGACGGGCAAGGCGCGTGTCGCGGTTGTCGAGCGCGAGCCGCGCGAAGCGGAACAGGACGCGGTCCCTCAGCGCCCTGACGCGCGGGTTCGCCGGCCAGAGCTGCTCGGCCTGCTGGAGAAGCGCGTTGCACTCGGCGAGGTGGTCGTAGGACTCGGCGGCCTCGTCGAAGCGGCGGCTGGCCTCGCCGGCGAGGCGCTCGGACTCGCGGCGCTGCGTGGCGCCGTTGAGGTGGGAGCGGATGCGCGCGACAAACTCCTGGACGCTCGGCACGCGCGCGCCGGGGTCCGCGCGGAGGGCATCCATCGCGAGGTACTCGAGGTCCTCGGGGATCGGTATGCCCGGGTGCTTGGCGGAGGGGCGCATGACGTCCCCGAGCCTCGCCGACAGGTAGGCCTGCGTCGAGTCCCCGGTCCCGTGGGGGGGCATGCCGCAAAGGATGTAGTAGAGCGTGCCGCCGAGGAGGTAGACGTCCGTCGCGGGGCCCAGGCGCGCGCAGTCGCGGTCGGTCTGCTCGGGCGCCATGTAGGACGGCGTGCCGGCGGGGTTCATCGCGGTCTCGCGCGTGCTCGCGAGTCCCGTCGAGAGCAGCTCCGTAAGCGGCCCGCATGCCATCGACTCGTCGTAGACGAACGCGAGTCCCCAGTCCATGAGCAGGACCTCGCCGAAGTCGCCGACCATGACCTGGGAGGGCTTGATGTCGCGGTGGACGACCCCGCGGGAGTGCGCGAACGCGACCGCCTGGCATACGGAGAGCAGGATGCCGAGGTGGCGCTCGAGGAACTCGGGCGTGCCGACCTGCATGCGCTCGTTCCAGATCTGGTGCTCCCAGACGGTGCCGCGGACGAGCTTCATGGCGAGGAGCGGGAGGCCGTTCTCGTCGCGGCCCATCTCATGGATGGGGAGGATGTTGGGGTGGTCGAGCGCCGCGGCGATCAGCGCCTCCTGCATGAAGGCGTAGTCAAGCGCGCGCAGGCGGTGCGGATCCTCCTTGGCGCGTTGGACGATGTCCTGCCGCATGCGCTTGATGGCGATGACGCGCGCGAGGGAACGCTGGAGCCCGGACCACACCTCGCCGAAGCCCCCGCTGCCGACCATCCGGTCGAATCGGAAGGGGGAAAGGAACTCGCGGACGCGCATTTCCGCGGAGTCGCGCCGCCGGTCAAGCTCCGCCAGGAGGCGGGGCTCGGCCACTGTGGGATCCATTGGCCCCACGAGCGAATCAAGCGAATCGGGAGGAATCCACGAGACGCGGCCGATCGAGTTCTTCGCCGGATTGTAGGAGGCGCCGGCGTCGGCGGGGAGGTCGAGGGGGCACGCGTCCTGCATTCGCCCATCGGGACCCGGCACCGGCGCGGCGGCTAGCCCATTTCGACGGGGGCCGGGAACCGGGGGCAGGGTCCCGTCGCCAGGACTCGGGACGCGAGACCCGGAAACGCGGCGTCCCCTATGCGGTGACCCGGGTGTCGAGAAGCTCCAACTCGAGGGAGCGCTCGCCCTGGTACATGTTCTCCATCGGACGGAAGAGGAGGTCGTGCGGTGCGCCCGAGCGCCATGACTCAATCTGCGAGGCGAGGGAGAAGCCGATCGCGGAGAAGTGCCGCCCGCCGATCCGGAGCGAAAGCTTGAGGTGCCCGTTGCCGACGATGCGCGGGGCGTACCCCGCGGTCGCGCCCGAGACCATGAACACGGGTGATGAGTTGCCCGCGCCGAACGGCTCCATGGACGAGATGTCCTCCACAAGCCGCCAGTTGATCTCCTCGGGGAGGACCTCCGTGTCGATGTCGACGCGCGGGAGGGCATCCTCGCCGGAGATGGTGACGCGCGCATGGGCGTCGAGGGCCTCGCGGAATCGTTCGAGGCGCGACAGCTCGAGCCGGACGCCGGCGGCGGCGCGGTGCCCGCCGTATGATTGCAGGTGTTCGCGGCAGGAGGTGAGGCCGTCGTGCACGTCGTAGCCGGGGATGCTGCGCGCGGAGCCCTTGGCCGTGGGCCCGTCGATGCCGAGCACCACCGCGGGGCGGTGGAATCGTTCGCAGATCCTCGCGGCAACGGTGCCGACGACGCCGAAGTGCCAGCCCTCCCCGGCGAGCACGAACGCCCCAATGGGGGACTCAGCCTGTTCGTGTATCTGGTGGAGGCACCCGGCGAGGATGTGCGCCTCGATCTCCCTGCGCTCACGGTTCAGCCTGTCGAGGCGCTCCGCGAGTGCGGCGGCCTCGGACTCGTCGTCGGTCATGAGGAGCTGGAGCGCGACCGCCGCGTCGCCGTCGGTGCGGCTTGCGGCGTTCAGGCGCGGTGCGAGCCCGAAACCGATCGTCTCCGACGTGACGCTTGTTCCCCGCATCGAGTACTTCATGAGCGCGCGGACGCCCGCGAAGGCTGAATGGGCGAGCGACTCCAGCCCGTGGCGAACGTAGGCGCGGTTCTCGCCGACCAGGGGGACGACGTCCGCGACGGTCGCGAGCGCCACCAGGTCGAGTAGGCTGCGCACGAAGGCGCGCCCGTCCGGGGAGCCGGGACGCTCCTCGCGCACCAGCGCGTGCGCCAGCTTGAAGGCGACGCCCGCGCCGCACAGGCTGGACCCCGCATATGGGGCGGAGGGCAGGTTCGGGTTCACGATGGTAAGTGCATCGGGGAGCGCATCGCCGGGCAGGTGGTGGTCCGTGACGATGACGTCCATGCCGAGTTCGCGCGCGCGCTGGATCTCGCGTATGGCGCAGATGCCGGTGTCCACCGTGACGAGCAGCTTCACCCCCAGGGCGGCGGACTGTTCGATGGCGGCCAGCGACAGCCCATAACCGTCGTTGAGCCGGTGGGGAACGAAGAGGACGGGGTTGGCACCCAGCCATCGCAGGGTGCGCCCAAGGATGGTGGTCGCGCTGAGGCCGTCGGCGTCGTAGTCCCCGTGCACGGCGATGCGTTCGCCTCGGGAGAGCGCGGCGCGCATGCGCGCGACGGCGGGCTGCACGCCGGCGAGTTCCACGGGATCGAGCGTCTCCGCAAGCTTTGGTCGCAGGAACCGCGCGAGGGCCTCCACGTCCGTGAAGCCGCGCGCGGAAAGCAGCCGGGCGAGGGGAGGCGAGACCGATGCGCCCTCGGCGATTCGTCGCGCGACCTCGGGGTGTTGCGTGCGGACTTTCCACACACGATCAACGCGCCGGGCGGGGGGAGGCTGGGAGGGGCTTGGTCCTGAAGTGGGGGGGATCATGGCTCGAAGGGGACAGGCAGCACCCGACGGCGCAGGGAGTCAATCGCCGCGTTGCCGCGGAAGGCCTGGAGGGCGCAATCCATTCGGGTTACGCATGCGAATCGGCGTGGCGACGCAGGGTCCTTGTGGGCCTGGGGCTTCGGAAGCGCCGGAAAATCGTCTGTCGGAATTGAAAGGCGCTTGCCACAGTGCGCAGAAATTGGGAGACGTGTGGGGATCACTGCCTAGTTGCGGTGTTTTTTTCTTCTTCGTCGGCGCACACCCAGAGGGTGGCGCCAGGAAAGGATAGTTTCATGCACAGGAAATTTGCAGGGTTCACCCTAATCGAGCTGCTCATCGTGGTGGCGATCATCGCCATCCTCGCCGCGATCGCAGTTCCGAACTTCCTTGAGGCGCAGACGCGTTCGAAGGTCTCGCGCGCCAAGGCCGACATGCGTTCGATGGCCACCGGTCTGGAGTCGTACTACGTGGACAACAACAAGTACCCGGACGTCACACCTTCGGGTCCGTTCTTCGCCACGTCGCCGGTGAAGCTGGGCCTGCCGTACTCGCGTGCGGCGCTCAGCAGGCTCTCCACCCCGATCGCCTACATGACGACGGGCATCCTTCCCGATCCGTTCGCGGAGAAGGAAGTGGAGACCTCGTTCTTCGGGTATGCGTACGCGAAGGAAGCCTCGATGACGCCGGTCCTCGGCGGCATGACGTCGCTTCAGGTGACGGCCGGACCATTCGGCGCGGACGTTACGGATGGACAACGCATCGCGGAGTTCAACACGCACCTCTGGTTCCTTCAGAGCGTCGGGCCGGACCGCAAGAACTTCACGCTGCAGAAGTCGCCCACCGAGGGCAACTTCGGCCTGGCGTACTACGCCATGAGCTATGGCGACGCGCTTGGCGGCACGGACTCGCTCTCGTTCTTTTACGATCCGACGAACGGCACGGTGTCGCGCGGCGACATCATCCGTTCCGCCAAGATCAGCAAGCCCTGACCACAATTTCTTCCAGAAGCACGCGAACCGGGGGGCCGAAGGGCTCCCCGGTTTTCGTTTTGGGGCTCAGGCGCCCGGGTTTCGGTCGAGGCCGGCCTGGGCCTCGGCACGGAGACTGGCAAGAAGGGCGGATGGCGCGGGGCCGGGTGCCTGCCCGCAGGAGGCGAGGGCAGAGGCAAAGTGGGCCCGTGCGGTGGCCCGGTCCCCGCGCCTTTCCGCCTCGCGCCCAAGGACGAGGTACGCCGTGGCCATCGTGGCCAGGCCCAACTCGGACTCGGCTTCGCGCTCCCTGACGCGTTCGGCGACGGACAGCGCCTCCTCGGCCCGGGCGATGGCTTCGTCGGACTGCCCCAGAACCTCAAGCGCGCGCGCACGCTCCACGATGATGTCGGCAAGCCGCGCATTCGCGGACTGGTTCGTCTCCCTCCTTGCGGCGAACGGGCTGCACAGCTCCTGCGCCTCCGTAAGCAATGGGAGCGAGGCGCCGGGGTAGCCACTTTCGCGCAGGGCCCTTGCGAGGACGAGCAGCGACTCGGTCCGTTCCGCGAACGGCCGCCAATCCTCGCTGGTGGCGGGCATG
>CAZUCD010000218.1:0-4724 GCA_964618855.1 uncultured Candidatus Sumerlaeota bacterium
GGCATCGGCGGCGGCCACGACGAACGCGAGCAGACGCTCAACCAGCTCCTGGTCGAGATGGACGGCTTCGAGACCAACGAGGGCGTGATCCTCGTGGCAGCCACAAACCGCCCCGACGTGCTCGACCCGGCCCTTCTGCGACCGGGCCGCTTCGACCGGCAGGTCACGATCGACTACCCTGACGTCCTGGGACGCGAAAAGATCCTGAAGACGCATGCGCGCCAGGTGAAGCTCGGCCCTGAGATCGACCTCAAGACGCTGGCGAAGACCACCCCGGGATTCTCCGGCGCCGATCTGGCCAACATCATCAACGAGGCCGCGCTCCTCGCGGCGCGCGCCAACAAGCACCAAATCGACGGCAACGACCTCGAGGAGGCCAAGGACCGCGTCCGCATGGGCCCGGAGCGCCGCTCCATGGTCATCACGGACGAGGAAAAGCGCAAGACCGCGGTCCACGAGGCCGGACACGCACTGGCCGCCTACTACACACCCGGATGCGATCCCGTCCACAAGGTCACCGTCATCCCCCGCGGACGCGCCCTCGGCGTCACCTACAGCCTGCCGGAGAAGGACAAGTTCGAGATGACCAAGAAGCAGCTCAAGGCGCGCCTGGTCTTCGGACTGGGTGGCCTCGCCGCCGAACAGGTCGTCTACGGCGAGTTCGGCACCGGCGTCGGCAACGACCTCCAGCAGATCACCACCACCGCACGCAAAATGGTCACCCACTACGGCATGAGCGAACGGCTCGGAACGCGCATCTTCGGGGACAACGGCGCCGACGTCTTCCTCGGACGCGACATGGGCAACAGCGAGAAGCAGTATTCCGAGGAAATGGCCCGCATCATCGACGAGGAAGTGAAGCTGCTCATCGACAGCGCGCGGGAGGCCGCAGTTGGCATCATGACCGACCACCGCGACGCCCTCGACCGCGTCACCACCGCGCTGATCGAACGCGAGACCCTGACCGGGGACGAGTTCGGCGCGATCGTCGAAGGCAAGACCCTGCCGCCGCTCTTCCCAAAGGATGACCAGAGCCGCCCGCTGCCCCCCCCGACGGAATCGCGCGAGAAGAAGCGCGTCCCGCCACGGCTTGGGGACATCCTCGACGGCCCGAGTTCGGTTCCGTCCTGATGCGTGACAAGGATGGGCGGTTTGTCGCCAGGTTGGGCATCGCTTGCCTTGCCGCCCTCGTGACTCTGGCGGCGACGCAGGAGGCGCAGGGTCAGGTGCGCCTCGACGACATCTTCACGTCGTCGACGCTCTCCGGCGAAAAGCCCCCATCCGACGAAGCTGCGGCGCGTTTGGACTCCTCCCTGCGCAACCTCAAGTCCGCACTCTCAGCGAGCGACACCAAGCTGGTGAAGACGGAGACGGAACGCCTCCTTGCCGTCCTCGACAAGGCGGACCCGCGCTACGCTGAGGCCCTCCACCTGCGGGCCGAGGCGTTTGCGCGCGACCCCGATCCGGCCCAGGTGCGCGCGTTGGCGGCCGAGTACCTGAAGATCGCCCCCAAGGGCGAGCACGCACGCTGGTTCCACGCCCAAATGGCTCGCCAGCACGCCGGTAAGCAGCTCTGGGATTTGGCTGCCGACGCATGGAAGTTCGCCCTCGAGTCCCCCGGCGCACAACTCACCCCAGCCGAGACACTGGAGGCCGTTGAGTGCATGGGGAGGGCTGGGCGACCTCGCGACCTCCGCGCGACGCTCACCGGCTCCTCCTGGCAGGCTTGGCCTCAACCCGAGCGTGACCGCGCCGAAGTTTGGCTCCTCGACAGTCTCCTCGTCGAGGACGACGCGGACGGGTTTCCAGTCGCAGTACAGCCCCGGACGCCGTCGGGGCTCTTGCGGTACGCGCTCCTGATGAGGCTTCGCCGCGATCACGCGCGATTCTCCCAGGCCACACGGACGCTCGAGCCCCTGGCCGGACAACTGGACCCCGCGGAGGCGGAGGCTCTGGCCTTCTTCGAATCACCGAATTAGGCTCTGGCGGTACGGTCTCCCAGCAGGCAAACTACGCCAACTTGCGCTCCAAGGACCCCTGGACTACACAGTATCGAGTCCTTAGGTCGGGCGGGTGCCCCGTGTTTCAAACGCTCCGAATGCACACTGTGCACGGATTGCAAGCTTCCAAGTTCGATACAATCTTGCATTGCCTAAACCTTTGAATACCAAGGTTTGGGGACGATCTTTTTTCAACGGTGGTTGAAGTTCAGATTGCCTCCGGGGCGGTTGCGCGCTTTGGATTCCGACTGTCAAGTAAGTCAATAGGCAATTCGAGCGGCTGCGCGGAGCACGAAATCCCGGGTATTTCGGCGCAATACTGCATCGCGAATCGCCTAAAACAGACGCTTCCCGTGCTTCGGCGCGGGATTTCGTCGTCCCGTCATACCCGCGGTCGGACGGGATCGAGAAAAGGAGGAGGTGCCAAGTGCACTCCCGAAAGAACCGCAAAAGGGCCCCGTCCGCGTTTCATGCGAAGGGCCTGATCAGCGCGGTCCTTGCCATGGCGTTCCCCGCCGTCGTACTGGCGCAGAACACCTACAGCAACCCGACCGCCATCATCACCCCGCAGGGCGCGCCGAGCATTACTTCCGGCCCTGCAACACCGTACCCGTCCAGCATCGTTGTTTCAGGCGAGGTCGGTACGATCACCGAACTGCGGGTGCAGTTCAGCGTCATCGCGCATCAACGGGCCAACGACATCGATGCGATCCTGGTCGCACCAGATGGCAAGCGCCTGGTCCTGATGTCCGATGTCGGCGGGGCGACGCGCCTGTCTAACGCGACGTACACCTTCCGCCAGGGCTTCCCCCTGATGTCGGATGTGGCGTCCAACCCTAGCGGCACGTACTCGCCGACGAACAGCTTCGTCGGCGGCGCGGACCTTTTCCCGCCTCCGTGCCCAGGTTCCACCTCGACCGTCCCTGATCTTGCCGGGTTCAACGGCATAGACCCGAATGGCACATGGAGCCTCTTCCTTGTCGACGACACGGGCACGGCCGTCGGTTCCGTGGCGGGTGGCTGGAGCCTCACGGTCTCAACCAACGCCACCCCTCCCGCCGTGGCGTCCATCACACGCGACTCCGGCAATCCGACCGCCGGCACGAGCGTCCTCTACCGCGTGAAGTTCACGCAGCCCGTGACCCCCCCCGACCCCGCGGACTTCGCGGTCACAACGGTCGATGGCTCGGTGACTGGCTCCGTGGGGCTGATCTCGATGTTTGGCGATCCCACGACGTGGATCGTGCCCGTGGGCTCCCTCGACGGTTACGGTGTCTTCCGCCTCGACTTCGTCGACGACGACTCTGTGACCAACGGTTCCAGCGTCCCTGTCGGCGGCGTTGGTGCGGGCAACGGGAACTTCGCGCTGGGCGAGAACTACACCAAGCTCCGCCCGAATGACGGCTGTGCCGGTGCCGAGGAGCTCTTCAACGGCAGTTTCGTGATGACGGGCAATACGTACGCCACCCCCGGGGGGAACTCGGCCTGCGACCCGCTCGGCCAGACCCCGGACGTCATGTTCACCTACACCCCCGAGACCTGCGGCACGGTCACGGTGGATACTTGTTCGTTCGCATCATTCGACACCGTCATCTCGGTGCACTCGGACTGCCCGAGCAACATGGGCAACACCATCGCCTGCTCCGACGACAGCACGCTATGCGCCCCGATGACCCTCCGGTCGAACGTCTCATTCGAGGCTGTCGCAGGTGAAACCTACTACATCCGTCTCTCCGGCTTCAACTTCTCCGTCGGCCACGCGCTCCTTTCCCTCGGCCAGACGAGCGACTTCCCCTTCGTAGTCGCCTTCTCCCCCGATCCGCCCGCGATGTACAACGTCGGCCCCGGCACCGCCTCCCTCGTCTTCAACCAGGACGTCATCGGCGTTGACGACTCCGACTTCTCCTACTTCGCCACGGGAACCGCCAGCGCCTCCAGCACCACGGTCTCGGGCTCGCTCGACTCCTACCAGGTGACCTACTCGGGGCTCTCCGGCGACGGCGAGCTTTGGCCGACCGTGGCCTTCGGGGCTGACATCTTCTCGGGATGTGACGGCGCGACGCCGCTGGACACATCCTCGGAGATTTTCGCCTCCGATTACATCCTGGTCGACAACACGGACCCGGATGGTGGCTCGGCCGAGGTCGACTCAACCTGCATCGGCAGCAGCTCCGTCACCGTCGAGTTCTCGGGTGCATTCGACCCGCTCGCGGGTGGCGTGGCCTCGGGCCTGGCCTCGACCGAGCTGTGGTACAGCTTCGAGGGCGGTCCCTGGACCCCGACTGGAATGTCGTCGCCCAACCCCTCGGGCAGCTTTGACTTCCAGTTCAATGATGGGCCGGGCGACTACTGCTTCGCGATGGTCGGCACCGACAACGTGGGCAATGTCGAGGCCGCTCCGACCGGTTCCGGCGATGATTGCGTCGAGTATGACGCCACGCCGACGAACGCAGTTTGCCAAGACATCAGCATCTGCCTGGACGACTTCGGATCCGCAACCATCACCCCGGGCCAGATCAACAACGGATCGACGGGCAGCTGCGGCATAGCATCGATCTTCATTGATCGCGATACCTTCTCCTGCTCCGACCTCTCCGGGCCGCAGACGGTGATCCTCACCGTAGTGGACAACAACGGCGGATCTGACACCTGCGATGCAGAAGTCACCGTCGAGGACTGTACCGATCCCGAGATTTTCCTCTGCGCTCCGCCGTCCATCCAGGC
>CAZUCD010000219.1:0-4608 GCA_964618855.1 uncultured Candidatus Sumerlaeota bacterium
CGGTCTCGATGTTCATGGGAGCATCATGCACGGGCGGTGGATTGGCACAAGGGTGGTGCTTGCACTACCGCCTCCCCACGGCTTCGGACACCTCGTAGGTGGCGTCGAAGGTTTCGCCCTCGCGCCAGACCTGGAACTTCAGCTTCTCGCCCACCTGGCGCGCGCCGATCGTGAGGTACAGGTCGTCCGGTGTCGAGACGGTGCGGCCCTCGACGCTGAGGACGACATCGCCGGGCGCGAGGCCGGCCTTCTGGGCCGGGCCCTTGCGCGCGATGGCGCGGAGCATCACGCCCGTCAGCCGCTGCGTGCGGACGCGCACGGCGTCGAAGTCCACCGCCACCGAGCGGAGTCGGCCGTACTGGCGGATTTCCTCCAGCATGGCCTTCACACGGTTGACCGGGATTGCGAAGCCGATGCCGTGGGAGCCGCCCGAACGGCTGAAGATGAAGGTGTTCACGCCGACGATGTTGCCGTCCATGTCGACGAGGGGCCCTCCGCTGTTGCCGGGATTGATCGCCGCGTCGGTCTGGATCATGTCCGTGTAGACGCGGTCGGCGCCGGCGTCGGGGCGGAAGTTGCGGTGCACGGCGCTGATGACACCGCGCGTCACGGTGGGGCGCGGGTCCTGCATCATCGGGCCGAAGGGGTTGCCGAGCGCGATCACGTCCTCGCCGATCTGCAGCGAATCCGAGTCACCGAGCGGGAGCGGGTCCGGGAGGTCCCTCCCCTCGATCTTGAGGAGTGCAATGTCCTGCAGGGGATCGGCCGCGACGACCGTGGCCGGGAACTCCCTCCCGTCGGAGAACGTGGCGAAGATGCGCTTCGCTCCATCGATGACGTGGACGTTCGTGATGATGAGGCCGTCCTCGCCGATGAGGACGCCGGAACCGAGGTACGGCTGGTACTGGTCCTGGCGAATGACGAATGCGCGGAAGAAGTCGTCCGCGGGCCGCAGGGATTCCTTCACGGCGCCGATGGTCACGACGGCGGGAGATACCTGGTGCGCGACCGCGGCGACGGGGGACTTCGGAAGGAAGTTGGAGTTCGCGGTCGAGGCCGCGGCCGCGGTTGCGAAGCCTCCCAGCGGTGCGCCGCCGCCCGACTTCACGATTCCGACCGCCGAGGCTAAAACGGCGAGCGCAATGGCGTTGAGCGCGAGCAGGATGCGGAGGCTCCCGAAGTGACGGGATGTCGTTGAGGGCACGATGACGGAACTCCTTGGCGTGTCGAAGCTGCGCAGTTGGCGTGGTCTTCCAATCCGACAGGTGTAGGAGTTGCAAAATGGACGCCGCTTTTTGGGGTCGCTTGACTGGTGGGTTCCTACCCCCGCTCCGACACCGGCACGACGAGCTTCAGTCCCGACCACACGGCGTCCACGGCGCAGACTTTGATGTCGACGAGGCCCGCTGCGAGTGCGAGGCGGCGCACAACGTCCTCAGTGATGTCGGTCGGAACCTTGGATGCCTTCTTGGGCCAACAGACCCACAGGGAGCCGTCCGGGAAGATGAGTTTGCGGAGGTCGCCGAGTTGGGTCTCGATCGACCCAGAGTCTTTACAAAAAGCAAGAATCACGGCGTAGTGCCGAGACGTCGGCTTCTGTGCGTGAAAGGACGCGCCCTCCGGTATCGGATCGAGACTCGACACGAAGCCGGAGGGCGCATTGAGGAGGAGGACGGTGTGGCCCGGTTTGATGCCGAGCTTCTTCGCGAGTGGGGTCCCGGAGTAGCCTGCGGGATTCGCGGCGGACATCTCAGCCGATGACTTCGGAGAGCCACCGATAGACGTCGTTGGACCTGCGGAGGACGGATTGGGCCGAGTCGCGGGTGATGGGCTTGTCCGACTCCTCGGGCTTGGGGGCGTGGGTGTCCCCTTCGGTGAAGTCGGAAAGCTCGGTGAAGAGGTCCATGAACTCGCGGCGGGGAACGGACAGTCCGGCGAGTGCGGCCAACGGGACGAGGCCGTGCCCCTTGGGTGAGATGTTGGGCGAACGCTTGACAAGATTCGCCTTGAGCAACTTTTCCAGGCCGTTGCGGCAGAAGGAATAAACGTGCGGGTACTCCTCCCGCTCGAACATTTCCCGGGCGGCATCCAGGTCGCGGGCAGCATGTGCGACCAGTCTCTGTGCTTCGGTGTTCATCCCGTAAAGTTCCTCGTACGCTCGCGGCGTCAAGATTCGGTGATAGCCAACGCGTGGGTCAATCATTCCGTAAGAATTCTCTCGATCCTGTCAGTCGATGGTGAGCCCGCCGGATTCAGCGAGCCAGTCCGCAACGCGATCTGCCGCTGCGGGCAGGTTGTCGTCGCTTATGTTGAGTTTCAGGACCGGCAGCTTGGAGGCCTTGCAGAGCGCGTCCATCGTGTCCTGCTCCCTGATGAAGACGTCCAGATCGTCGTATTGGCTTGGGTTTCCCGAGATTTTCAGGCGTGCCTCCCGAGCAGCCGGAAAAGTCGCCGGATCGCGCCAGCACTGGATGATCCGGAAGTTGAGCCTGCCGAGCCCCGCCTCCAGCCAATCAAAGTCGAGATCCAGGCCGCGGACGGCCTTTTGGTACATCTTCGTGGACAGGTGAAACCTGTCGATCATCCACGAGTAGTAGGGCATCAACTCGAACAGCCTCAGCCATGTGGAGTAGGTCTCCATGGCGCGATTAAGCTCGTGCGGCTCAAAGTTGATGAGGCCTCGCCCCCATGGGAAGTTCGTGAAGGCGCACCACTCCCCGGAGATGACGGGGGAATGGTACCGGTACTTCCTGGGTCCGACAATGCGGGGGTGCTCGTTGAGTGCGAAAACGAGGTCGGTCTTGTGTGTGAGCCTGGTCCCCTCAAGGATCAGGTGTGGACAGAGCTTGGCGCCCAACGTGTTGCCCCTCCCCAGGGCTCTTGATCCTTCCATTGGCAGGGACCGTGCCGAAATGCGGGCCCGGAGGACCATTTGTCGGCGGCAACCGTCTCGGGGCGGGACTGTCCCCAAAACCGTTGTCTTGCAGGGGGTGATCGGTCAGGGTTAGGAAAACTGTCCGAGGAGGCTTCAAGCCATGGGTCGACTGCTTGCAGCATGCCTGATTGCGGGAATCGTGCTCACCCAGACGAGCTGCGTGACGAGCCAGGGGGACTTCACGGTGATGTCCACGAAGCTGGTGAACCTGAACCAGTTCGACCTGGAGGCGGCGGACCGCCAGCGCAACATCGTCGGCGAGGACAAGGCGCACATCATTATCATCTTCCCAACGAAGCTGAACACGAACCTGAAGACGGCCGTGGACAAGGCGCTGGAGAAGGGCGGTGGGGACGTCCTGACCGACGCGCGGCTGGAGACTTTCGGGTGGTACATCCCCCTGATCTACGGCCAGACGGGATGGCGGGTCCGGGGCGATGTAGTGAAGACGCGCGGCAAGGACAGGCAACCGTAGGGTCCCGCGCCAACTTGCGGGCCGCGCCGGACGTGGTGAATACCGGCACTCTTCACTTGTAACGACGGATCATGTCCCTGGACCAGGACTCCAAGGAAGCCTACTACGTCAGCCGCGTGGCCCCTGCGGTGGGCGTCGTCGTGGCCATCGGCTGCTCGGTCGCCCTGATGATCTGGCACGGGGATTTGATTCCTTTCCTGGAGCGGGCGCTTTGGGGATGCCCGCGGTGGGCAGTCTGGGTGCTGGTGCTCGGGGGACTCGGTGGGCTGGCGGTCTTCTCAACGGAGCGGACGCTGCTGATCGTGAGGCCGGCTTCGCGGACGGCCACGTTCCGGCGGCACCTGCTTTGGGTGATCCCCGTCTCGGAGCGCACGGCGCCGTTCTCGAAGATCCGCCACATCGACCTGCACCACACGGGCGAGCACAGCACGTCGGGGGCGCCGTCCGTTTCGGAGTGGCTGTCGCCGGAGCACCTCGGATGGGGGCAGCGATGGTTCTTCAACGGGCTGAGCGTGACCTCGTGGATGATCGACTGGTTCCTCTGCGCGCTGCCGCACTTCGGCGTGGCGGAGATCCGGATCATGCTGGAGGACCGGACGGAGTGGCTGGTCATGAGGTCGGGAAGCGAAGAGCATGTCGTTGCCATCGGGTCGGAGCTGAAGCGGCTCACGGGTGCGCGCCTGACCTGAGGGGCGCGGGCGCGAACTCATCCGCTGGAAGGCGAGGGGGCCATGCCTCACCGAATCTCGCAATTGGCGCTGGTCGTGCGGGACTATGACGAGGCGATTGCGTTCTATGTGGGGAAGCTGGGCTTCGTTCTCGTGGAGGACACGGACATGGGGAACGGGAAGCGCTGGGTGCGCGTCTCCCCCGGGCCGGGCGGGACGGGGCTGCTGCTGGCGCGCGCGGTGAACGAGGCTCAGGGCTCGCGCGTCGGCAACCAGTCGGGTGGGCGCGTGTTCCTCTTCATCGAGACCGATGACCTGCGGCGGGACTACGAGGCGTGGCGGGCGCTCGGTGTCGAGTTCACCGAGGTTCCCCGCGAGGAGAGCTACGGCTTGGTGGTCGTCTTCAAGGACCTGTACGGCAACAGGATCGACTTGATCGAACGGCGGTGACGCGGGGCGGGGAGCGCTGGGGTCCCGCGATGCCGAGGGTTCACCGCGAAGAACGCAAAGGACGCGAAGGAACAGCACGG
>CAZUCD010000220.1:0-1082 GCA_964618855.1 uncultured Candidatus Sumerlaeota bacterium
ATCCGAACTTGCCGCCAGTTGCGTCGAACGACGCCGAAGGCTCAAACGGAAGTTGGTCCCATGGACGTAACAGCAGTCCGTGGTGCTGCGGCGTGCGCTTGATGGGAGAATCCGCGAGGGCGCATGGGCGCCCGCCCCCCGACATGCCTCTCTCACACCCACGACAACACTTCGGTTCAGCCGGGCTGTCAGTCTACCAGCGGATTCTTGCCCCGCGCGCGCCCGCTCCCCACCTTGCCTGCATGAATCTCTCGCGCGCCACCGGGGCATTCTCCGCCTTCGCCTTCCTCATCGCCCGGCCGCACCTGTGGTGGTGCGTCTTCACGCCGATGGCGCTCACCGCCGTGCTTCTCGTGCTCGTCACGGCGCTGATGTACTCGCTCGGGTTGGAGGACCTGCTCCACCAGTACGCCCCCGATCAGGGAACGTGGTTCGGGAACGCGTGGGCCTCCCTCGCATCGGGCGTCGCGTTCGTCCTGACCGCGATGGCGAGCGTGTTTGCCACATGGATGCTGGCGGGACTCGTCGCGGGGCCGTTCTGCGACATGCTCGGCGAGCGCATCGAGCGCGAGCTCCTCGCCGCGCGTCCCGACCTCCTCGCCCCGCCGCTGCCCCTCCATATCTCGATCCTGCATTCAGCTCGTGAAACCGCACGCCGCGCCCTCCTCGGCGCGTTCGTCCTCATCGCCGGATTCACCATGGGCATCATCCCATTCGTCGGAATGCTCCTGGGGCCCGCCGCATCGCTGACATCGCTCATCGTCTTCCTGTCGCTGGACGCCTTCAGCTACCCGCTCGACCGCCGCAGCACCTCCCTGCGCGCAAAGCTCGCCTTCATCCGAACGCACAAGGCGGACATCGTCCCCCTCGCCCTCGGGCTCGCCCCCTTCGCGATCGTGATCGCATGCTGCCCCCCGCTCGTGCTGCCTCCCCTTGCCGCGACGAGCGCAACGCGCCTGTATTGCGAGATTCTCCTGGGGGAGTCGCCCGCCGCGGATGCCGGCGACCCGGGATGAGGAGCGCGCCGTGCCTGCATTCTCCGTCTCCATAGCCTATCCCGAGTTCGCCGTCCCCATCGACCT
>CAZUCD010000220.1:1182-2974 GCA_964618855.1 uncultured Candidatus Sumerlaeota bacterium
GCCACGCAGGAGTTCTCCGCACATGCCGCCGTGAGAGGCATCGTCCTCGGGGATTGGTACGAGGCGCTGGAGGAACTGGCGCTCGCGGTGGAGCAAAGGGGCGCGCCGGAGAAAGTGGCGGGCGTCTGGTGGCGCACGGGTGCCGGATGGGTGCTGGCACCAACGCGCCGAAGGGCGCGCACGCTCGCCGAGCTGCCCGAGCCGGAGCTTGGGGTCTTCCGCGTCAAGGACCTCCTCAAGGTGACAGGCGGGACGCTGCCGCTCGCGGCCAGCCGGGGGTTCCCATTCAGGTCCCTCTTCTCCGCGGAGCCCCTGACGCGCCACTTGCAGGAGGTCGAGAACTACTACGAGACCCTGCCGCCGGAGGAGGTCGTGCGCCGCGCGGGCATCCTCGTCGAGAAGTTCGATCCGGCACGCTTCGACTTCGTGGACGAGATTTTTCCCTGGAACAAGCGCTGGGTGGAGAGGTTCACCACCGAGTGGGCGCAGCAGCTCAGCATGCCGTTCACCGCGACGATGGTCGCCGAGCACTTCGACGACGACAGCGTGGAGCTCCTCGCCGGGGCGGGTTTGAAGGTGGCGCGGATCAAGCTCGAATCTGGCAACGACCAGTTCCGCGCGCGGTTCGCCGACGTGAACCTCGGCAACGGCCGCGTGCGCGAGGCCATCGGCACCGCCACCGCCTGCCGCACGCGCGTCGAGGTGCACGTCCTGCTCGGCGTGCCCGACGAAACCCCGTCCACGCTGGCCGAGACGATCACCTTCCTCGAGAAGCTCCCCCTGGCCGCCGTCCATCCCGAGGTCTTCGTGCCCTGGCCACGCATGACGCAGTGGACGGACACCGATCCAATGCCGACAATAGAGACGGACTTCCTCTGCAAGCCCGTGGCCGAGCGGCCCGAACTGACGGGACCGATGAAGCGCGCCTTCGACCGGCTGATGGAGCTCGACTCGATCGCGCGCGTCCGCCAGCACAACCGCGAACCAAACGCGATCCTCGACGGCGTTGCCGACTTCCAGACCGCGAACGTGCGTTCGCCCCTGGCCCGCCCGGCGCGCATCGCAAGCTTTGCCGTTGGCGACGTCGAGCATCCCGTCATCGCCATGCGCGTGCCCTCCGAGATTTCATGGAAGGTCAAGCTCGGGCCCGACTCCGTCATCTCGTTCGGCATCCTGCTGGAGCCGACGCTCCCCGGTCTACGCTCGCGCCTGCCGGTTTCCTTCTCCGTGAAGGTCGGCCAGAAGGGGAAGTTCTACCGGATTTTCCAGAAGGTCATGCTCCAAGCCCTCGATCCCGACTCGCGCCGCTGGCACCACTTCGTGCTGCCTCTGAAGCCGGCGCGGACGGGGGAAGCCGAGATCATCCTTGAGTCGAGCATCCTGGGGGGCGAGCCGGACGCGATTCCCCTGGAGGCCGACCTGTGGGCGGGATGGGCGAATGTGGTGGTCGGCAGCGCGCACGACCTGAAGGGGCACAGGGATTCGGGGATGGTGAGTGTGGGGGAGTTGTAGGGAGTGGGCGCGAGCCAGTGCTGGGCGGGACGTGGGTGGCCGGGGAGCCCTCCTCCCTCGGCGCGCGCAAACGCATGAGCTCTGTGACAGATTCGCGCCGGGATTGTTACACGGCGACAAAGGCATCCAGTTCATTAACGGCTGATTTCAAAGCACTTGTGCACACACACGGGCACGGGCGAGGTCGGGTCTCCACGAGGGGACTCGTTGATGACCTTGGGGGAGCAGGCGCGGTACGAGTGGACCTGATGCGCGCCGTTGGGGCAGGGACGATTCTCAG
>CAZUCD010000220.1:2984-4395 GCA_964618855.1 uncultured Candidatus Sumerlaeota bacterium
GCTGGCACGTGGAGTGTACAACTACCCGCGCGTCAACCGGCTGATCGGACCGATTGCGCTCTCCCCCGAGGAGGTTGCGAAGGGGTTGGCCGTCCGGGGTTCGTCGGCCGCATGCGACGCGAGGCATGAGGGGCCGACTGGGACGCTCCGCCCAATCCGTCAGGGGGGCAGAAATGTCCTCGCTCGGAATGCGGGAACCACGTGCACCACGAGTAGGGGGACGCAGGCCCAACAAGTTCGCGCTTCGTTTCCGTGCGAACCCAACCACACCATGACCAGGACCGACGTCGCACACGCACCAATCAAAGAAAAGGGGCGCCTGCGGATCAGAGACCACACCGTCGCAAACTCCGCCAGCGCCAGTAACTGTAAGGGACCGTGCATCGCCCAATCGAGCCGCGGATGGAGCCGCGGGTTGTCCATCAATACCAGCTTCACCGTCTCGACCGTCAGGGCGGCCGCGAAGAGGAACAGGAAGACGGCACAGGCGTCGGTGACCAGCCTGTTCAAATCGGCGGCGGAGGGTCTCGGAATCCCGCTGGGTGTAACAGCCATTGGGCTGGCTCTCGCTCAATCCTCCGGCGGCGACGAATCGAGGCCCGGTCCGGATGACTGATCCTGCGGGTGAGTTTCTTGCGTTGTCGGCTCCTGCGCAATGAGGAGTAGATTCCCTTGTTGGTACACTTTCGTGCCGCGCAGAGGGATCACGGTCCGCGGAGGAGGCTCTTGACTGAGTATCTGGATTCGAACGAACCGGCATAGCCGCCACACGGAAAGCTGGTAGCCGTAGTCTCGCGAGGAGATCTCGGTGCCGTGTCTTCCCTTCGCATCAAAGGTGAACACTCCATCTATGCTCCATGACTCATCGCTGAGATCCCCGCTGATGTTCCATCGAGGGTTGAACGGACCGTGGGCAAAACTGTTTCTGAGCAGACGAGAAAAGTGGAAGGCGGCCGCGAAATCGGAATCAGAGCAGCGCCAGAGCTTCCGCTGTTGGGCTTGGATGATCCCGTTGACCACACTGACGCTGGCGTCGGGCACTTTCTGCCGCTTGGCCTGGTCCAGCTTCTTCCTGATGTCGTTGAGTTCGGGGCAGACCGATATGAGCGCTTCCTTGATGGCCACCGCCATAAGGTAAACGCAGGACAGTTGCAAGGCGGCAGCTGCAAGTTCGGCTTGTGCATCGTCGAGCCCGACTTGATCCCAATTCACCTCGTGTTTCCCCCAATTCGTGACAACTGGCACCACCAGCGGTTGCTTCTTGAGTGTCACCGCGAGCCGGACTGGAATTGTGAGCCGATACTGGAGTTCGGCTGCGATGAGACCTGCGTGCGCGTTCTCTTGGTCTTGGTTGAGGGGAGGATTGCTTGGCATGCGCGAGCGAGGAGTTGACATAACGCCCACGCTTCTC
>CAZUCD010000221.1:0-3127 GCA_964618855.1 uncultured Candidatus Sumerlaeota bacterium
CGCGTCCTGATGCCGATGATCAACGAGGCGGTGTTCTGCCTGATGGAGGGCGTCGCGACGCGCGAGGCCATCGACACCGTGATGAAGCTCGGCATGAACCACCCGATGGGTCCGCTGGCCCTTGCGGACTTCATCGGCCTCGACGTCTGCCTCAACATCATGAACGTGCTCGTCGAGGGGCTCGGCGACCCCAAGTACCGCCCATGCCCGCTCCTGAAGAAGATGGTCGCGGCGGGATACCTCGGCCGGAAGACCGGGCGCGGGTTCTACGACTATCCGAAGGGATGAGCGAGGCCGGGGCCGGGGGTCAGGTGCCGGAACGCCGCACCCGAATCCCCCACCCCCGAGTTCACCTCTAGAACGTCGGCGCGTCGTAGGAGAGGACGAGCACGCGCTCGAAGCTGATTGTCCCCTTCGGTTTGATCGCCGTGGCGCCCGTGCGTGAGAACACCGTGTCCACGTACCAGAGCGCATTGCCCGCCGTTGCGCCGCTCGCCACCCCCGGCCACCAGAACGTCGAGTAGCGCTTCGCCTTGTTGCCCTGGTCGAGGCCCCCCGGGTTGTCCTTGATCGAGTCGAAGTTCGGGTCGGGGTTCAGGTTGTAGAACGTGGCGCTCTCGTGGCCGGAGTTTCCTGGCACCTGCTCGGGGGTCCAGCGCACGCGCAGGACCGGCGGGCGGGACGTCGAGGGATTCGGCGCCACCGCGGCGGAAACCCACGCGTCCACGACGTACACCTTGTCGCTGCGCACGGGCACCTTGGCGCCCGGCACGGATCCCGAGTTCGGGACGTAGAGCGCGCCCCAGCCCGTCTGGTTGCCCGTCGTGGGGGAATTGAACGTCACGTTCATCGCGCCGTTGACGGGGGTCTGGTAGCTCGTCGTCGCGGTCACGGTGCTCCCCGGGTCGTTGATGACGCCGAATGCGGTGCCGTCCGCGGCGCTGAACGGCGTGAGCCCCGTGTTTGGCGGGGCGAAGCCATCCGCGTTTGAGACCGCTGTCGCACCCTTGTTGAAGACGACGGTCGGCGTGCCGAGCGCGGCGCGCGGGAAGTAGTCCACCGTGATCGAGCTCATCATCGCCGTCCCGCCACCCACCGTGGAGGACTCATCCACGAGGTCGAAGTTGATCGCGGGCTGGTCCGCGCCGCCGACGGCGGAGGACCCGTTGCTTGCACCCTTCGACCAGTGCAGCACGTTCACCGTCCTCGCCGTTGTCGGCAACGACGCGGCATTCGACGCGTACCCGAAGTACGACATGCCGTTCGACTCGAAGAAGTCCCCGCCGAGCCGGATCCGGATCAGGTTGGACTGGCCGACCGTGAATCCCGAGGTGGAGAGGTTCGTCCTCAGGCGGTACAGCGTGTCCGGGTTCATCGCGAAGCCGAGGTTTCGCCGCCAGGTGGCGAACTGATTCACGATCGGCCCCGTGGAGGAGATGCCGATCGCCGTCGTGTTCGCCGGCGCCTTCCCCGAGTAGCCGGCGTACGCGGCGTCGATGGCTTGCAGCGACCCCGAGGGCGTCATCGCAAAGTTGAATCCCGCGTTCTGCTCGCCATAGTGGAAGCCCTGGTAGGTCTGGGCGGCACTCGGATCGCCGTTCAGCGTCGGCAATCCCTCGAGGCGCGTCGGCAGGGAGTTCTCACCGCGGATGGAGAGTTGGTAGCGCTGCGACGCGTCGCTGCCGACCGTGTAGACGCGGATGTAGTAGCGGCCGGGTCCCTTAATGCTGAAGTCGTAGCCTGCGATCACCTCCGGGCGTCCCTTGCCCGTGCCCGCGGCGCGCGCGAGGACGGTGCTCCCGTCCTTGTCGATCAGCTCCATGTCGAGGTTGTTGACCTCGTTCGCGACGACGGTGGTGAGGACCTCCGGGTTCGGCGCCACGGGGACGGGGCCATACTGGTAGGTCGTGCCGACGGGGATGAGCGTGATCGTGGCGCGCAACTTCGTGTCCAGCACGTCGAACGAATAGAAGTCGCGCTCGACGTGCGTCTCGAGCGACGCCTCGACCGTCTTCACCGGGTCGTTGGCGGGATCGGGGACGCTCGCAGCCCACAGGGAGGAGTACACCGCCTCTCCCCCGATCCCCGCTGCGGGGTTCGTGTGGACGATCGATTGCGCGCATCCCCCCGATGTGTCGAACTGTGACGTGGCACCGCGCACATGGATGCCTTCGATGCTGTAGTCGGTCGTGTTGAACACTGGCGAGCCAGAGTTGCCCGGCGACGTGTCCAGATTGTGCACGAAGTAGTTTGGGTTGGCGGTGGAGCGCACGACCGACTCCGTTCCGAATGCGATCTTCGAGGGGATCCCCTGCGGGTGACCGACCGTCCCGACGTTGGCCCCCGCCTGGATCGGGTTCGAACGACGCACGAACAGCGGGGTGGCATCCCCCCGCGTGACGGGCCGGTCCAGCCGGACGATCGCGTGATCCTTGCCGGTGGCCTGGTCGAAAACCCGGGCGACCAGCTTTGCCCCAAAGTACACTTGGTCCGGGTCGAAGGTTGTGGTCCCCGTGCTCCCGGCGGAGGTGACCGCGAATCCGAAGATGTACGCGCGGGTTTGCGCGTCCGCGTCTGAGGAAACGCAGTGCGCGGCAGTCGCCACAAGGTCCGGCGCCACCAGGGCACCGGAGCACGTGACTCCAAACGCCTGACCGCGGAACGCCTCTCCCGCGCACAGGTTCATTGTCGTCATGGTGGCCGGGTCGATAACGACGGCAGTCCATGGGCTCGTATCCAGCCTCCACCTCCCGTCGGACTGTTGTGTTAGGTTGGTGCGCAAAGCCTGGCCGCAGGTCGACTTTGCCAAGGCGAGCCGGGTGGCGTTTGCCTCCAGGTTCCAGTCAGTCCTGTTGTCAGTTCCAAAGATGAGTGGCTCCAGATCGGTGGCGGCCTCGGTGTCTCCTTCGGCAAGGGTTTCGGTGTAGATTAGTTCGATCAACCGAATACGTTCCGCCTCCGTGAGCATCGACCAGTCATCCTGCTCGACCACGGGGACTGGCCCCTCATTGGAGGGTTGTGGGGCGACGCTGCACAGGAAGCGCGCGGCAAGTGCCGTCTCATTCGGCTCGTACTTGTCTCCGTACATCCATTGGATTCCTCGGATGTCGTCCTCCTGCGGGCCGTC
>CAZUCD010000221.1:3137-4389 GCA_964618855.1 uncultured Candidatus Sumerlaeota bacterium
GTGACGATGGTTTCCTCGAGCAGTTTCGTCCCGTTCGTCGGTCGGACCATGGACATGCCGAGCGAGATCAGAATCTGCCGCGTGATTGCGTTGCGGAAGTAGCGGTAGTTGTTCGCCGACTGCGCGAAGTTTGAGACATCGTTCTGGTCGAGGACGATGTCCCCGCCCGCCTGCGGCGCGTACGAGTAGCCGATCAGGTTCCCGGTTCCGTCGAGGGGCCGCATCGCGATTCGGATGTCGCCGCGCACGGCACCGGCGGTGTTGCTGCCGACCGTGCTGGGCATGGCCTGAATCGTCCCTGTCTCAGCAACCTCGGTGAACGTGATGCACGTCAGCGCCGCGATGCCGTCGAAGCACTGTTTGACGAGGCCCTTCCAGGTCGCCTGCGCGCCGAACGCGCCGTCCATCTGCGCGTTCCAGGTGTTCGGGCCCGTGACGGATCCCGTGACTGTGGAGTTCTGGTTCACGGTCGCGGTGTCCGGGGGGAAGCTATAGGTAATGGTGAACCTGGAACGCGTCCCGACGGAGGGGTTCGTTGCGGTCGAGGTCCAGCGCGTGACGGTGGCATATCGGGAGTCGGGGGCCCCGACGTGTTCCACTTTTTCCGGGTCCCCCACGCCTGCTAGCGTCTCGCGGGAGATGCGCGTGGCGGCCGGCTCCTCTTCGACAGGAGGCTCGGGTTCGTTCAAGGTCTGGGGGGCGCAGGTTGCGACATTGATCGTGAAGTCGGTGTCCGAAACATCGAAGAAGACGTTGCCAACGGCCTCGACCTTGATGCGGCACTTGGTTGCGTTGGGAAGTGCCGGAACACTGACCTGCTGACTTCCATCGTTGGGCGTGTTGGACAGAAGCGCGAACGGATAGGTGTACCCACCATCGATGGAAAGCAGGATGTTCACGTTCGCAGTATTGACGCCGTTCCCGTTGGTGCCCGCCACGTCCCAGAACACCGTTTGCGTGGCGCTCCCCCAGGTGATGGCCGCGTTGGGCTGCGTGACGCGGAACGGACCGGCGGCGGGTGTGATGGTAAGGGTCCTGTCCACCGAGTTAATTGCGCCCCCGCCCGCACGGTTGTCCCTCACGTAGCAGCGGAAGTTGATCGTGCGCGCACATGCCCCCGGGAGCTGGTCCACCGGGTCGGACGTGAACGGAAAGGCCAGAAGATTCGACAGCCGGGGGAAAGTCCTCGTGCCATCGTAGACAGGGGCGAAGGAGCGGAAGAGGGGAGTCGATGCGTTCTGCCCGGCGGCAA
>CAZUCD010000222.1:0-4254 GCA_964618855.1 uncultured Candidatus Sumerlaeota bacterium
AGACTCGCCCCCCGATGGGCGGCGGGCGCAACGGCACTGTGCGTGATCATGCTGGCCGGCCTGAGTGGCCTGCCTGCGCAGCCGTCCGGCTGGAAGGTGCAGGGGCGCATGCTCTCGGTCGCCGAGCGCCGGGAATCCGTCCCCACCCCGCGCGGCTTCAGGTCCTGCTGGTATGCGAAGGCCGACCGACCCGATGAGACCATGCCCGGGATACTTGTGCTCGAGCCGCGTGGGACGGACCGCCCTGCAAGCCGCGAGCGCGCGCGCCTGCTCGCAAGCATGGGCGCGGCGGTGCTGGTCGTGCAGGTCGACGGTCGCGAGGAGTCCACGACCGCCACGCTCACCGAGTCGCGCGCCGCCTTCGACTGGCTGCGGGCTCGCAGCGAGACCTCGGACCAGCCCATGGCCGTGCTTGGCATCGGGACGGCGAGTGCTCCCGCCGTGGTACTCGCATCGCACGAGCCCAGGATCGAGGCCTGCGCGGTCGACCGTCGCGTCGCGGAACTGGCCGGATTCAGCGCGGCGCAGATGCGCGCGCGCCTCCTCGTCCTGCCTGCTCCCATCGAGGGCCATGCCCCCCTCGGCTCCACATCGGCGGATGCACTGTTGAGATTCCTTGGCGAGACGATCCTGCCCGGGCTCTCGGTGCGCGACGAGGCCGAGGAGTAGCCATGGCCCGCATCTCCTTCTCCCCCGAGGACCGCTCCCGCGCGGACTTCTATCGTCTCATGATCGATTCGATCCAGCCGAGGCCCATCGCACTCGTCTCGACGATGTCCGCACGCGGGGAGGCCAACCTCGCGCCGTTCAGCTTCTTCATGGGCGTGGGGTCCGACCCTCCGGCGCTTGCATTCTCGGTCGCCACACCACGTCCCCCCGCCACGTCCAAGGACACGCTCGCAAACATCGAGGAGACGCGACAGTTCGTCGTCGCCGTGGTGACCGAATCGAACATGCACCGCGCGAGCCAGGCGAGCTGGGAGTATCCACGCGGCGTGAGCGAGTTTCAGGAGGCGGGCTTCGCGTCCTTCCCGGCCCTTCGGGTCGGGGCGCTCTGCGTTGCGGACTCGCCCGTCAACTTCGAATGCGAGCTCATGAATGTCCTGAGAACGGGTGACCGCCCCGGCTCCGGCACCATCGTCGTCGGGCGCATTGTGCACGCCCATTTCGAGGAATCGGTCCTCACCCCGGACGGACGCCGCGCCGATCCCTCCCTCCTCGCCCTGGTGGGCCGCATGGGTGGAGAGGACTACTGCCTTACGAGGGAGCGGGTCCGCATCCCCCGGCCAACCTCACCCAATCCGAGACAGGAACCACAGCCATGACCGTGCCGCAGAACACCCAGTGGATCTGGCGCCCGGAGGAACACCCCTGGACCGCGAACTCCCACGTCGCACGCCTCATGCGCGCGCACGGGTTCACGCGCTTTGCCGACCTCCGCAAGAAGGCGGCGGCGGACACGGAGTGGTTCTGGGACGCCGCCGTCCGCGACATGGATCTGTCGTGGTTCAAACCCTACAGCAAGGTACGGGACGCCAGCGCGGGGTTCCCCTGGACCAAGTGGTTCATCGATGGAAGCATCAACATCACCTACAACTGCATCGACCGCCATTGCGAGCACCATCACGGGGACGACATCGCGCTGATCTACGAGGCCGACAGCGGCGATCCACGTGACGCGCGCACCATGAACTACAGGCAGCTCCACAAGTCCGTCAACCGCTGCGCCAGCGCCATGAAGGCCATGGGCATACAGAAGGGCGACGCCGTCGGACTCTATGCGCCCATGCGCATCGAAACAGTCGTCGCCTTCTTCGCGGCCATGAAGATCGGGGCGCTCATCGTCCCCGTCTTCTGCGGATTCGGCGAGCACGCTCTCGTCGAGCGCCTCGCGTCGTGCGGGGCAAAGCTGCTCTTCGCGGCCGATACGCTGATGCGCCGCGGCAAGCCCGTCGGCACGGCCAAGGTCGCGAACGCCGCCGCCGCCGCCGTCCCAAGCATCCGCCGCGTCGTCTTCATAGACACCCCGCAATGGGACGAGTTCCTCACCGGCCGGGAGAACATGCTCCCCTGCGAGCAGACCGCCGCCGAGGACCCGTGCATGCTCATCTACACCAGTGGAACAACCGGCAAGCCAAAGGGCACGGTCCACACCCACATCGGCTGCCTGGCCCAAATGGGAAAGGAGCTCCGCTACGCCTTCGACGTCCATCTGGGCGAGCCGTTCTTCTGGGTTACAGACATCGGCTGGATGATGGGGCCTTGGACCCTCATCGGCGCCCTGCTCTATCGTGCCCCGGTCGTCCTGTTCGACGGCGCCCCCAACCACCCCGACGCGGACCGGATCTGGCAGATCCTGGAGAAGCACAAGGTCGTCACCCTCGGCATATCCCCGACGCTGATCCGCCTCCTCATGCGAGAGACCAACGGCAAGGGGCCCCAGGCGTACGACCTGTCCAGGCTCCGCGTCCTGGGCTCCACCGGCGAGCCGTGGGACGAGTCGTCCTACATGTGGTTCTTCGAGAATGTGGGGGGAAAGCGATGCCCCATCATCAACATCTCGGGCGGCACGGAAATCGTCGGTTGCCACCTGATGCCCCACCCCGTCGAGCCCCTGAAGGCATGCACCCTCGGCGGGGGAGCGCTCGGCATGGATGTGGATGTCTTCAATGAACAGGGCAAGCCCGTGCGCAACTCCGTCGGGTACCTCGTCTGCAAGAAACCCGCCCCATCGATGACGAAGAGCTTCCTTGGCGATGATGAGCGTTACCTGGAGACCTACTTCTCGAAGTTCCCCAACATCTGGAACCACGGGGACTGGGCCAGCATCGACAACGACGGACTGTGGTACCTCCACGGGCGCGCGGACGACACGATCAAGGTCGCCGGAAAGCGCGTGGGACCGGCCGAGGTCGAGAGCATCCTGATCGCCAACCCCGCCGTGAGTGAGGCCGCCACGATCGGGGTCCCCGACGACCTGAAGGGGCAGACCCTCGTCTGCTTCGTCGTCCTTAAGCCGGGCGCGCTCGCCAACGGGGATGCGCTCGTGCAGCACGTCGCGCGCGAACTCGGAAAGCCGCTCGCCCCAAAGGCCGTCCACGCCGTCGAGGCCCTCCCGAAGACACGCTCCGGAAAGATCGTCCGGGCCGCCATCCGGAGGGCCTACCTGGGCGAGCCGGTTGGCGACCTCACAAGCATCGAGAATCCAGCCGCCCTCGAGTCGATCCGCGTGCTGGCGAAGTGAGGACGATCGGCCGATTCCGATTGAGTTTCTCCCGAGCGACCGCACTCTTGGGATGTTGGCCCTGACCTCGGGGTGTCGGCATGGACCTGGTCGGTCTGCTCGCAGTACTTCTACTCTGCCCGCTCGCCATCATCCCGTGGACAGCAATGGTGCTTGGCGCACCCCTGAGCCGCGAGATTGAGCCGCAGCGGCGCGCTGATCTCGCGATCACTCCGGCAAATGCCGCGTCGCACCTGAGGTCCGCCCTCGGCGGCAGGCTGGTCGTCGCCCGCATCCCGGGGATGCTTGCATTGGGCATGCTGGGGCTGGCCCTGTTCGTCTGGCTTAAGGAGAGGGCTGCGGGACGCGGTGGAGGAGGCCACTACGACGGCCTCGAGACCATGTTCGCCGGCATGTTGATGATGGGCGCGTTCTGTGGGCTGATCGCGGACTGCATGTCACTCGCCAGCCTGTGGTCGACGGCGCGTGCCGCATGTCTCAAAAGGGGTGGGCTGTCGCTCACAAAGGCACTCTTGGCGGGGACGGGCCGCGTCGTCGGCTTGGTCCTCTTGATGCTGGCAATCTTGGCGGCACTTTCGCAGTTCGCGGACCCCATGGCGAGTTTGGCGCTGACCGGCACTGCCATCACCGCGCTGGCGTGGTTCCGCGAACGGCGGGCGTGGAAGCAACTCGCGGAGTCCTACCTCGTCATGGACCCGTAGAAGCGCGGGGCTGCCCACCTGCGGCTGGACGTTGGAGTGGATCACTCGAGCGCCCACGCCTACAGTACCAACAACCGATGAAAGCCCTCGCGCCTCGAGGTACGCGTGCGACGCCACGTCCAACATCCGCCCCCAGTTTCGCAGTACGCCCGCGCGATCCTTCGAGACCGGCTTCAGGTCCGGCGGATCGAGGCGGGGCACCTTCACATCGCCTGTCCAGGCCGCCAACTCGCGCCGAACATGCCCGAGCGTGGCCCCCGGCTTCCGATGCTGGATGAAGTCGATGATCGTCCCGTTGTCCGCATCGTC
>CAZUCD010000223.1:0-4239 GCA_964618855.1 uncultured Candidatus Sumerlaeota bacterium
AACATCCGTCATTGCCTGAGACCAAGTCGGGTCATCGGACGACCACGTTCGAGGAAGAACTCAGGCGACTCGTGGAAGAGGCGGGGCTGACATGGGATGATCGGCGCCAGCCGCGGATTCGAGGGGCACCCCTTGCGGGGTGCGACGATTCCCCGGCCCACGACCCCCGGCTTCCTTCGGTCGCCGGGGGCCATTCAAGGGGCGGCGCCTTTCCGGCGCCGGCGTGGAGAGCAGGGGCGGCGCCTTCCCCAGATTTCCCCCCGAGTTTCTACTACGGCTCTGACGGGCGTGGTGTCGCCCGTCTGCGCAGCTCGTGGCCTGCGCCGTTCGAGAACGTGCGGACTTCATTGCGACGCGGGACAGGGATGGAGGCTTCGCACACAGCCCGATCCCCACCACGAACCCGGGTGAACTGCGAAGGTTCCTTGAGCACGCTCAGGTTGTGGCTTTGGAGAACCCCGCCGAGCCAACCGAGCGGTGGTCGGCGCGGTTCTCAAGATGGTCCGCCATGCGTTGAGCGCCGAACAGGCGCGACGCCGTGGACGCCCGGACCCCGGTCACTGGCTCGACTTCGACTCCCCGTGAAACAACCGGTACAGCGCCGGCAGCACCACCAGCGTCAGCAGGGTCGAGGAGACGATGCCGCCGATCACGACCGTTGCGAGCGGACGCTGGACCTCCGCCCCGTTTCCGTCCGACAGCGCCATCGGCAGGAATCCGAGGCTCGCCACCAGGGCCGTCATGAGCACCGGCCGCAGCCGGGTCAGCGCCCCGTCATGGATCGCCTGCTCAAGCCCGAGGCCCTCGCGCCTCAACTGGTTGATGCGGCTCACCATCACGAGACCGTTCAGGACCGCCACGCCCGAGAGCGCGATGAAGCCCACCGCCGCGGAGATCGAGAACGGCATCTCCCGAATCCACAGGGCCACCACGCCGCCGGTCAGCCCGAGGGGCACGCCGCTGAACACGAGCGCCGCGTGCTTCGCCGACGCGAAGGTCGAGTGCAGCAGCATGAAGATCACGAAAAAGCATGCCGGCACCAGGATCGCCAGCCGTTCGCGCGCCGCCACGAGGTTCTTGAACGCACCGCCGTACTCAACCCATGAGCCGGAAGGCATCCGGACCTCGCGTGCGACGCGGCCCCGCACTTCCTCAACGAAGCTGCCCAGGTCGCGCCCCCGGACGTTTGCCGTCACCGTCACGCGCCGCTTTCCGTTTTCGCGGCTGATTTGGTTGGGGCCCTCACCGACCTCGATGCGAGCGATGGAGCCGAGCGGCACGAACGGGGGATTGGTCGGGAGCGACCGCAGGATGTCGAGCGGTGCGGGTGGGGAGCCCGACGGATCGTGCGGGGTCGGCACGGGCAGGTCCGCGAGCGCGTCCAGGTCGCTGCGAACGTTATCCGGCAGCCTGACCACCAGCGGAAATCTGCGGTCGCCCTCGAAGACGAGCCCCGCCTCGCGGCCGCCGATCGCGATCGACAGCACCTCCTGCACGTCCGCGACATTCAGCCCGTAGCGCGCCGCCGCCTCGCGGTCGATCTCCACCGTCAGGACGGGCAGCCCCTCCGTTTGCTCGACCTTCACGTCCGCCGCCCCGCGGACCGAACGCACGACCTCCGCGATCTCATCCGCCGCGGGCACCATTGTGGCGAAGTCGTCGCCGTAGACCTTAACCGCGAGGTCCCCGCGCACCCCCGCGAGCAGCTCGTTGAAGCGCAGTTGGATCGGCTGGCTCGCCTCGTAGAGCTGCCCTGGCAGGTGCGAGGTCGCCTTCTCCACCTTCTCCACCATCTCCTGACGCGAGAGCGTCGGGTCCGGCCATTGGTCGCGCGGCTTCAGGATGATGAACCCGTCGGAGATGCTCGGCGGCATCGGGTCGAAGGCGACCTCCGTCGTGCCCGTCTTCGAGAAGATCACCTCGACCTCCGGCATCGCGGCCACCGCCTTCTCGACCTCGAACTGCATGGCGAGCGACTGCCGCAGGCTCGTGCTCGGGATGCGGAGGGACTGGTACGCGAGGTTCCCCTCGTTGAGCGTGGGGATGAACTCCTGGCCGAGCCCGCGGAACAGCAGGATGCTCCCCGCGAAGGCCGCCACCGCCCCGCACACGACCACCCACCTCTGGCGGAGCGACCACGCCAGCAGCGGCGCATAGAGCACCTTCGCCCAGCGCACCGCAGCGTTTTCCCTCTCCGTCACGCGCCCCGTCACGAAAAGTGCAAGCGCCGCCGGGATGAAGGTCAGCGAGAGCACGAACGACGCGGCCAGCGCAAAGATCACCGTCAGCGCCATCGGGTGGAACATCTTACCCTCGATCCCGCCCAGCGCGAGGATCGGCAGGTACACCATGATGATGATCGCCTCGCCGAACTGCGTCGCCTGGCGCACCTCGCAGGCCGCCGCGTGGACGACGCGCAGGCGCTCGCGCAGGGTCAGCACCCGCCCCAGGCGCGCCTGCTCGTGCGCGAGGTGCCGCAGGCAGTTCTCCACGATGATCACCGCGCCATCCACGATGATGCCGAAGTCGATCGCGCCGAGGCTCATCAGGTTGCCGCTGATCCCCGCCTGGACCATGCCCATGCCCGCCAGGAGCATCGAGAGCGGTATCGCAAGCGCCGTCAGCAGCGCGGCGCGCACGTTCCCAAGCATCAGGAACAGCACCACGATGACGAGCAGCGCGCCCTCCACGAGGTTCGTCGCCACCGTGCGGATCGTCGAGTCCACGAGCGACTTGCGGTTGATGACCGTCCTTGCGTGCACCCCCTGTGGGAGCGAGCCCCGCACGTCCTCCATCCGCGCGTCCACGGCGGCGGCCACCGTGCGGCTGTTCTCCCCCGGCAGCATCAGCGTCGTCCCGATCACGACCTCACGGCCGTTCTCGCTTCCCGCGCCGGTCCGCGCCTCCTCCCCGTGCACGACCTCGGCCACATCGCGGAGGAAAACCGCGGTTCCGCCGTGGCTGCCGACCATGATCGCGCCGATCTCTTCAACGTTCCGCACGCGGCTGTCCGTGCGCACCACGAGCGCGCTCCCCTTGTGCTCCAAGAAGCCGGCCCCGGTGGAGACGTTGTTCGACTCGATGGCGGCGACGACATCGTGGAAGGACAGCCCGTGCGCGACCAGGCGCGAGGGGTCGGGCTGCACGTGGAACTGCTTCTCGTAGCCGCCGATCACGTCGACGCCGGCGATTCCCGGCACGCGCACCAACTGCGGCACCACGACCCACTCCATCAGCGTCCGCAGGTGCGCGGACTTCTCGAGCTCCGTCCGCAGCACCTCGCCTGAATCGGTCGTGAATGGCTCGTCCGGCCGCTCGTACTCGAGGATGAACGTGTAGACCTCGCCGAGGCCCGTCGCGACGGGGCCCATGTGCGGCTCCGCGCCCGGGGGCAGGTCCTCCCGCACCGCAAGCAGCCGTTCGGCGATCTGCTGCCGCGCCCAGTAGAGGTCGACCCGCTCCGCGAACACCGCCGTCACCTGGGAGAATCCGTTCCTCGTCAGCGAGCGCGTGTACTCGAGCCCAGGGATCCCGGCCAGTGCGTTCTCGACGGGATAGGTGACCTGCTTCTCCATGTCCGCCGGGCCGAGCGCCCCGGCGAGGGTGTTGATCTGCACCTGCTTGTTCGTGATGTCCGGCACCGCGTCGATGGGGAGGCGCCGCAGCGCCAGCATCCCCACCACAGCGGCCCCGGCCGTGAGCAGCATCACCAGCACGCGTTGCCTGATCGCGAAGGCGAGCACGCGCTCGAACAGGCTCGGGCCGTCCTCGGCCAGCGGGTCGCGCGCCCCTGGATCAGTGCTCATGGGCAACCCCCTCCTTGGCGAGTTCCGCCTTCAGCACGAACGCGCCCTTTGACACGAATGCCTCCCCCTCGCGAAGCCCCGCGCGCACCGGCACGAAGCCACCCACGCGCGTCCCCACGCGCACGGGCCGGGGCTCGAACGTGTTCGGCTCCTTCCCCGGAACGAAAACGCACGTGCGCCCCTCCACGGTCTGGACGCTCTCGTCCGGCACGGCCAGAACGGCCGCCCCGCCGGAGCCGTCGCCCAGCGACAGTTCGACGTGGGCGAACATGCCGGGCCGCAGGAGTTCTCCCTCGGGAACGGCCACGGCAACGGGCTGCGGCTTCGCAAGGCCCGGGTTGCAGAGCTCGCACTGCGACTCGGGGACGCCGTGCTCCCCGCACCAGTCCCCTGCGGCCTTGTGTCGCTCGACATCCGCAGGACTGAGGTTCCC
>CAZUCD010000224.1:0-4109 GCA_964618855.1 uncultured Candidatus Sumerlaeota bacterium
GCAAGTGTCGATTCCCACGCGGAGGTGTGCCCGATGACGCCAGAGTTCCTCTCGTCCAAGTTCCCGACCCCCGACGGGGTCCCTGCCGCCCACCGGCTAGACCGGGTGCCCACCGAACGCTGCTACCTGCTCGACGGGGAGGTGCGCGAGTGGGCCGGTGACGTGACGGAAGTCAGCTCCCCCATCTGCCTGAACTCCGGCGGGACGCTCTCGCGCACGCGCATTGGCGAGATCCCCTCGATGGACGAGGCCGCCGCGATGGCGGCGCTGGATTCTGCGTGCCGCGCGTGGGACTCGGGGCGCGGCGCGTGGCCGACCTCGAGCGTCGCCGCCCGAATCGAGTCGGTCGAGAGGTTCATCGCCGCGATGCTGGCCGGGCGCGAGGAGGTCGTGAACCTCCTGATGTGGGAGATCGGCAAGTCGCTCGATGACAGCCGCAAGGAGTTCGACCGCACGGTCGAGTACATCCGCCGGACGATCGAGGCGCTCAAGGACGTGGACCGCACCAACTCGCGGTTCTCGCTGGATGGGGGTGTGATCGCGCAGGTCAGGCGCGCACCCCTGGGCGTCTGCCTCTGCATGGGTCCGTTCAACTACCCGCTGAACGAGCTCTACACCACGCTCCTGCCTGCGATCATCATGGGGAATCCGGTGATCGTGAAGCCGCCACGCTTCGGCGTGCTTCTTCACCAGCCGCTGCTGCGGGCGTTTGCGGAGAGCTTCCCCCCCGGCGTCGTGAACTTCGTCTATGGGGATGGCTCGCGCATCATCGGGCCGATCATGAAGAGCGGCCGGATCGACATCCTCGCCTTCATCGGTTCGAGCCGCGTGGCGGACATCCTCAAGCACCAGCATCCGAGACCCCATCGCCTCCGGTGCATCCTGGGCCTGGACGCGAAGAACCCTGCGCTCGTGATGCAGGACGCGGACATGGACACGGTCGTGCGCGAGGGGATCGCGGGCGCGCTCAGCTTCAACGGCCAGCGCTGCACGGCGCTCAAGCTCTTCTTCGTCCACAGGTCGCGCATGGACGAGTTCCTCGGGCGCTTCTGCGCGGCAGTCTCGGCGCTCGGCGTCGGGATGCCATGGACGCCCGGGGCAAAGGTCACCCCCCTTCCAGAGTTCGGGAAGGCGGAGGCCATGCGCTCATTCATCGACGACGCTGCCGGACGCGGGGCGAGCGTGGTCAACCCGGGGGGCGGGACCTCCGCGGGGACTCTCGTTTTTCCCGCGGTGCTGGCGCCGGTCTCCCCCGAGTCGCGGGTCTACTTCGAGGAGCAGTTCGGGCCGGTTGTTCCCGTGCGCGGGTACTCGGACGAGTCGGAGTTCCTGGACTTCATCGCGGCCTCCAACTTCGGGCAACAGGCGAGCCTGTTCGGCTCGGATCCGGTCGCGCTTGCGCGGTTGATCGATCCGCTGGCGAACCAGGTCTGCCGCATCAACCTGAACACCCAGTGCCAGCGCGGCCCGGACACGCTCCCGTTCACGGGGCGGAAGGACTCGGCGGAGGGCACCCTCTCCATTTCGGATGCACTGCGGTGCTTCTCGATCCGGTCGCTCGTGGCGGCGCAGGGGGACGCACGCGGGCGCGACACGATCCAAGCCATCGTGACGGGCCGGCACTCGAACTTCCTCCACACGGACTACATTCTGTAGATACGGGGAGGGCGCGACCGTTTCGAATCTCGGACTTCGGCGCGCGCCGAGGGTGCGCCTGCGTTCCGGCCATTGGTTCCCGGCCCCCGGCCTGCGTCAGAGAATTCCCTGCGCGCGCCCCCACTGCAGCGTGGAACGCAGGCCGTCCTCGAATGCAATCGAGGGCTCCCAGCCGGTCGCGGCGCGCAGCTTGGACGAGTCCGCCAGCCACGCGGGGACCTTCATTTCGCGTATCTTGTCCATGCCGACAGGGGAGATCGCGCGCCCCGCGATCCGCCCGACGATGTCCGTGGTCGCCCCGACCAGCACGCCGGCGAACATGGGAAGCGGGATGATCCGGACACGGCGGCGCGCCGCACGGGCAACCTCCCTGGCGCAGTCGTCGAACGTCCACTCGCGCTGGTTGGTCGTGTAAAACACATTCGGTTTTGTTTCCGCCAGCGGCATGACGCGAAGGATGGCCTCAACGATGTCGTCGACGTGGGTCATCTGCAGGGTGATGCCATTGCCGAGGCGGAGGGCCAGGCCGTGGCGCACGACGCCGCGGAAGAACTCCATGATGCCGCGCTCGCGGGGACCGTAGATGGGGCCGGGGCGCACGATGGAGGTGCGGAAGGCGCGCTCGCGGGCCGAGAATGCGCGCTCCCCCCCGAGCTTCGACATGCCGTAGTGGCTGATGGGCTCGTCCGGGTCGGATTCCCGGCGGGGGCGGCCCTGCACGATCGTCCCGCCGGCGGCCAGGCTGCTGACATGGACGACTGTCCCCTCGAACCCGGCGCGTTCCAGCGCCTGCACGACGCGTGCGGTGCCGCGGGCATTCGCCTCCTCGAAACCCTCGCGCGTGGGGGACCTTGTCTCGCCGGCCACGTGGAAGACCGCATCGCAGCCCTCGACGGCGCGGGCGATGACGTTCGTCATGGAGAGGTCGCCCTCGACGAACTCGCAACCAATGTCGCGCAGGAGCGTCCGGGAGGAGGTGGCGCGGACGATGGCCCGCACATGCCAGCCATCACGCCGCAGGCGCTCGGCTAGGTGGCTGCCGACGAACCCCGTCGCGCCCGTGATGAAGGCCGTCTTGGCACCCATGCGTTCCGCCAATCCCCCGTAAACAGAAATGCCCCGGAGGTCTTCCGGGGCGCTTTCCGCGGTAGATGGAGCCGATGCTCGGACTCGAACCGAGGACCTGCGCATTACGAATGCGCTGCTCTACCGGCTGAGCTACATCGGCTCTTTGCGCGGCCCGGAATGAACGTGGATTTGGCGGGGGCGTGTCAAGGAATTGTGCGGGCACCCCGGCGTGCCCAAGAGGGACGGGGCGGGCTTTTGCACCGCCTTTGCCGGTTGCGCCACGGGCGAAGGGGCTTCAGCACTCACGGACTTGCGGCAAGTTCACATTCCGGGGGTGGATGAGATGGGAAGCCTGGCGGACAAGGTGGCGATCGTGACCGGCGGGGGGCGTGGAATCGGGCGTGCCATCGCGTTGAGGCTCGCGCGTGAAGGCGCGAGGGTTCTGGTCAATTCCGCCCGGGAGGAGTCGTGCGGGGCGGTCGCGGCGGAAATCACCGCGGCCGGGGGGACGGCGGTTGCCCTGACTGGCGACGTGGGGACGCCGGAGGCCTCTCAGGCGCTCGTGGACCGGGCCGTGGCCGAGTGGGGCGGGCTGCACGTGCTTGTCAACAACGCGGGCATAACGCGCGACACGCTGCTCATGCGCATGAAGGACGCGGACTGGGACGAGGTCATCCGCGTGAACCTGAAGTCGGCGTTCCTGCTCTCGCGGGCCGCGACGAAGCCCATGATGAAGCAGCGCTGGGGCCGCATCATCAACATCACGAGCATCGTCGGCATCATCGGCAACGCGGGTCAGTCGAACTACTGCGCGGCGAAGGCGGGGATGATCGGGCTCACGAAGTCGATGGCGCGGGAACTCGGGGCGCGGAACATCTGCGTCAACGCAGTCGCGCCGGGCTTCATCGAGACGGACATGACGCATGGCCTTCCGGAAGAGATGAAGGCGAAGATGAAGGGGGACGTGCCGCTCGGCAGGTTCGGCACGCCCGAGGACATCGCGGGACCCGTCGCGTTCCTTGCGTCGGAGGATTCCGCATACCTGACGGGGGCCGTGCTGGAAGTCGCGGGCGGCCTCGGGATGTAGCGGAACCGGGCTGCGGCCGTGCCCCCGAAAGCGAACCGGGCGCCCCTCGCGGGGCGCCCGGTCGTTTTCAGGACACCGTGCCAGCCTACTCTGCGGACTTGATGCGCATGCCGTAGAAGGAGCGCCACACGAAGAACAGCATGATGAGGAAGAACACCCCGAAAAGGACGAGTGGGATGTTCGGGTCCTTGCTGTGCAGCTTCACCGCGAGCTCGACGGCCAGGAGGCCGAAGAGGGTGGTGAACTTGATGACCGGGTTCATGGCGACCGAGGAGGTGTCCTTGAAGGGGTCGCCCAC
>CAZUCD010000225.1:0-2428 GCA_964618855.1 uncultured Candidatus Sumerlaeota bacterium
CTAGGGCTTCCAGTTTGGCGGCGGCGATCGTCACCCCGATCAGCTTCTTCTCCACCAACCGGTCCATGATCCAAAGAGTTCCGTGGACCTGCACATGCCGTGCGCGACTCGCGTCCCGCAGGGCGCCGTCCCCGGTCAGGACCAGCGCATCCAGCTTCTCGGCGACGTAGAGCACCGAGCAGTCGTTCAGGCTCAGGCCACCCCCGGCCGCTGCCCGCAGGCGCACAACAGCGGCAACTTCTGCGGCATCGAGATCATGGTTCACGATCTGTCCCGAGGCGACGTATGAGAGAGCCACCGGGTGGTCGCCCTGGCGCAGCTCCCGAACGATGAAAGCCGTCGTGTGGGTCACGACGCCAAGCTGAAACCACACGTCGAAGAGCTGCGCCAGTTCCAGGTCGATGAGGATGTTGGCGTCCTGGACGGCGACCTTGTCCACGGCGTCACTCCGCCAACCGGTAGTCGCGGTCGAACTGGTCCAACGACTGGTTCAGCAGCCCCGCCGCTTTGGACCGTGTGATCAACTCCTGCGCCGACGCCCGGTGGACGAGTTGCTTGAACCGGCTGGCCGTTTCGCACCCGTTCCAGACCTTCGGCTCGCTCTTGCGCCAGCCCCGCTTGCCCGCCCAGATGCAGTAGTCCTCAAGGGAACTCTCAGTCATCAACCCGAGGGTCGTCGCGCGGTACATGATCGCGCCGACGGACATCCCCCACTGCGCCTTCATGGCCAGCAGTTCCTGAAGGCTCATGTGGCGGAACTGCCGCGCCGCGCCGAACTCCTGGACGAACATCTCCTTCGGTATGAGGACCGCTCCGGCGAAGCGGTGGCAGAGGCGTTCCTGGTCCTTCTTGTCGAGCTTGGCGGGAAGACGCATCGCTAAGTGCCCAAGCTCGTGGAGCGCCGTGAAGCGCTTCCGCGTCGGGTCGGCCATCATCCACGTGGCAAGGACGACCACAGGGACGTCGCCTGCCCAGCCGGACAGGCCGTCGAAGCAGTCGTCGGCATCCACCTCGAAGACTTTGACGCCATGATCTTCCAGAAGCTCGTGGACGTTTGGCAGCGGCCCGCGCCCGAGTTTCCAGGCAGACCGGAGCTGGTCGGCGGCCCTTTCCGCAGCCTCGCCAAGTTCCACCGCCGAGGCGCCAGAGAGGTCCACGGCCTTGATGCCTGGGCTCTTGATCTCCAGGATCCGCTCGACCTCCAAGTACCGCTCCAGATGCTCCTGCGTCGCCTGGACGACCTGCGCCTGCTTCGACTTGCCGAACGCCGCCTTCTTCCGGAACTCGATCCCGGAGAGCGTCACGGGCTGCGCCTCGAAGAAGTAGTCGGGCCGCACCCCCAGCGCATCGGCGAGCCCGAGTAGCACCGACGAGTTCGGCGACATCTCGCCCTTCTCGTACTTCTGCAACGCCGCGTGCGATACGATCCCGCCGAGCGCTTCCGACAGCGCCCGGAGCGACAGCCCGCGAAGGGCGCGGCCACGCCGCAGTCGCTCCCCAAACTGCTCCTGGATATGCTTGTCGGTCGTTGCGGGTGACGCCATCAGTCATCCTCCATGGGGTTGACATTCAACAAGGAAACCACTGACGATGTCAACCGGCAAGTCTTGGCGGGACCCTCGCCTGCAGCTCCAGTTCGCGCTCGTGCTTCGTGATCGAGGCGCCGACCTTCGCGGGGGCGCGGTCGATGTGGGTGAACGTGCTGCGCTGCGCCTCGCGCGGAAGGATCGCTACCGAGTTTCGGTTCCAGCGGCACCGCGATGGTCGCCGCGAGCAAGACGATCAGCGAGCTTCTCGCGTCAGTGTTCGTCAGGCGCGGATGTCGTCTCGTGGCCCAGTCAAGCAAGTACGTTACGTGCCCCCCGTCGCCATCCATGAGCGCCCCCGACGGGTCGGGATCTGGTCGGCGTTCAATCTGCTCGCGATCGCGCTCGTCCCGAAGCCCTCTGCTCGCAGTCCGAGGATGATACTGGAGCGCCTACGTTCGACGAGTCGGAGGTCCTCATGATGATGCGCGCGCTCACCCACTTTGAGGGCATCTTGCTCCAGAGTTCTGGAGCAAAGTTCTGGCGCATCCCAGAGAGCGTGGACGCGAAGGACTGCGTTGACTTGAATTGGAAGGAACTGGCGGAGAGAGAGGGATTCGAACCCTCGATAGGGGTTTAGCCTATACACGCTTTCCAAGCGTGCGCCTTCAACCGCTCGGCCATCTCTCCGCACGAGGGGCAGTCGGGAAGCATGGGGGGCGCGGTCCCCGCGTCAACACCAGTTCTCTAACCCGTGTCGGGTCAGTCGCCCCCATCCGGAGCGATGCCGCCCGAGTCCGCGCTTGCCGAATCCGGGTTGAATAAGCCCAACCCCGCGCGATAGTAGGTGCGTCAGTTCCACAGGAGTCCCCCCCATGGAAGTCATCGCAACCCTCGCCCTC
>CAZUCD010000225.1:2438-4090 GCA_964618855.1 uncultured Candidatus Sumerlaeota bacterium
CTTGGTGCCAGTTGGTGCGCAGGCATCAATCTCTATGCGACCGTCGGTGTGCTCGGGCTGATGCACCGCTACACCGGGTTCAACCTGCCACCGGGGCTGGAGGTCCTGGGCAGCCATTGGGTCATCTGGCCTGCCGTGTTGATGTACCTGGTGGAGTTCGTCGCCGACAAGGTCCCCGCCGTGGACTCGGCTTGGGACGCGGCTCACACGTTCCTGCGTGTTCCCGCCGGCGCGGCGCTGGCCGCAGGTGCGTTCGGGGACATCCCGCCGGAGATTTCCGTGGTCGCCGCGATGATCGGCGGCGGCATGGCCCTGACGAGCCACTCCACAAAGGCCACCACGCGCGTGGCGACCCACTTGACCGGCAACAGTTTGGCCGCACCCGTGGTCAGTCTGCTGGAGGACGGCCTCGTCATTGGCACCATCGCCCTCGTCGCGGCGCATCCGATCCTCTCGCTCTTCCTCGTCGCGGCGATGATGGTGGCGGCCTACTACATGCTCAGGATGTTCTGGAGGTTCGCCTCCTCGGTTTTCCGGTGGTTCTTCCCCGCCAAGGCTGCGCCCGCAGTCGCAGCATGACGGGGTCGGCATCCCGAGAGTTCGACGGGCGCGGATCATCCTCCGCGCCCGTCCGTTTTGGTGCCCCAGGCCGCATGAAGACACCTGCCGCCCAGCCGCAGCCGTTCAACCCAAACCAGGTCGCGCCCATGGGCTCCCTCGGCGACGACTTCGATGGGCGCATTCCCTCGGAGGTCACCGCGGCCCCCAGGCCTGCGCCCCGAGTGGTGAGCCGCCCGCGGCAGCGCCACTCCCCGGCGACGAAGGCCCCCGTGATGGACTTCTATACGGTGCCACTCGGCCTCCTGGCCATCGCGGTCCTGGGCCAGCCCCTCGGCCAGGAGCTGCGCTCCCTGCTCGCGTTCCTCGCGGTCCTGCTCGCGATCGGATTCCTCATCCTCCTCAACACCAAGTTCCGCGGGGCGCGGGGCTCATGGCGCAATTACCTCGCCCTGGCGCTCGCGGTTCCGTTCCTTGCGCTGCCGGAGCGCGAACACCTCGACCGGCCCCTCCGCCAGGCGTACTTGTCGAGGATCCAGCCGATGCTGCGTCCGTCGAACAAGGTGTCGGCCCGCACTCAGCCGAGCGGCCTCGCGCAACGCAGGGACGCATGGGCGACGGACATCGATTCCATGCGGCACCACATGCGCTCCGCCGGCGAACTCGCTGGGCACATTATTCTCGAATGTTCCGCCGAAAAGACCCTCCTGGTCGGTGGCAATGCCCGCGTGTCACCCTCCCCCCAGTGGGCATTCTATGAGTACGTCCCCACCCTCAACCTGGCCGACGATTGCGCAAAGGCCTACCTGGAGCGCAGCATCGGGCGCGGTGCCCTGGCGGGCGAGGATCTCATCTCGGGCGTGCCCTCGCAACTCAGGGATCGGTTCTCCCCGGAGGGGAAGTGGCCCTACGGCATCCATCGCAAGGGCGAGACGGTCCTCGTTTGGTCCCCCGGCCCGGACGGAAGAATGGATTTCTCGCCACTCAAGGAGTTCCGGGAGGACGACTCCACGCTCGCCGAAGTCATGCTGCTGAAGTCCTACGACCCAACGAACGGCATGCTGTCGTCCGGGGACCTCATGGAGGTCGTTCCG
>CAZUCD010000226.1:0-1779 GCA_964618855.1 uncultured Candidatus Sumerlaeota bacterium
GTCGCGCCCCTGATGGAACATGCGCACGGCCTGGGCCTTGATCGTGATGCCGCGCTCGCGCTCCAGGTCCATCGAGTCAAGGACCTGGTCCACCATCTCGCGTTCGGTCAAGGTGCCGGTGTCCTCAAGGAGCCGGTCCGCGAGGGTGGACTTTCCGTGGTCGATGTGCGCGATGATGCAGAAGTTGCGGATCTTGTTGGAGGGCTGGGCGCCGGGGGTCTCGGAATTGCTGGGTGACGGGTCGGGCATGGATTCGCGGGAGGTGAAAGTGGCCCAATGCTGACGGGCGCCGCGATTGTAGCCCCGACCCCCGCCGGGAGTTCAACCAGCAACGCGCCGCAAACCGCCGCTACGGCACGATCGCGACTGGCGCCGAGTTCTTCTGCGAAACCCAGATATTGCCCCCGCTCACCGTTCCGTTGGTCGGGTCGTACTGCACGTAGAAGACGCCATCCCGTATGAGCGGACCCACGGACATCTGGGCAAACGCCCCGAAGTTGCGCTCGAAGAACGCGTTCTCCGCCGCCGAGGGGTAGTAGGGCCGTCCGGTCGCGGGCGCACCCAGCGACTCGATGTACCTCCGGGTCGCCAGGTCGTGGTAGGTGTACAGTCGCTGGTCCGCGGAGATCGACGCGTCCGTCGCGAAGGGATCGATGATGTCATACCTCGTCACGAACGCCACCGGGGTCGTGAGCCAGGGGCCCAGGGTACCCCACACCGGTTGGAGCGGGGAACCCTGGCCCTCGTAGAGGTCGTTGAACGGGGGATCGCCCCAAGTCATGCGGGGGTGCCGGTTGTGGTCCACGGCGTAGGCCTCCACCGCGACCCGCAGCGTCCTCAAGTCGGCGAGGACCCGCGACACCTTGGATCGTGTCTGCGCCGCCAGGAAGTTCGGCACCGCGATCGCCGCCAGGATCGCGATGATTGCGACGACGATCAGCAGCTCGATCAGCGTGAATCCAGGGGACGTGCGGGGACGGTTCGGCATTGTCTTCGGAGGCATCACTTGGTGTACGTCACGTCGATGGTTCCGACCTGCCGGTATTCGAAGTCGGAGACGGGCCGGATGATAGGTTCGCGGCCCTGAACCACGATGTGCGACTCGAGGTTCAGCTTCGTGGTGGAGGACTCGTTCGAGCCGATCATCTCGGACGTGGCCCGGTCGAATGCCGTGCGTCCGCTGCTCTCGACCACCATGCTCCTGGCGACGAGCTTCTGGACGTACGTCGGCGTCGTGGTGCGATTGAGGATGCCGTTCTCCACCTTCATCGTCCCGCGGCTGGACACGTAGGCGACGGCCCGCCCATCCTGCTCGCCGAATCCCTCGAGCTTGTACTCGTAGTTCGTGCTCCACTTGGTGCCGGGCATGAGCGGGAACTCTCCCGCCGCGGAGTGCTTCCAAGTGTCGCCCGGCTTCAGGCCGCGGCGCTCGACGGGCTGCATGTTGAAAGTCATCGTCATCATCAGGATCGAGAATGCGTCGCTGCCCGTGACGTCCTCCCGCATGCCCTGCGGATTGCCGAAAAGGCCATCGGCGCCGCGTGTCAGGGTGAACTCGAGTCCGCGCATCGACTTGTAGTGGTTCTGCGGACCCTGCACGGAGGTGCCGTCCGCCCTCAGCACATCCCCGCTTTCGACGCGGAGCCGGGCGGCCGACGCGCCGGGGGTGACTTCGGTTGCGACGGTCAGCACGTACTCGACCTGACCCTCGCCGGGCAGCTCACTCCGCATCCGGGACACCATCGTGCCCGCGCGCCCTCGTAGTCACTCAGCTCGAGG
>CAZUCD010000226.1:1789-4088 GCA_964618855.1 uncultured Candidatus Sumerlaeota bacterium
TTCTCCCCACCGGGCTGGACGTAGCGGAAGTCGAACGTGTCCTGCGATGCCGGGACCGCCGACGCGGGAGCCGCGGATTCCACGACTGGGGGATTGGCATTGGAGGCGGGCTGCGTCAGCGGCAGCGGCGCCGGCATGGTGCGGTCGCCGCGCTTGGCGAACCACAGCACGCCCGCCCCCGCAAGCACTGCCAGGGCCACCACCCCTGCAACCGTCCAAGTCGTGTTCCCACGCCGGCGCGGTCGCGCCCACTCCGTCAACCGTGCCGTCTCTTGCGCCTTCAGCACCCGCTTCGTCGTCGAGGTCAGGCGGTGTTCGATCATCTCGTTTCTCCGGAGGGCCACCTCCTGCCCACTGGCGGAGGCTGGCCGAAAGTTTACCTGTCCCTCCGTGACGATGAGCGCGAGGTTTCCTTCCCGGTCGGACTGCAAATCGAACTCGGTGCCGACGACGCAGGCGAATCCCTGCGGTGTGCGGATCGCAAAGACGGCGTCGCGCTGCTTCTCGACCCACGCATAGAGCCGCCCCCCGAGGAGCGAGAGCCGCTCCGCGATGCCGGCCGCGGCGCCGATCACGAGCTCGGATTGTTCCGCAAGCATCACGGACGAGCCATCGGCCAGCCGGACCATCGCCCGGGCACCGGGGGGCGTCAGCACCGTGTCCCCCCGGCGCACCTCGCGGTCATCGCCCAGGGGGAGCGCAGAGGATGCTCCCGAGCGCCGCACCCAGACGGTCCCCGCGAGGACGCCCACCCTGGCGGCCGGCGCGGCGTCGAGCGCGTCGAGCACACGGCTGCGCGCCGCGGCGGAGAGTCCCTCCTCGCCGGGCGCAGGCTTCATGTGATCACCGATCAGGTCGCGGGTGGCCTCGAAGGCCGCCGACTCCCCGGGGCCCAGCGTCGGCGCTTCCCCATAGAGCGAGGCGAGGATGTCCCGCGCGTGTCCGTTCTGCTCAGGCTGGGAGTTCATGGCTGCTGCATCCTGGATTGGCGGGAGGAAGGGGTGATGGGCTTTGGGGTCAGGCGCGACTTGAGGAGTGCGAGGCCCCGGTGCAGTCGGGACCACACGGTGCCCTCGGCGACTCCGAGGACTTCCGCCACCTCGCGGCTGCTCAAGCCATCGATGTGGCGGAGGGTTATGACGGCGCGAGTCTCCTCGTCCAGTTCCCGGAGCGCGGCTGCGACGTGCAGGTCCCGCTCCCTGCGGGCGGCGGCCTCACGCGGGTTCTCGCGGCGGTCGGGAACGGCATCCGCGATGGTCAGGCCCGCATCCGCGTCTCCAACCGGGGCATCGAGGGAGGCCGACTTGGGCCTGCGCGACCACTGGCGGCCGGCATCGATGGAGAGGCGTCGCGCGATGGTGAAAACAAGTGATGTCAACGATCTGACCTCGCCGGTGCGGCCGGCGCGGACGGACTCGATCAGGCGGATGAAGACCTCCTGTGTCGCGTCCTCGGCATTGTCGGGGACAGGCAGGGAGGCCCGGAAAAAGCGGACAAGCGGGCCCTCGAAGCGGGAGAGCAACTCCTCCGCTGCGGGGGGGCTTCCCGAGCGCAATCCGTCGATGAGCTCCTGGTCAGTCACGTCACTCTCTTGTTGGGAGATGTCCACGATCCTCCCCTTACGACGCCGAGCGGGGGAATCCCTTCCATGAGGATGAGGACCTTTCCGCCACCGCAAGCCCCTTCAGGGCGCGAAACGGGGCACATGGATGTTGATTTGGGCCACATTGCCGTTGCCGGGGAATGATCAAGCGGCTTACCATATATTTTTGCCGGTCTAAGGTGGCGTCAGACGCGGCCTTGCGGCAGTCCACCCCCACAGGGATTCCCTACCTCGCCGGGAACCCACGAAGGATGATTGCATGAAATCTCGCATCCGGTTCGCCGTTCTGACGGCTGCTGTCTGCACCATGCTTACGGGATTCGCGGCCGCCGACGGCGGTGAGAGTTGGCGTTTCTCCGAGGACATGACCTGGAAGTACCTCGATGCCGCCCCTGAGGAGAAGGCCGAACTGACGCCATGGATTCGGCCCTCCGCGGGCATGAGCGTCTTCCAACTCGACCTCGCCACCATGAAGGACGTGCTCGGCAAGGCCCCCCGCGAGTTTACCCCGGAGGCGAAGTCTTCCACCGCCATCATCAACATCCCCCGCCCGGACGGCGGCTACGAGCGCTTTTCCTTCGTCGAGTCCCCGATCTGGGAGCCCGGCTTCGAGCTTCAAAATCCCGGCGTCATGACCTACCTCGGCACCAGCCTCGACGTTCCCGGCTCGATCCTGCGCTGTGACCTCACCCCGGC
>CAZUCD010000227.1:0-4081 GCA_964618855.1 uncultured Candidatus Sumerlaeota bacterium
GCGGCGCCCGTCGGGGCCCTGGGAGAAGAAGACCTGTCCCTCGGCATCCATGAGCGCCCAGCCGAGCTTCGGAAGGGGGGCCTTTGCCGGTGCCCCTTCGTTGGGCTGCCCCGTGGCGATGTCAAAGTAGGAGACGTGGCACGGGCAGAGTATGCGTCCCTGTTGGTCAAGGTCGCTGCCCACCGTGCAGCCCAGGTGCGTGCACTTTGCAGAAATGAGGAGCGGCATCCCGTCGGACCCGATGAAGGCGAGGGCCGGCCGCATCTTGTAGTCGATGAAGTACTTCCCCTTCTTCGGATCCAATTCGCCGAACTTTGCGACGCGAATGTAGGGCGACTCGATGCGCTCCAGCTCGAGTGCGCGTTGCTCCGCAGTTTGGTTCAGGCGCTCGACCTTCTTAGCCAACAGGTGGGCCTCATCCTCGGGCGACAGGTCCGGGCCCTTGAAGTAGGGTACCAGCTTGTCGGCGGTCCCGACGGTCAGGAGCGTCACCCCCCCCGCGATGCCGATGCCCGCCTTGATGAACTCGCGGCGCTCCTCGACTTCGACAGCGTGGGTCGGGTCCTGCTCGAACCGGCGCGGGTTCGTCCAGACAACCTTCTGCGGTGGTCGCCAGAGGTACTCGAACGGGATCGAGAACACGTGGACGAGTCGCGAGAACGGGATGAGCAGGAGGAGGAGCCACGCGCCGGCGATGTGCAGCTTCACCAGACCCGGCATGCCCGCCACGTAGTCCAGGTTGGGCTGGAGCGTGACGAGGCTCCACAGATATGGGGAGAGGGCGGAAGGTGCCCAGGCCGCTCCCCATCGGTGCGCGAGGGCCACCCAGAGCCCCAGGAACACCTGGACCAGCAGCAGTCCGAGCACCGCGAAGTCCATCGGGGTGGAGACGAGTTGGAGGCGGGCCGACGTCGCGCGCCGCACGGCAAATGCCACGAGTCCCACGATGCACAGCACTGTCGCGAAGAGTCCGATGCCTTCCACGATGAGGAGCGCGGTGCGGTTGGCGACGATCGCCCCCCAGACACCTGGGAAGCACAGGCCCAGGACGAGTCCCGCCAGGATCAGGAGGATGCCCACGTGCCAGGGGACGGAGCCCCACAGGAGCTGCCGGCCTTCGAGGAACTGTGAGGACAGGGCGGAGTAGCTAAACTTGTTGGTCCGGTAGCGCCAGATGGACCCAGCGAACAGGACGAACACGGCGACGTAAGGGAGCGCGGCGAAAAGGAAGAGGTCGAGCATGGTGTGGACTCCATCGGGTGTTCGGCTCGCAGGAGCGCGTGGATTGCCGAGATGATGTGACGGTAGGGGTTGCCGGAGGCTTCAAGGAGGGCCCCCATGCGCACGAGCGGCGCGGGGAGGACGAAACGCGCCGCCTCGTCCCACTCCTCGGCGGTGAACTTCGGAGCGGCGGACAGGAGCACGCCGATGTGGTCGGGGAGTTCGCCCTGGCAGTCGTGGCCGATGCGCGCGTAGCACTCGGCAAGGCCCGTCATGAGGATCGCCCGCTTGAAGTTCTCCTCACCGAACAGGTGGATGCTCAGGTAGGGCGGACATGACGGCATAAGGTCGAAGGTGCGCGTGTGAAGCTGGTCGAGGGCATCTGGTGCGAAGGCGCCCGCCTCGCTCGCGAACGTGCGGAGATGATCCCCCGCACCAGCGGCGGCGGAAGCCTCCGCGAGTTGGAGGGCGAGCGCCGCCCCATTGCGTGTGGAACGGCGATCCAGCAGTTCGGCGATGGAGGCCAGGCCGGGGCGCGCGTCGTGCTTGGCTGTGCTCACGGCTAGTTCCCCCTCTCCGGCGGACTGGTCGAACCGAGCCCTGAGCATCCCTTGCAGACCTCCGGTGAGCATCCCGACCCGGCGATTGCTTCCTCACGTTGGATCGGCGGCATGACGTAGCGTTCATCCGGACCGCAGAGCGCCGTGAGCTTGTAGATGTCCTCCGCCTGTTCCGCCGTGAGCCCCGCCTCCCGGAGGATTCGCGCAACGCGTTCCGGCGACGTTTCGTCCGCTTCGCGCGAGCGCATCATGTAGCGCACCGCCATGAGTTTCTTCATGACGCCCTCAACGATCTCGACGTTTCCGCCGGAGAAGAGGGAGGCGAGGAACTTGAGGGGAATGCGCGCCTTCCCGACGTTGGCGAAGAAGTCCTCACCCTCATGGGCATAGATTCCATCCCCGGACCTCCCCGACACGGGGAGCAGCGGCGGGACGTAGAACAACATCGGGAACGTGCGGAACTCGGGGTGAAGCGGGAGGGCGATCTTCCACTCCATGACGTAGCGCCAAACGGGGGACTTCCGCGCCGCATCGATGAACTCCGGCGGAACGCCGTTTCTCTCGGCCCCCGCGACGACCTCCGGATCGAAGGGATTCAGGATAGCGGTGCGCTGCGACTCGACCAGGTCGCGCTCCGGGACCGACATCGCCTTCGTGAGGCGATCCGCATCGTACAGGAGGACGCCCATGTATCGGATGCGGCCCACGCACGAATGGAAGCACGCCGGCGGCTGCCCCGTCTCGATCCGCGGATAGCACAGGATGCACTTCTCCGACTTGCCCGTCTGCCAGTTGAAGTATATCTTCTTGTATGGGCATGCTGCGATGCACGCCCGCCAGCCCCGGCAGATGTCCTGATTGATGAGGACGATCCCGTCCTCTCCCCGCTTGTAGATCGCGCCCGAGGGACACGCAGCCACGCAGCTCGGGTTTGCGCAGTGGTTGCAGATTCGGGGGAGATACATCATCGCGATGTTCTCCACGTCCATGAGCGCCTCGCGCTCGTCCTTCGTCAGGCTGGCGAGGTTCGGATCGTTCTCCGCGTAGACAGGTGAACCCGACAGGTCGTCGTCCCAGTTGGGACCGGCCTGAATATCGATGATTTCCCCGGTTAGCTGGGAGACTGGGACTGCGGTCGGCTGGTCGGACCCCTCCGCCGCGTCGAAGAGGTCGCTGTAACGATAGGTCCAGGGCTCGTAGTAGTCGTCGAGGCCGGGCTGGTTCGGATTATAGAAAAGGTGGCCAAGCGCGCTGAGCTTGTCCTGGCACCGGAGCTCGAGATGCCGGTCGGCACCCAGTCTCCAGCCGCCCTTGTAGTTGACCTGGTCCTCCCACATCGTCGGATAGCCCGTGCCGGGCTTCGTCTCGACGTTGTTCCACCACATATACTCGGCACCGGGACGGTCGGTCCACACGTTCTTGCAGGCTACGCTGCACGTGTGGCAGCCGATGCACTTGTCGAGGTGGAACACCATTGCAGTCTGTGCACGAACGTCCATGTTGGCTGCCTCCGGGCAGTTCAGTTCCACACCGGCTTGTCGAGTTTGCGCACCACGACGAAGGTGTCGCGGTTCACGCCGGTCGGTCCCCAGTAGTTGAACGCATAGGTGAACTGCGCGTAGCCGCCGATCATGAAGAGTGGCTTCAGGCGCGCGCGCGTCAGGCTGTTGTGGGCCCCCGCGCGCTTGTTTCCTCGCGAAGGGGACTTCGGCACGCCAACGGTGCGTTCGGTGGCGTGGTAGATGAAGCAGATCCCGCGGGGGATGCGGGCACTGACGCATGCCCTGGTCACCACGACACCGTGGTCGTTGACGACCTCCACCCAGTCGTTGTCCCGCACGCCGATCAGTCCCGCATCACGGTCGTTCATCCACACCGGTTCGATGCCCCGGGACAGCGTCTCCATCCGCAGCGTGTCGCCGTAGGTCGAGTGGATGTGCCACTTCCCGTGAGGGGTGAGGTAGTTGAGGGTGATGTCGCCCCCCTTGCCTTCCGTCTTCACGAGGTCGCGGACGTCGGAGGCCTCCGCGCGCGGCTTGAAAGTCGGCAGGTGCTCGCCGTAGGCGCGGTACGCCTCGTGGTCGAGGTAGAGGTGCTGGCGGCCCGAGAGCGTGCGCCAAGGGATCAGCTCCTCCACGTTCTGGCAGAAGGCGGAGTAGGTCCTCCCTCCGTTCACGATGCCCGTCCAGTAAGGCGTGGTCAGGGTCCTTCGTGGCTGGGCGACGACGGCCGCGAAGTTGATTCTGGTGGCGCGCGTCGCCTCGGCCAGGTGGGTGTGATCGATGCCGGTCTTCTTTGAT
>CAZUCD010000228.1:0-3942 GCA_964618855.1 uncultured Candidatus Sumerlaeota bacterium
ATCGTCGGCACGAACATGGTGCAGGAGGACCCGGAAACCGGGCGGCGCTCCTTCGTGTTCGAGCGCGGGCCCGTCTTCTCCAACCTCGTGCTGGCGGACGAAATCAACCGCGCCACCCCGAAGACGCAGTCCGCCATGCTGGAGGCGATGCAGGAGCACACCGTCACCGTCGCGGGGAAGCGCTACCAGCTCGACCCGCCGTTCTTCGTCATGGCGACGCAGAACCCCCTTGAGATGGAGGGTACCTATCCCCTGCCCGAGGCGCAGCTCGACCGCTTTCTCTTCAAGCTGCTCGTGCCATTCCCGGGGCGCAAGGAACTGGGGACCATCCTTGACCGCACGACCGTGAAGGAGATGCCGCAGGCGGGAAAGGTGATGGATGGGGACCAGGTGAGGCGCTGGATGGCGTTCACGCGTCAGGTCGTGATCGCCCCGCACGTTCAGGACTACGCCGTGCGGCTCGTCCTCTCGACGCACCCGGAGAGCGAGTTCGCGACGGACATGGTGCGCAAGTACGTGCGCTACGGGAGTTCCCCGCGCGGCGCGCAGGCGATCATCCTCGGCGCAAAGATCAAGGCGCTGCGTGCGGAGCGCTACAACGTCGCCTTCGCGGACATCGCCTCGCAGGCGATCCCCGCCCTGCGCCACCGCATGATCCTGAACTTCGAGGGAGAGGCCGAAGGGATCGGCACAGACGCCGTCATCAAGGACATGCTGGAGAAGGTCGGGCGCGAGACGGCAGAGATGGCCGGGGCGAGGTAGGCCGCTGGCCGGGCCCACCCCGCCCGAATGCGCACGACGATCAGGGTGTAGCCGGGGCCGCCTGCCATTGCGTGGAGTCGGGATCGAACTGGAGAAGCCGCTGCGATTCGCCCGGGGCGCCGGACCAAACGGGACGCGGGGGGTCCGTCTCCTTCACCCGAACGAAGGCCATTTCCGGGGCGAAGTCGGACGGGCTGACGGGATCGGACGCTGCCGGGTCCCTGACGTTGGTCAACTCCATCGTGAGCTGAACGCTCGGCACGTGTTCACCTTCCGACATGTAGGCCGAGACATCTTCGGGCGCCTGAAACCGATCCCAAATCCGGCGTCCGCGCGGGTAGATGGTAACTTCCACATGCGATGGCAGCCCATCGATCCATCGATCCACGGACTCGACGCGCCCGGGAAGCTCGGCTGACCTCCCATCCGGGAAGGTCAGAACTGAATGTGTCTCGATCCTGGAGCGCCGACCCTCCGCGTCGTACCTGACCAATCCACGGCCCGAAACGGTGGCGTGCGCGGATTCGAGGGTTCGTCGCGATGCGATTACTTCACAGACCGATTCGCCACGCTGCTCGATTGTCCGGATCGGACGCTCTTCGAGGGGTTTTGCTTCGGCGATTTCGGACTCTGTCTTGAACTCGCCGTCCTTGGTGAGCACCATTCCCATCGATCCGAATGGCGGAAGCGAGTCGAGGATCAGGCGGGGCTCGGGGTCTTCGACGTAGTTCGCGCCGTCGATGAAGGCGACGCACTTGCCATCTTTGAAGAGCCATGTCCGTCCGCTTGGAAGAGGGTGGATCGTCGCTCCCGAAGCACCGACCCCGCCGGCCTCGGTCCCGGTCAGCGAAATCCGCATCCATGAACCCTTCCGACATACTTGGTACACTCCGCTGCTGACCCTGGGAGGAGCGGGACGTTCACCGGGACCCGGTGGGTCGATTTCCTGACGATCGTATCGATAGGTTGCCAGGAAATCCCCAAGATTGTCCTGGAGATCGTTCACAACAGCCTGCTGCCCGATGGTGAGCTTCGTGCTCTCGGGCTGGGTTTCCTCCGACCGCAACTCGCCCGGCACCAGGAGCCCCGCCACCGCAACGAGGACCACAAAGGATGTGCCGCACGGTGCGATGCTCATCAGATTTCCTCCGCAGGGGTGGATGGTACCGCAGTTGACCAGTCCTTGGGATTGAGCCAGCTACCGCCGGTGCTCGTACCGATGCAACCCCAGTCATTGCTGTACGGTTGCCACGCGCCCCAGAAACAATCTTCGGGGATGTCGTCCAAGTCATGGTCCGCCGGGTAGCATGTGCTGCGCTTAAGACAGATGGCGTGAATCTCGGAGCAACCGTGGGCCGGGTTCGCTGAGACCGCGCACTGACCCAGTCCGATCACGATGTACCGGAACGGTGGGTTGATGCATTCGTAGTCCGGGGTCTTGTAGCCGCAGGCTCCATCCCGGCAGATGTCGCAGGCGCCGGCGGAAACGGGCGCCTCGCAGAATGGCCCCATGAACACACAATTGCGCCCATTGGCGATTGGGGGGGCTGGGGCTTGAACTGCCAAGCCGCAAAGCATCGCGGCGACCGCGACATGACATCTTCCACGCATCTTGTGCATCACTCTCGTTCTCCCTGAAGTTGTCCGCAGGCTGCCCCCCCCAAACCCCTTTGCATCTCACGCCCCGTGCGGGCATAGCTTCCCCGCAGGATGAGCGACCCCTCACATGAATCCTACTCGGGCGTGCCGCCCCGGCGGCCGGTCGCGCCGCGCATCGTGGACCATGAGTACTCCTCCGGGCCGCCGATCCCACCCGTCCGCGGTCCGCGCGACTTCCGTGACGCGCGCCCGCAGGATGTCGTCCCGGAGGAGGACAATCCCATCCACGGCTGGCGCTCGCTCGGGCTGGCGGGCCTTCAGATGTCCTTCTGGCAGGGGCAGGGGAGGCACAATCCGCTGGTCGCGTACGTGTCGGCGCGGTCGCGGCGCGCGGAGGATGCACTCGGGCTCGCGCTTTGGATCGTGCTGGTTGGAGTCATGGGATACATGGCGCTGTGGCCGACGGTCGGTTGGAACAGGCTGATGGGGGCGTCGCTGCTATGCGTCGCGGCGGTGCCCGCGCTGGGTCTGCTGAACACGATCACGATGGTGACCGGACACATGCGGCGGGTGATGCGCGGCATGCCGATGGAGGAACTGCTGCTCACGCGGCTGCGGCCGCAGGAAATCGTGCTCGGCCTCGCGGTGAAGCCGATCGCGGTGCAGAATGTCGGCCTGCTGTTCTACGCAGGGTCGTACCTCGTGCTGATGATGCTGCATGGTTGGCTGACGCCGCCCGCGCTGCCGGTGCCGTTCTGGGTGATCGTGTCGATCATCCTCGCCTCGGCGCAGTACCTGCTCGGGAGCATCCTGCTCGAGTTCGCGTCCGGTGCCTCGCTGCGCGCGAACCTCTTCATCAGGTCCCCGCTGACGGCGTGGCTGCGCGCGGTCGCGGACTGCGCGCTCGCGACGCTCCCGGTGCTCCTACTGACGTCGGTGCTGGTGTGGTGCGCGCTGGCGTGGTCAGGGCCCGGGAGCGTCATCGCGATCGTCCTCATGCTCATCGCCATGACGTTTGGCGGGGGGCTTCTTTCCTGGGTGCAGGAGTACGCGTGGGACCCGGTGTACTGGAGCGTGCGCTACTCGCGCGAGTGGTGGGTCTTCCAGGATTCCCGCGATGTGTCCGGGGATGCGCCGGAGCGCTCGCTCTTCACGGAGTGGCGGCCGCTGATGGTGCGGCAGGGGGCGGCGTCGCGGCACCGCCCAGGGGACCGCCCGTGAACGAGGCCGTGGTGCCGCGCGGCGACAGCGCCCTGCGCCACCTGCGCAGGGTGGCGCACGCCTTCGTTCCGTGGTTCTTTCCATTCCGCAGCGGCGCGGAGCACAACGCCGCGCTCGCCTACCTCTTCCTGCGCCGGCCGCCGCGGATCGCGGAGATCTCGGGCATCGGCGGCTGGATCGCACTCCTCTCCCTGCAATGCACCGTCGTCTTCAACGTCCCCTTCACCGTCTTCGGCTACCGCTACTTCCTCTTCGCCTTCAGCGCGTACTTCGTCTTCGCGGCGATGATCCTGACGTTCGACCTGGTGAAGGACTACGCGAACCGGATACTCGGGACGTACCCATTCTCGGAGCTGCGGC
>CAZUCD010000229.1:0-3939 GCA_964618855.1 uncultured Candidatus Sumerlaeota bacterium
GACGGATTCATAACCCGTAGGTCGGCGGTTCGACTCCGCCCCTCGGCACCATCCAAAAAGTCCAGAAAATCCGCAGTTTTCCCGCAAGAACGGTGCTTTCACTCCGTCTTGGCAGGCCGCTTCGAGGCGCGAACAGAACACGAAACGACGTGTTGACCCGTGTTGGGTGGGCACACGGTGGGCACGAGTCGGCATCACTCGAAGCCCGCGATCAGTGGTGGTTGCCAGAGGACGATTTCGCGGTCCTCGAGGACGCCGTTCGGAAGGCGGTAGGAGACGAGGATCGTCCCGGTCTCCACTGAGCCGTACCACGTGTACTTGCCGCGCACCGTAGCCCGGTAGCCGAACTTGTAGCCGTCCTCGGGCGGGCTGGTCGGCGGCGGCAGGAGTTCGACCTCCGCGACAGGCGCGAGGCCTTCGAGGTACTGCGCGAGCGCGCCAGGGCTGGCTGTTGGCGCCGAGAGACCCGTGGTCGGCCACAGCATGAACGATCCGAGATCGCTGTCGAGGTTGTCGACCAGAGCCTGAATCATCCCGGTGACGTCGACGATTGACCACTCCCCATCCGCCGCCTCTCCGATGGAGAGTCCGTTTCCGAGCCCCCTGAACTCATCGGCCGTCACCTGTGCCGAGCCTCCACCGAGCAATTCAGCGATCAGGGAGCGCTTGCGAATGCCGATCAGCGCCCACGTGACAGTTCCACCCTGGGTCGGGTTCGGCGGGGTGTAGTTGACGTACCACGTGCCCGTGCCGTTGCCGGGCCCCGAGTAGCGGAAGAGCGTAGCCCCGTCGCGGCGATACTCCTGGGTCACCTTGTAGATCCCGTCTCGGACCACCTCGACCGTGTTCTCCCAAGAGCTCTGACGGAGTCCCGAGAATCGCACGTCCCACCGTGCAGAGATGATCGTCGTCCCCTCTGGTAGCGAGGCGATCCAGTCGGGCACCGTGAAGCCCAGCGGCGTGAATCCAAACTCTGCGCTCCACGCGGCGGATGGCAGGTTGTTCTGCACGCCCTCGTAGGGAACCCACACGCCGTCGCGCAGGAAGGCCCCGAAGTAGTTCGTCGGCGGCGGCCCAGGCGTCCCGACGGGCACGCCGCCTTCGATGTGCCAGTCCTCGATCCCGGCGAGCGGCGGCAATCCCGACGCGCCGACCACTCCGCCGCGATAGATGTCGAAGACGTGCTCGCCGATCTCGTTTTCGTCATGGGTGGATCGCACGTCCGTCAACTCGGGTGGAAGTCCTGATTCCGGGCAGTTCTCCGTTCCGGCCTTTGTGCCGCTTCCGCTCCCCACCGGCGGGCCGACGACGCCAGACGAGTAGAAGAAGGTGTGCTTGGCGGAGTCTCGGTAGATGAGCGTGCCGGTGAATGGATCGGTCAGGTAGTGGCCCCATGCACCGCCGGCAGCGAGGATGCCGTCGGAGAACGGGTGGAGCTGCTCCTTTCGCGTCCCGAACGCCATGTCCTCGGCCGTCCACTTGTGCGCGGGGAACTCCTCGGGGCCCACCCAGCACGTCCAGTTCGCTGGGTAGGGAGACATCCCGTAATCGAGTCCACTGACATCGGCGCCGACGCCGAAAGGGACTGTGCCATCGACAGAGGCCTCGTCGAGGCAGTCAAACGCACGCGCCACCTCGTTGTAGTTCTTGGCCCGCGCCGTCCCTCGCTTGCGATACAGCAGCCCCTTCGCGCGCGCGCAGAGCGATTCGTGGTCCGCGAGGCCAGCCAGGATGGTGTTTGCAAACCCCTGCTCCAGAAGCACGAGGCCATCCGGCCAGAAGGCGAGATGGTCCTCTGGCGCTGGATCGAACCATGTCGATCGGTCTCCGCGCTGCCGAATGTCGATGGCGAACGTGGGCGGCGAACCATCATCAGCGAAGGCGTCGTCGCGAAGCTCCGCGGTTTCCCCGGCGGCGATGTCCAACGTCCCGCGCGGGTCGCGGACGACGACGGCGTCTCGCCAGTTCGCCCGGTTCTGGTTCACGTTGCTGGTTGCCTGCCCCGTTCCGTCATCCGTCGCCCAGTTGACTTGGTTCGTCACGCGAGGCGGCCTCCCCGTTCCTGCGGGTGGCGTACCCGAGGCACAGGTCACGCGAATCAGGTCGCCCGATGATTCCGAGAACAGGCGGACGTTGCCGACCGCGAGTTGCCAGACGTCCCGCCGCACCTCCCCGGCCGTGCCGTACTCGGTCATCACCGTGTCCGTCGTGAGATTGCGAACCTCGGTGATGGAGGTCGCGCCGTTCGGCTTCTCGTAGTCGGCGAAGCCCTTCGCGCTTCGCGAGTGAGTCCAGCGCGCCCATGCCGTCCCCTGCGCTTGCAGGTGTGTCAGTGCGAGAGGCAACGTCAGGTTGCGAACGCGCACGCCTTCCGTCGTCCAAGTCCCGACCCCCACAGAGCCGCCCGTGGACGGCACGAGTGGGATCGCCCCCATCGCGTTCCATGAAGTCTCACCAACGGCTCGGTGCGAGAAGACAACCTCGGACCCGTCCCACTGCATCCGGATCTCGAACTCGCCAGCATAGCTTGCAGTCCCTGCATGGGAATCGAGCGCGCCGCCCTGCTCCTCGCGGCCTAGGCGCTCCGTGATGCCCGCGCCGAACTCGAAGAGGACGGACGCCATCGCCGCGGAAGGGTCAGTCTGGCCGTCCCGAATCTCGACGGAGCCGACTCCCGCCTCGACGAGGACGACGGCGTCGATCTCACCCATCAGGGGAAGTGACAGCAGTACGAGCTCGTCTCCTCCCGTCGCGGCGTACCCTGCCGCTTCATCCGCCGCCATGATGACGACGGGCGAGTTCGCGCCCTCCGGGGTCAGTTCCTGGGCGTGCAGGTCAACGCCATGATAGACGGTGGCCCTGACACCATCGGCGCCCAGGGTTGTGAAAGTCGGAATGGTGCCGAATCGGAACCGCCGGTTTGGCGCGTCGAAGTGGTACTCCGCGACTTCGTCCGAGAAGGCTGCATCCGGAGGGTTGTAGTCCGGCGCGCCGACCTCGAAGACCCGCCGCTCCATCGCGTCCGCCGCGGGGGTGACAGAGTCGGTCCACTCGACCACGCAGTTGTCGCGCAGGTCGGAGCCTGACTCGGAAAAGTAGATGTCCCCGGAGGACCAGCTCTTTGGGATCACGACAAGGTCGCTGATGTCATGATCGGGCCGACCCGGGCCGATCTGGTCGGTGTCGCCATGGAAGGACACCGAACCCGGCGGAACAGAGAACGCATCGACGGAGGCGATGTTGTAGCGCCTGCCCCTGAAGAGGACGCAGTGCCGGGGCCGCGCGCGCGTCCTGAGGTTCAACCCGTTCGTGGACTCGTCGTCGTTCCACGAGTGAACGCGCTCGGGCTCGATGGCCGCCGCGACATTGCCTCCCATTAGCACGTTGAACTCGACCTCGGTGGCGTCCCCGGCCCCGGCGATCTTCGTGTAGGACGACTTGCGGAATGCTCGCTTGCAGACAATGCGCTTCAGCCCGCCGCCGAGATCCTCGACATCCTCGTCCGCGACAATCAGCCCGAGCGGGCCGTTGGACTCCGGGCCGTCGAAGGCGAACTTGACTGCCATGGAGTACGTGCGACTACCGAAGACAATGGGTGTCCCAAGCGCCTTGAGAATCCCAAGCTTGTGCTGGGTTCCGTTCGTGAACATCGCTTCAGTCCGTGCCCTCCACGATCTGCTGAACGATGGCGTCGAAGCCCGGGTCCGTTGTGCCGTCGGGCCTGGCGTCGAGTGCCCACGCGACACTGCTTGTCAGTTCGGGATCGGCCGCGAGCGCGCCATCCTGGGCGGTCCAATCGTAGACATGCTGCGTGCCGAACGGACTGCCCGGGTAGAGCCGGAACTTGGCCGCGACGGACTCGCCGGCGATGCCCTTCACGTCGGCTTTCCATCCGTCGGCGAACGATGGCACCACGCCATCCTCCGGAACAGTCCCGGC
>CAZUCD010000230.1:0-697 GCA_964618855.1 uncultured Candidatus Sumerlaeota bacterium
CCTGACTCAACGAACCGATAGAGTATTTGCCATCGAATGAGCCGCTGAACTGCTGCGATGCGGGGTGGTCGTCTTTCCGGGTCAGGTTCCGACCGGACGGAAAGTTGACGGCGGAAGAGAACATGCCCCCGACCATGTGCTGGGTCCGGTTGGCAAACTGGTCGCGCTGGTCATTCGTCCCAGTCCCCCACAACCCCGACATGTAGATCGCCTGCGCGTTCAGGGGCGCCCACTGGTTCGGCCAGGGGGCCACGTTGAAATCGGTGCTTACCCAAGGATAGATCGGCAGCCATCCGAAGTAGGGTGAGGTCGGGGGAGTGCCCCCCGTCATCGCGAGCGTTGCGCGAGGGTTCCAGTCGTACGTGGCCCCGAACGATGCAGCGCGAGCTGTCTGAGTGACGGAATGCAGATCCTGAGTCGTCGCGGACGTGACTGCAACGGGACTTCCCGCAGGGGTGAACAAGGTCTCTGTGCCGGGCGTTTCGTTCGATGCGACCGTGCATGGTGACTGTGCTGACGCCCTTGTCGCAAACTCAGGCGCGCCCAGCATGCCAGTGACGGCGGCGATTATCGCGGCAATACTCGAAATCCGGAAAACTGGGGGGGGGGGCGTTGCCGTTCGGTTTGAAAGGGGCTACTTTGGGCAAATACGAATTGGTAGAACAACAGGAAAACAAGAAACCCCCGCCCCCGTGCG
>CAZUCD010000230.1:707-3566 GCA_964618855.1 uncultured Candidatus Sumerlaeota bacterium
GGTTCATCGGGGCTCCTTGGGGCTCTGCGAATGTGTTAGACCACATGGACTGCAGGAAACCCCCGCCCCGTTCCTTTGTCAACCGCGATGTCCGAGTCCCATTGCCCCTTGAGACGGGGGACTCCTTGGCGCGCAGTGGAGCGATTCCCGCGAGGCAGACACCCACGACATGATCCGACGCGATTCCGCGATCCACAGTCCCGCCATCGGGCGCGAGATGCGCCTCGTCGCCTATGGGCACTTCGGCCCGCCGATGCTCGTGTTCCCGACGATGAACTGCCGCGCGACCGACTGGGAGGACCACGGGATGATCCACGCCCTCGCGCCGTGGATCGAGGGTGGGCGGATCAAGCTCTACTGCATCGAGAGCATCGAGCACGAGGCGTGGATGAACTGGGGCGCGCCCCCGCAGTGGAGGGCGAAGCGTGCGCTCGCCTTCGAGGACTTCGTGATGCGCAACGTGCTGCCCGCGATCCACGAGGACTGCCGGTCGGACTCGATCGGCGTCATGACGTCGGGCATGAGCACCGGGGGACTGCACGCGGCGAACTTCGTGCTCAAGCACCCTGGGACGTTCACGCGTGCGTTCTGCTTCAGCGGACGCTACGATCTGGGGACCTGGTTCGAGGGGTTCTACAACGAGGACGTGTACTTCAACGACCCGGTCGCGTACGTGGCGAACATGGAGGGGGCGCACCTTGCGGCGGTGCGGGAGCACTGCCACCTGACGCTCGTGGTGGGGCAGGGCGCGCACGAGGGTGGCTGCATCCCGCAGACGCACCGGCTGGCGGACCTGCTCGCGGCGAAGGGCATCCCGCACTGGCGGGACATCTGGGGGCGTGATTCAGCGCACGACTGGCCGTGGTGGCGCAAACAGGCGGCCTACCACTTCTCGCACGTGTTCGGCGCGCCCTGAGGAGCGGACGTCGGTTTCGGGGGTCGGGGAATGGTTGCCGCCGCGTCCGGTAGGGTCGCCGCGCACACCCCGAGCCCGGACCCCTGCACGCGCTGGTCCCCTCAGGCTCCCATGATGGTCGCGGCGACCTCGCGGTAGCGTGCGAGGAGTTCATCTCGGACGTGCACCGGCAGGCGTGGAGGATCGCCCTCCCCCGTCCAACCCTGCTCACGCAGCCAGTCGCGCAGGAACTGCTTGTCGAGCGCCCGCGTACCCGCACGGAAACGCGAGGAATCCGGCGTAAGGAGCTCGTCGATCAGGATGATGCGCTCGCCGACGAGGCCGAACTCGAACTTGGTGTCGAGGAGGGTGAGGCCGCGCTCGGCGCAGATGTTCGCGCCCAGCCTGTAGAGCGCGAGGCTGAGTTTCTCGAGCTGGGCGGTGCGGTCGCGGCCGAACTCGAATGCCATCTCCGGGACGGTGATGTTCTCGTCGTGCCCCTCGAGGTTCTTGCGGGCGGGGGTGAAGATGGGGGCGGAGAGTTTGTCGTGGCGCTGGAGGCCGGGTGGGAGTCGGCAGCCCGCGACCATCCCGCCGCGCTCGTACTCCTTCCACGCGCTTCCGTCGATGAACCCGCGGACGACGCACTCGTACCGGATGGGTTCGGCGCGGCGGACGAGGGAGACGCGGCCCTCAAGGCGGCGCCCCTCGGCGGCGTCCTCGAAGATGAGCGCCGCATCCGCGGAAATCATGTGGTTCTCGACGATGCCCCGGGTTCGGCCAAACCACCAGGCGCTTAGGGTGTTGAGGAGCGCCCCCTTGCCGGGGATGGGTTCCGTGAAGACGACGTCGAAGGCGCTTATGCGGTCGGTTGCCAGGACGAGGAGTCGATCCTCCCCGGCGTCGTAGACGTCGCGGACCTTGCCGCGGTAGAGCAGCGGCAACTCGCGCAGCGCGGGAAGGGGCCCACCCTCGACGGACATGGCATGATTGAGGGTGAATGGCAGGCGGGGCGGCAAGGCGTAAGGCGGCAATCCAGAGCCGGGGCGGGGCTCCTCCCGCGCCGCGGGGCGTGGCTGCCCGCGGGGATTGGAATGCCGGAAACCGGTTGCTTTGCCCCGCACTGGGGCCAAGCGCCTTGACCCCCGCGGCCAGCGGGGCGTTGCCTTCCGGGTCGGTGCGATGCCCGAACGGGCGCATGCCGACAGGCCCGAATCGGGCAACGAACGACAGAATCTCCCCCTCCCGGAGCATCACGTACATGGCGAAGCGGTTCGTCTATTTCTTCGGCGGCAACAAGGCGGACGGAAACGGCAGGATGAAGGAACTCCTCGGCGGCAAGGGTGCCAACCTGGCCGAGATGGTGCTCCTGGGCATCCCCGTCCCCGCGGGTTTCACGATCTCGACCGAGGCGTGCAACTTCTACTACCAGAACAACCGCAAGTATCCCCCGGGACTGGACAAGGAAATCACGAAGGCCCTCGCGCAGGTGGAGAAGGTGATGGGCCCGAAGTTCGGCGACACGAAGAACCCATTGCTGGTTTCGGTGCGCTCCGGGGCGAGGGCCTCGATGCCCGGCATGATGGAGACGGTGCTGAACGTCGGCCTGACGACGGCGACGATCCCCGCGCTCATCGCCAAGACGAACAACCCGCGCTTCGTGTACGACGCCTACCGGCGCCTGCTGATGATGTACTCGGACGTCGTGATGGAGAAGGCGGCGGGAATCGAGCCCGAGGACGGCCACGGCATCCGCCACCAGCTCGAGACGATCATGAACGAGCGCAAGAGGGCGCGCGGCGTCACGGCGGACACGGACCTGACGGCGGACGACCTGCGGGAACTTGGCGACCTCTTCAAGGAGCGCATCAAGGCGGTCCTCGGCAAGCCCTTCCCGGACTCGCCGATGGGCCAGCTTGAGGGGGCGGTGAAGGCCGTTTTCCAGAGCTGGATGGGCAAACGGG
>CAZUCD010000231.1:0-2667 GCA_964618855.1 uncultured Candidatus Sumerlaeota bacterium
GGGGAGGGCTACGGCCACATCCTCTCCGACGACCCGAACATCCAGCGCAAGCAGGGGGCACACCTGCCACACTGGCGCCTGCAGGGAGGTGCCTACTCTGTCACCTTCCGTCTCCACGACAGCCTGCCGGCCAACCGGCTCGAAGAGTATCGCACAACCCGATCTCGGATCATCGAGGCCGCAAGCACGGCAGGGCGCGACCTGACCCGTGAAGAGTTGAGCACCCTCGCAGTCCTGTTTTCGGAGAAGGTTGAGGACCAACTTGATGCGGGTTCGGGGTCATGCATCCTGGGCAATGAGACGAACGCCGAGATCGTCGCCGAAGCCCTCCGGCACTTTGACGGAAGCCGCTACCGGCTGTTCGCGTGGTGCATCATGCCGAACCACGTGCACGTCCTCGTGCAGCCCCTCGGGGAACACAAGCTCTCGGACATCCTGCATACGTGGAAGTCATTCACTTCGAAGGAGATATTGAAGCGCAGTGGAACCGGATCGGACCAGGTGTGGCAGTCGGAGTACTTTGACCATCTGATACGCCATGAAGGATCACTGCGTGCGGCCGCCGAGTACATTTGGCACAACCCGGAAAAAGCGCGTCTTGGGGAGTGGAAGTGGCGTTGGCGGATTGACGAGGGCGAAAGTGAAACGCTGGGGCAGGATGCCCCAGCGACACTTGGGCATGGGCGGGACGCCCATGCCACCTTGGCTGCCGGTGCCCCCGATGTCGCGTCGAATGAGAAGACCGGCGTCTTCACGGGCGCGCATGCGGTGAATCCCGCGACCGGGGAGAATATCCCCATCTGGATCGCGGACTATGTGCTGATGGGCTACGGCACGGGGGCGATCATGGCGGTGCCGAGCGGCGACCATCGGGACTTCGCGTTCGCGGACAAGTTCGGGCTGCCGGTGCGCTGCATCATCGAACCCGAGGTCGGGGACGACTGGATCGAGCACACGAGCAGCCTGGAAACGGTGCCCGCGTCGGACGCCAGGGAGGCGATTGCGGCGTGGGTGAGCGCGGGTCGCGCGGCGTGGTCGGGCCCTGGGCGCATCGCGAACTCTTCAAACGCGGATGTGTCGCTCGATGGGCTGGCGAAGGACGCGGCCATCGAACGCATGATCGGGTGGCTGGAAACGAAGGGCCTCGGCCACCGCAAGACGACGTTCCGCCTGCGCGACTGGGGAATCAGCCGCCAGCGCTACTGGGGGCCACCGATCCCGATCATCTACGACGAGGAGGGCAACGCGCACCCGGTTCCGGAGGACCAGCTCCCGGTGGCGCTCCCGCCAACGCGGGACTTCCGCCCGAAGGGTGACGGGCGCGGGCCGCTCGCGAACATCCCGGAGTTCGTCAGCGCGACGCTCCCCGACGGCAGGCCCGGCCGGCGCGAAACGGACGTGATGGACAACTTCCTCGATTCGGCGTGGTACTTCATCCGCTACCTGTCCGCGCGCGACGGGGAGAAGGCGTGGGACCCCGAGCTCGCACGGAAGTGGCTGCCGGTGGACATGTACATCGGCGGCAACGAGCACGCCGTGCTGCACCTGCTCTACGTGCGGTTCCTGTGCATGGCGCTGGAGGAGGCGGGGGCGCTGAGGATGGGTGGACGCACGAAGCTGCGGGACGCGGCGGAACCGTTCGTGAAGTTCCGCGCCCACGGGCTCCTCATCCGCAACGGCTCGAAGATGTCCAAGTCGAAGGGCAACGTGGTGAACCCCGACGAGTTGGTCGAGAAGCACGGTGCGGACACGCTGCGCATGTACCTGATGTTCCTCGGGCCGTACCTGCAAGGGGGGGACTTCCGCGACACGGACATCATGGGAATCCGTCGGTTCCTCAACCGCGTCCATGCGTGGTATGCGGAGAGCACGCAGGAGGCCGTGCCGGACGAGCAGTTGCCAAAGGCCCTGCGCGTGAAGCTGCACCAGACGATCAAGAAGGTGGGCGACGACCTGGAGTCGCTGAGCTACAACACTGCGATTGCGGCGCTGATGGAGCTGTTCAACGAGGCGAAGGACGCGCCGAACGTCTCGGTGTTCCTGTGCGAGTCCCTGGCGATCATGCTCGCGCCGCTGGCCCCGCACTTTGCGGAGGAAGTGTGGCACGAGTTCCTGAAGCACGACACGAGCATCTTCGACGCGCGCTGGCCCGAGTACGTCCCGGCGCTCACCCTCGCGGACGAGGTCGAGCTGGCGGTGCAGGTGAACAGCAAGGTGCGCGGAAGGATCGTTGTGGCGCGGGACGCGTCCGAGGAGGCGATCAGGGCGGCCGCGCTCGGGGACGCGACGATCACTGGGCTGCTCGGTGGGAAGGAACCGGCGCGCGTGATCGTGGTGCCGGGGCGGCTCGTGAACCTGATCGTGAAGTAGCGGGGATCCCGGCTAACCCCGCAGCCCCGCCGATGCAATCTCGAGCGCGCGCAGGAGCGCGCGTGCCTTGTTGAGCGTCTCCTCGTACTCGGGCAGCGGGTCACTGTCGGCGACGATGCCCGCGCCGGCCTGCACGCACGCAATGCCGTCCTTCAGCACCGCGGTGCGCAGGGTGATGCAGGAGTCCAGGCTGCCGTCGAATCCGAGGTAGACAATGGCCCCCGCGTAGGGGCCGCGGCGCACGGGCTCGAGTTCGTCGATGACCTCCATCGCGCGGATCTTCGGTGCACCGCTGTC